>JANYCA010000139.1 GCA_025360525.1 Chitinophagaceae bacterium | reverse complement strand
CAGACGATGCCATAGATCAAAAAAAAGCAACCAGCATGGAGGATTTGGAGGTGGTGGTATTTGTTGTTGATAAAGAAGGGATGGTAAAAAAAGTAAAAGTAAAAACTGCTATCCAGGACATAAACAATATTGAAATAACAGATGGCCTTAAAGAAGGCGACCAGGTGGTTAGCGGCCCCTATGAAGTGGTAAGTAAAAAATTAAAAGAAAAAGACAAGGTAAAAGTTGTAGATAAAAAAGAACTTTTTGAGAAGAAAGATTAGGGATTTAACGACTACTGAGATAATTAAAAATAGTAACAACTTTTCTAATCGAAAAGTTGTTGCCATTTCAAGCAGGTTGTAATGGAATAAACTAAAGGTTTATGCAGGCAATGGAAACCTGCGTATTGAAAATAACCTGGTAGAAAACAGCGTACGCCCCGTGGCCATTGGTAGTAAGAATTACCTGTTTGCAGGCAATCGCAAAGCAGAACAAAGAAGTGCCATGCGCTACAGTTTATTTGCCACCTGCAAACTGCACAATGTAAACCCTATCCAATGGCTCACCCATGTATTTGAAAATATCAATGACCATAAAATAAATGCTGTTCAAAACCTACTGCCACAAAACTATGCCGCATCGCTGAATAAAAAATGATGGGGTTGGTAGAGGGGATACGGGGAAATGGCATTTATGGGAGGGGAAATAAATGATATAACTTTTGCAATTGGAGCTGCAATTAAGCCCATTCAATTTGTTTAAACCACTACTTAATTCAATATTACAATGCCATTGCTTATTGCATGACTTGCCAGTTTTGTTCTATCCTGTATTTTAAATATTTTAAAAAGGTTTTCCCTTAAGCGTTCTACATGCCTCAATGAAACATTCATTTTACAGGCGATGGTTTCAAATTTTAAATCTGTACACATATATTTTAATAACTGAATTTCCATTGTAGTAAAAGATGGAGGATAAGTTAAAGCAGGTTGAAAACTACCGTTTATAAGTTCATTTATAGCAACCTGTACATCAGAAATATTTGAACTTTTGGTTAATACTGCATCGGCACCACTTTGCAGGGCTAATTCCTTCACCATCTTATCGTCAAACATGGTCAAAATCAAAATCTTAATTATAGGGTCATATTGTTTTATCCATTTGGCAGTTTCATACCCATCAACTAAGGGCATTTTAAGGTCTAATATTGCCAATTGTGGTATAACCCCATTTTTGATTATTTCAATTACCTGCTCTCCATTATCAGCCTCGGTTATTTTGTTAAAAGGATCTAATTCATACAGTTTTTCACTTAAAAGATTTCTAAATATTGAAGAGTCATCTGCAAATATGATTTCGTTTTCGTAATGGGTAGGGTTAAAATCATCGGGCATAAAAAATTATTAGCAATGGAGTTTTAATTGAACATAAATACTATGTAATATTATGTAAACAACAGTTACAAAAAACATGTAATCTAATTTTGGCGGTAATCCGCCAGAATTATTAACATTAAATAGTGCAACTTTAATAGATAAAAGAAAAGCGTTTAATGTCTGTCGGTAGTAATAGGTAAAACATTGCACAGTTTTTTCAAAAAAAATAACACAGGGTATGTTTAATCAATACGAACCAAACGTTAAAGCAACTATCAGTTTTTTACAGTTGCTGCAAATAAAAGTAAATCATGCCACTGTAAATGAAACACTGCAAAACCATCCAGACTGGCCAAGTATGCTTTGTATAAGCGACTCCCTACAGCAATGGAATATTGCCAATGCTGCCGGGAAAATGGATGTTGGCAAAATTGATGAACTACCCACTCCATTTATTGCACAAACTATTGATAGGGAAAACCCGCTTGCTATAGTAAAGGCGGTTACTGATACAACTGTTCAATTTTACCATAAAAGTTTTAACAAGTTAATTTTAGTAGCAAAGAAAGATTTTTTAAAACTATGGAATGGGGTTTACCTCATTGCCGAACCTGCGGCACATTCGGGGGAAGCTGCTTATAAGGTTAATAAAAGAAAGGGGGTTATTAAAACAATTGTACCAATAACTGCAATATTTGCAGTAGCTATACTATCTTTTATTGTACTAGGCATTGGCCTAAATGGCAGCACAATTATTAACAACAATATAAGCAGCACCGGCATTTATTTACAGTATGTTATTTTACTGGCAGGCGTTGTGGTAACTGCACTATTGCTTTGGTACGAAATAGATAATAGCCACCCTTTATTACAAAAAGTATGTACCGGTATTGCAAAAGGCAACTGCAATGCCATATTGAGCGGTAAGCATTCAAAATTATTTAGTTGGCTTAGCTGGAGCGAAGTAGGCTTTTTTTATTTTAGCGGAACACTCCTTTTATTGTTGGCAGCAGGCACAGCAGCAAATGTTTTTGCTTTAATAGGATGGCTAAATGTATTTGCATTGCCTTATACCGTATTTTCAATTTATTACCAATGGCGTGTTGCAAAGCAATGGTGTGTTCTATGCCTTGCTGTACAGGCATTATTACTGTTGGGTGGGCTCAATGTATTTGTACATAACTTTTTATACCCATTACCACTACTTTCATTTTTGCCAGTAGCAAATTACCTGTTGCTTTTTGCATTGACGCCATTTATTTGGTTTGCCATAAAACCTTATATTTTACGTTTGCAGGAAGCTAAAAATACCAAACGGGAATACCTTCGTATAAAATTTAATGCCGAAATATTTGAAACGCTTTTAAAGAAACAAAAGCAGATTACATTGTCTGCTGAAGGATTGGGCATTGATATTGGTAACCCTGCTGCAGGCAATACCATTATAAAAGTATGCAATCCATATTGTGGGCCTTGTGCCAAAGCACACCCAAAGATTGAGGCCTTGCTGGAGCAGAATAAAAATGTAAAAGCAAAAATAATATTTACCACTCCTGATGATGAGACTGACCCTGCTGTTAAACCGGCAAGGCATCTGCTGGCAATTGCCGCAGAAGGGAACGAAGCAAAAACCAAACAGGCATTAGACGACTGGTATCTGCCCGACAGCAAAGAATATGCTGTGTTTGAAAAAAAGTATCCAATGAACGGAGAATTATTAAAGCAGGGCAATAAGCTTGAGGTGATGGACAAATGGTGTAAGGCAGCGGGGATTGCCTTTACACCGACAATTTTTGTAAACGGACAACAGCTTCCTGATGCATACAGCCTTGAAGACTTACAGTATTTTCTTTTGGAATAGTACCCTGAAAGAATAGCCCTGCGGTACTACACAAAGCTGCAGCATTGTGGCAGGGCAGCCAAAACCTTTGACGCTAAAAACTAAGGTGCAATCAATTTTTTATTACTTTTTAAAACTTAAAAAAATGGGAATTACAAAAATGAGCCTTGCAAACATACAGGGCAAACTCAGTAGATCTGAGATGAAGAATATTATGGCTGGAAGCGGCGATACCTGCACAGGCGGAAACTATACAGCTTGTTATTCGGGCGGACGTTGTTGCTGGCATCAGGGTAGCAACTGGGGTTATGGACAATGCAACGGTGCTTCTAATTGTTGTACAGCTTCTTGTTAGGCCTAGTCGTCTATTTTTCAGATTATGTGTTAAAAAGCATTGTTACTTGGTATAGATTTTTAGTAGAATAGATACTTAGGTGATATTCAATTTTGTATCCATTTAACAATGCTTTTAATACTATTATAAATTTATGATATGATATTAAAACTACAAGTGACATCTTTAGTGTGGTTTCTTTTTAGTTGGCATTCAAATATATTTGCCAGACCAAGCATTAAAAACCCACACCAGGTAATAATTACAGCAAATTTAAAAGGAACTGGTTTCAGTGCAGTACCCGTTGATATTTTAATACCTGATTTTCTTGACAAAAAACCGCAAGAATTTGATTTCATTTTATATGACAGCACAACTGGAAACTTTAAAGCAATTTTCACTCTAACTGAACCCCGCTTAATGCTATTCTTTTTAAAAGAGGTGTATGTGACACCAGGTGATTCAATTAATTTAAAATATATTGTACTTGAAAACACAGATAAAATTTATAAAGACACTGTAATTGTTTCAGGCAGTAACAAAACCAATTACCAATATTATACTATTTTTAGAAATGAGTATATGGGGTTAAGCAAAAATTTCCCTACAAGCACCCTGCCGTATACAAAAAATAAAATCATTAAATATAGAGATGACTTAACAGTTTATTACAACAAAATCAAAGAGCAATTCGTCCTCTCTTTAAAGGGGTCTCAATATACAAATTCGTATAAAAAATACGTGCTAAATGATTTATATAATTATTGGGCGAATAATTATCTGGATCGTCTTTCAACTGCTGATATTTATAACTTATCACCAAACGAAAGAGAGCAAATAAAACAGAAATTAATCGCAAATGCAGATACAGGTTCTTATGCTTTTTTATCAGCGTTGTTGAAGTTGCACAGGATGTCAATGAATGGAATAGAAAAAACGTATAATTTAAAAGAATACCAGGCATTACAAAGAGATGCTTTAAAATACCCACCCCATCTAAAAGATTATTTATTAACAGCTGATATAATTGATTTCGTTAAAAATAAGAGAGGTATTAATAATGAATTAATGCTGGCATTAAATACATCATACAAATTAATTAACTCACCAAAGTATAAACAAAAGCTATTTTATTATAAGCAAAGTTTAGCCGATACAATTGAAAAGATTTCTATAAAACTTGATACAATTCAATTAGTTGATTTAAATAATAATTTAACTACGTTAGGCAAAGTCATTTCTAATAATATTAATAACATAGTCTACATCGATTTTTGGGCAAGTTGGTGTATCCCCTGTAGAAAAGAAATGCAACCCTTGAAAAACTTATATGTTGCGAATGAAAATAAGAAAATAAAGTATATTCAGATTTCTTTAGATACAGACAGTAACAGGTGGAAAAAGGCTGTTATAAGCGATGGTATAAAGTTTTCAGAAAATTATAGGTTCATTAATCTTGAAGACTCACGAAAATTCGATAATGAGCTAAACTATATGGTTATTCCATATTATCTATTAATCGATATAAATGGCAATATCGAACTTAGAAATGCCCCTCGTCCAAGTGACCCCAAATTAAAATTATTATTAGATAAAGCCATTGCTAATTAGATTTTGCTAGGATGGTTCGTGTTCACACAAACCATTTTTCTTATCCAATAATTGTTTGATATTGCGCATTAGAAAAATTCCTAATTCAAAAATTTAGGAGAGAATATTTAGGCTGGAGGATAATTTTTTTAGTGAGATTGGTTCGTGAATATGAATGAAGGCGAAAATTCCAAGTATGTGTTTAGTTAAAATCGAACCTTCCTCAATATGTAGACCGTTGTCTAATAAGTTTAATATTAGTTGATCTGGGTATAAGCGCTTATGCATATGTTAATAGTGTTCTTTTTTCTTTCTCTAATTTCCTGAAAAATCGTAAGATTTAATTCAGGCCAAATAAATTTTATATTTCATCTGAACATTTATGTTAAGCGAAAAAGTATGGGAGCCAATAAAATCAACTACTATAGAATCTGTGTTCTTACCTGTTGGTCTGGACCTTTCCCTTGGTTTTTGCCCTACTTTGTTCATTCATGTTTACATAACCCAACAATTGAGTTTTACATAATTACTGATAATAAGGAACTAATATCAAATAAACCAGACAATGTAATAGTGGTTTATAAAACGATAGAGGAAATAAAAGCTGCTGCGTTACAAAAGTTGGGCTTTTCTATAAATGTAGACCACCCTTACAAGTTCAATGATTTTAAACCGGCGTACGCTTTCCTGTTTCCAGAAATAATTAAGGGTTATCATTTTTGGGGTTATGGCGATATTGATATCGTATATGGTAATATACGCTGCTTTATTACGGAGGAATTTTTAAACAGCTATGACATAATTAACAGCCGCCATGAATCCATTGCAGGGTCCTTTTGTTTATTCAGGAATAATGAGCAAATAAATACGTTGCTTATGGAAAGTAAGGATTACAGAAAAGTATTTAGCAATGCCGAATACCTTGGTTTTGATGAGTGCAGTTTTTTGATGATGGAGCTGCAAATGGGTGCTTCCATATTTGACTTTCCGGACAGCATTCACAGTATGACTTATTTGGTAAGGAATGCAATGTTAAACAATAAAATAAGGGCGTTTTTTGATTTCATAATTATTGAGGGCATGTCAAATAAAATAAAGTGGGATAAAGGAAAGATTATTTATAAAAATGAATTTGAAGGGCTGTATTATAACTTAATTACGTATAAAAAAAAGTGTAAAAACCCGGTTGTATTAAATCCCATGCCCGATGTGTTTTATTTTAAGAAAAGTGGCATTACTGCAACCAAACGGATAGCTAATAAAACACAAAGGAGTAAGGTATAACATTTAAGATATGCACAATCACAAAATTATTCTTCTTACATGCTGGTATGGTCCGTACCCCTGGTATCTGCCATATTTTTTGCACTCCTGTGCTTATAACCCAACGGTTGACTTTGTGATTATTACTGATAACCTGATTGAGGTATCTAAAAAGCCGGGAAATGTAAAAATCATATACAAAACATTGGAAGAAATAAAAACTACTGCGTCAAGAAAATTAGGCTTTTCGATAAGTATTGACACCCCATATAAACTATGTGATTTTAAACCGGCTTACGGTTTTATTTTTCCTGAGATTACCAAGGGATATGATTTTTGGGGACACAGTGATATAGATGTTATGTATGGTAACATACGTGATTTTATGAACGAAGAGGTCCTACATAATAACGACATCATTAGCAGTCGTCACGATTTTGTGACTGGTACATTTTGTTTATTCAGAAACAATCAGCAAATGAACACTTTGTTTATGCAAAGCAAGGATTATAAAATGGTGTTCAGCAATGCCGCTCACTTTTGCTTTGATGAGTGTAATTTTTTGTTTGTTGAATTACAAAGAGGGGCAGACATCCTTTCTTTTACAGACAACATTCAAAGTATGACCTATGTAGTAAAGAAGGCTCAGTCAGAAGGAAAATTACGGGCATTTTTTGATTTTATTATTATAGAAGGTATGACGGATAAGGTGAAGTGGGATAAAGGGAGAATTATTTATAAAGATGAATTTGAAGGGCTGTATTATAATTTGATACGGTACAAAACCGAATGTAAACAGCCGAATGTGCTTGCACCAATACCAGAAACATTTTATTTTAAACGAAAGAAAATAATAGCAAAAAAATAATTTGAAATTCCCTCTCTATCTGCAATTAGATGCCATGGACTGCGGCCCAACCTGTCTCCGTATGGTGGCGAAATACTATGGCCGTTCCATATCATTGGATTATCTCCGCAATAAATCTGAGTACGGCAAACAGGGGGTGTCAATGCTGGGCCTTGCAGATGCAGCAGAAAGTATCGGCCTTAAAACAGTGGGTGCCAAATTAAGTTTTGAACAACTCATAAATGATGCACCATTGCCTGCCATCATACATTGGGATCAGTATCATTTTGTGGTGCTTGCACCCAGCGCTTCAAAAAGGAAATTGATGATAGCAGATCCTGCTAAAGGATTAATTACATTGAACAAAGAGGAGTTTTTGAAACATTGGATATCCACCACAGAAAATGAAACAGGAAAAGGAACTACACTGTTGCTGGAAAGTACACCGGCATTTAAACAAATGGATTTTGCAGATGAAGGACAAATGCAAAAAAGTAAAATTGGCTGGGTATATTTATTCGATTATATAAAAGAACACAGGGCTTATTTCTTCCAGATATTACTTGGGCTGCTTATAGGCAGCATGTTGCAATTAATTTTTCCCTACCTCACACAAAGTATTGTTGATACCGGTATCAGCACACAAAATATTAATTTTATTCAGATAGTTTTAGCTGCACAATTAATGCTGTTGTTTTCTCAAACAGTAGTAGAGTTTATCCGCAGCCGTATTTTACTCCACATAAGTACAAGAATAAATATTTCCTTGCTTTCTGGCTTTTGGGCAAAACTGCTAAAGCTACCTATGCAGTTTTTTGACAGTAAACACCCCGGCGATATTATACAGCGCATTGGCGATCACCACCGCATAGAAAGTTTTTTAACCGGCACTGCATTAAATACTTTTTTCTCCCTGTTTAACCTGCTAATATTTTCCCTGGTGCTGCTTAGTTATAACGTAAGCATTTTTATAATTTTTGCTGTAGGCAGTTGCTTGTACCTGCTGTGGATTCAGTTTTTTTTAAAATACCGCCGCAAACTGGATTACCAGCGTTTTGCCATTGCCAGCAAAGAAAACAACGCTACCATGCAACTGGTATATGGTATGCAGGAGATAAAATTGAACAACGCAGAAAATACTTACCGCTGGGCATGGGAAGGCTTGCAGGCAGGTTTATTTAAACTAAATTTTAAAAGTTTGTCGCTTACACAATACCAGCAGGTGGGTACTTTTTTTATAAACCAGGGTAAAAATATTTTGATAACATTTGTGGTCGCCAAATTGGTAATTGATGGCAGCCTTACTTTAGGTATGATGCTGGCCATTCAATACATTATTGGTCAGCTAAATAGCCCAATAGAGCAATTGGTAGGCTTTAGCCAGCAGGCACAGGATGCAAAAATTTCGCTGGAAAGGTTAAATGATATTCATTCGCTGGAAGAGGAAGAACCCATGCAAAAACAATTGAGCCATTACCTGCCAACGGAAAAAAATATTATTATTAGCAATCTTTCTTTTACTTACCCTGGTGCAGGTAATGTGCCAGTACTAAAAAATATACATTTAACCATACCACAAGGGAAAGTAACCGCTATTGTAGGCATGAGCGGCAGTGGTAAAACAACGCTGCTGAAATTGCTGCTTCGGTTTTACGACAACTATAAAGGGGAAATAAAATTTGGGGTGACTATTGACTCCTCCTCAGGCGCAGGTGTAAGGGGTATAAACTATAAAACCATCAGCCCAAAATTTTGGCGTAGCCAATGTGGTGCAGTAATGCAGGACAGTTTTATTTTTAATGATAATATCCGCAAAAATATTACTGTTACAGATGATAAGGTAGATACGGAACGCCTGGTAAATGCCTGCAAAACTGCCAATATATTATCGTTTATAGAATCGTTGCCATTGGGCTTTTATACAAAGCTGGGTGCAGAAGGAAACGGAATAAGTGGCGGACAAAAGCAAAGATTGTCTATTGCAAGGGCAGTGTATAAAAACCCACGGTTTATTTTTTTTGATGAAGCTACCAACTCACTGGATGCCAATAACGAAAAACTGATATTGGAAAACCTGCAGCAATTTTTTGCTGATAAAACAGTAGTGGTGGTAGCACACAGACTAAGCACCGTAAAAAATGCCGATAAAATAGTGGTGCTGGAAAATGGGGAAATAGTAGAAGAAGGCACACATACTGAACTGGCATTAAAAAAAGGGAAATATTATGAATTGGTAAAAAATCAATTGGAGTTGGGCAACTAAATTTTGTTAACATAAAATGATTTGAAGCAACCAAAAAGAAAGCGATTTAAGACATCTATTTATCAATTAGATAGTCGATAATTTAAAAGGTCTAAAAGCCTACACGGCAATAAAAAAAAAACTTGGCAACGGACAACCTGATACAATCACCTGAATTTGAAGCATCTTATATTAATTCTTTCACAAAGAATAGTTTTGATGATCATGGAAATGAGATTACTGAAATCATTAGCAAGCGGCTTCCAACCATTGTAAGATGGGGGACTGTTTATTTTCTGTTTTTGTTACTATTGCTGGCAGCTATATGCTGGTTTATTCAGTACCCGGATATAGTTATTGCCAAAGCAACTTTAACTTCCATTAATGCCCCTAAAACAATTGTAACTAAAGCGTCGGGCAAACTCATCAAACTTTTTGCAACGGAAGGAACACAAGTGCTTAGTGGAAGTATCGTAGGTTATATGGAAAGCACCGCCAACCATGAGGAAGTAATTAGTCTTGCTAAAAGTATGGACAGCATGGAAGCCATTATCAGCAATAACGAAACAGAAAAGCTATTACCATACCTGAATGCTTCCTGGCAAAACTTAGGCGAACTACAGCAGGCTTATCAAACCTTTTTGCAATCATTTATCAGTTTTCGTAATTCAATTTCCGGAGGTTTTTATCTACGTAAAAAAACAATGCTTACAAGAGATATAGTTTTTTTGAAGGCTTTGGATAGCAATTTGTTACAGCAAAAAGGTTTAAATACACAAGACCTTGAACTATCTAAAAAAACGTTTGCTGCCAATCAATCATTAAATACAGATAGAGTAATTTCTGATGTTGATTTCCGGAATGAACAATCAAAACTTATTAGTAAACAACTTAGTCTTCCCCAAATTAATGCTGCCATTATTGGCAACGAAGCACAGCAAAATGAAAAGCAAAAAGAGATAGCCGAACTGGAAAACACCATTGCACAACAAAAAAATATTTTTCTTCAAACGCTTAATACTTTTAAAAGCCAGATAGCGGATTGGCAGAAAAAGTTTTTGCTAACTGCACCTGTAAGTGGTAGCATTGCATTTGCTACATTTTTACAGGAAAACCAGCAGTTGCAACTAACTCAAATCATTTGTTTTGTAAACCCCGCCAATGCGCAATATTATGCTGAAGTATATATTCCACAAACAAATCTTGGTAAAGTAAAAACAGGTCAGGAAGTGATGCTTAAATTTCCATCTTATCCATTTCAGGAATATGGCAGTATAAAAGGCAGTATTGCATTCATCTCAAACATCCCTACCGACAGTGGCTATGCAGCAAAAGTATTATTGCCACAGGGGTTGCAAACAAGCTACCATAAGCAGGTACAGTTTAGGGAAGGTTTACAGGCGCAAGGCGAAATAATTACGGAAAACAGGCGGTTGCTACAGCGGTTCTATTATGGGTTTATAAGGCAGCTGCAGCGATAAATCAGGAAATTTAAATAAAATTTGTTGGTGAATTAAAGCCATACAGCATTTGCCTCACTTTTTTTCAAAATAAATATTCCAAGAGCCCATTTATCATTCGAGTTGTATTACCAAAAAAACACCGGTTAATTTTTGGCGGTACTCCGCCAAAAATATTAATATAAAAAATTGCATCTTTATTAAGAGAAAAAAATGTGGGTAAGGTATTCGTTCATGCCTCATAAACTCGATTCATAATATTTTTTGTTGGAATAGTTCCCCAATAGAAAAGCACTGCGGAACTAAACTGATGTGGCCACATTAGTTGCGGGGCGGCCAAAGCCTTTGATGCTAAAAGCTAAGGCACAAACAATTTTAATTACTTAAAAAACTTTAAAAAATGGTAACACAAAAAATGAGCCTTAAAAATATTCAAGGCAAACTCAGCAGGGCTGAGATGAAAAACATTATGGCAGGTAGCGGTGATGGGTCAGGTTGTGGTTCAGCTTGTTCTGGTACTTGTAAAACAACTGATAATCATTCTGGAAATTGTCGCCTAACGACAACTACTGGCAAATGCTATTGCATTGCAGTCTATTGATAATTATCCTGTTTTTGCCGCAGTATTTATATTTTTAATACTGCGGTATTTTTACTTTTTTCATAAAAAATTAAGCGCTTTACCTTTAGTTTTTTATTCCGTAGAGTCCCTTTTTTATTTATAGTTACAAAAATCAAATATGCAATTGAAGTTAATTGGAATAGCAAAATTTAATTTGTTAGTGCTATTATCCATTACTATATATTCTAGCTTCGCCCAAAATTCCCAATCAGTTCCATTGAATATTGGTGATGATGCGCCAGGTTTAGAGGTAAGTCAATGGTTAAAAGGCAACCCAATTCAGACTTTCGAAAAAGGCAAAGTATATGTGCTGGAGTTTTGGGCCACCTGGTGTAAGCCTTGTATAGCAGCAACGCCCCATCTATCTACCTTGGCTCGCCAATACAGAAATAAGATAATAGTTTTAGGTATTGATGTGTATGAAAAAAATATGCATATTGAAAAAGTAAAAAGTTTTATGAACAAGATGGGCGACCTCATGGACTATAGTGTAGCAGCAGATAAAAATAAATTTATGGAGACTTATTGGGTGAAGGGTTCAGGAAATGATGGTATTCCCAAAACCATTATTGTAAATGAGGATGGAAAGGTTGCGTGGATTGGGCATCCGAAAGATCTTGAACAGGTTATTCCTAAAATACTTGATTATACCTGGGATATTAAACAGGCTTTGGCCAAACGGAATTTGAATAAGTATTTAGCAAATTTGGATGATTCATTAAATTACGAGTTGATGATTTATGGAGGCGATTATTTTAAGCAGGATTACATTGGGAAACCGGATGCTGCCCTTTTAGCGATCAATGAAATTGTTATGAAGGAGCCTAGGCTGAAATACGCACCCTTTATTGCTTTTAATACGTTTTCTTCTTTACTCAAAACCAATACGCAAAAGGCTTATGAGTACGGTAAAGTAGCAATGGTGACACCCACCTACGAAGCTCCTGCTTTTGAAGCAATTATTGGTGCGATAGAATCATATTCAGATAAATTAAACCTTCCCGAAGAAATTTATGAGTTAGGTGCTGATGCATATCGGATGAAAATTGATCAGACTCCCTATCCAGAAATCGTCAATATGCCCAGATATTACCATTTAATGGCATGGTGGTGCTGGCTTGCAAAAAATAAACCGAAAGCAATAGTAGCAGAACAAACTGCAGTTAGCACATTGAAAAGTCGTGAATTTTATTCGCAGTCAGAGTTGAATGTGTATATAGCCCAGCTTGATTTATACAAAGTATGTTCTGTGGATGAGTAGACAAATTCCTTATGTATCTTGCTTCCATGGTTGGTGATTGTAATTCAGCAAAAAACTCTGCTTCCATGGTTGGTTACTGTAATTCAGCAAAAAACTCTGCTTGAGTGGTTGGTATATTTTCTATAATTGAAAAACTTTTCGCACGTGGTCCGGTGTCATCACTGGCCACATCCTCTGTTAAAATACTTCACCAAAATATGTAAGCTTCTCAAACTCATCCCTGTTTTTCGCTACAGGTCGGAGAGGACACCGACCTAGGAGTAAAGCCAAATAGCGGATTGGAAGAAAAAGTATGTGCTAACTGCTCCGGTAAGTGGTAGCATTACATTTGCTACATTTTAACAGGAAAACCAGCAGTTGCAACTAAATCAAATCATTTGTTTTGTAAACCCCGCCAATGCTCAATATTATGCTGAAGTATATATTCCTCAAACAAATCTTGGTAAAGTAAAAACAGGTCAGGAAGTGATGCTTAAATTTCCATCTTATCCATTTCAGGAATATGGCAGTATAAAAGGCAGTATTGCATTCATCTCAAACATCCCTACCGACAGTGACTATGCAGCAAAAGTATTATTGCCACAGGGGTTGCAAACAAGCTACCATAAGCAGGTACAGTTTAGGAAGGTTTGCAGGCGCAAGGCGAAATAATTACGGAAAACAGGCGGTTGCTGCAGCGGTTCTATTATGGATTTATCCGGCAGCTGTAGCGATAAATTATAAATCAGGAAATTTAAATAAAGTTTGTTGTTGAATCCAAGCCATACAGCATTTGCCTCGCTTTTTTTCAAAATGAATATTTTAAGACCGCATTTATTTTTGAAATTGTTTTGCAAAAAAGCCCCCGTTGAATTCTGGCGGTAATCCGCTAAAAATATTATGATTAAATATTGCATCTTTATTAAGGGAAAAATTGTGGTTAAAGTACTTATAAATACATCATAAACTAATCAGGATAAGCAACTGATTTATAACAGCCATTTAAAACCTATATTTACGATGCAATTATTCATCGCACCTATCCTTATATCCTCTTGCTAAAACTTAATTACTACCCAAATTTTCTATAACAATGGGTATGGTATTTCGTTAGCCAATTTTTAATTAACTGTTATGAAAGCATTTGCTGCAATAAAATTAAACCTGTTTGTATTTGCGCTTGTTTTATGTTGCCATTTTTCAAGGGCTCAAAACTCCGTGTTGGTAAATTTTGGAGGCAGCGCCTGTAATAACAGCAGCCTGCCCTGGTTCTCGATGATAAAAAACCCGTTAACCGGGAGCCCGGTTTTATTAGCCAACTGCAATCTTTCAGCACAAACAGCTAGTATATACAGTGTTTTTATTGCCTACAATCCTGCAAACAATAAAGTGTATGTTGCTGACGTAAGAGACAACATTCAAACAAAAATATGGGTACTTGATATTGGCTTGCCTGTAAATATTACCTGCCCTCTTTTTATCCCGGTAACGCCCACCTATTCCTACAGCTATGTTAGTAATAATTTTGAGTTTGATAATAATGGAGATCTTTGGTCACTTTCAAACTACAACCCCACTACCGGGCAATGTAGTCTCGATAAATTTGATGTAAATACGGGCATTGTTATCAACACAAGAACCCTACAATTTCCTGCCGGCCGCTCTCCCAATACCATTGCCAGCGGCGATCTTACAATTTTACCCAATGGCAGAATGTTTGCCTGCCTGGGAAATGGCATCAGTCAACTGTATGAAATAAATAACTACAGCGCAAATACAACTGCAACTGCTACCTATTTACAAACACTTCCTAAAGATTGTTATGGCATTGCCTACCTCAACGGTCTTTTGGAACTAACCGGTGCCGACTTTACCAATGCCTGCTATTATTACGATTACAATATTGCAACCAATGTATTGGGTGCAGAAAAGGCTTTTCAAAACGGGCAGCTGCCCATTGACAATACCAGCGTTACGCCGTCCGTTGGGTGCACTAAAAAATTAGTAAACAGTACAAAAATAAACAGCAATACTGCAGACCTTACTTACGAAATATATGCTGAAAATCTGGGCAATGTGTTATTGAATAATATCGGGTTATCTGATGATCTTTCTGTTCCCTTTGGTGCGGCTAATGTCTCCAATGTAAGCGCCGTTTTTGTACCCGGTTCCAATGCAGCCGGGCTTATATTAAATCCCTTGTATAACGGCACTACCAACACCAACTTATTAATTTCCGGTCAAAATCTTCCCAACAGAATTTTAACCAACAGTGATTATTTTTTTAAAATTCAGGTTAGCTGCAGGCTTACTAATTTGAATGGCTTTACAACTTATTTAAATAGTGCCATTGCAAAAGCCGAGATTGGCGGAGGTGATATTAACAGCCTCGTATCTATTGCAGATTCATCCAACAACGGAGACAGTACGGTTACAGATCCCAACAAAAACGGCAATGCAGGAGATGTGGGTGAGAATGTGCCCACACCGTTTTTATTTGGAACACTCCCGGTGAAATTCATTGATGTAAAAGCCTCGTTCATCAATAAAATATCTGCATTGGTACAATGGCAGATTGCTACACCTGTATTGAATGCAGGTGAATTTGAAATTGAAATAAGTTACAATACCACCATCTGGACTAAAATCGGCAGCATCGCTATAACTGAAGCCAGCCGTGGGTTATATAACTTTGTACAAAA
>JANYCA010000108.1 GCA_025360525.1 Chitinophagaceae bacterium | reverse complement strand
TTTATCAATTCATGCAATTTGTAAAGGCCACTGTTTTCACCTATACTTATTTGTGCATCGTTTGGAAGTGGTACGGTTATTTCTTTACCTGTGTTGTAAACAAAATCACCATCAGTACCAACCGTTCCATTGGTTACTGTTACGGTGGTTTTTTCCACTCCCATACTGTCAATCATTTTAATCAATTTTTGTTCTACAACTGTTGTTCCACCACTCATTTTCATAATTGTTTCCAGCTGGGCTTTTCTATTGGCCTGAATTTTATCGTGATGAATTTTTGCAAGGGTAGGAGCAATTACCAACGAAACGATGCTCATCAGTTTAATCAAAATATTCATAGATGGTCCCGAGGTATCTTTAAACGGATCACCCACTGTATCGCCTGTAACGGATGCTTTATGCGGATCAGATTTTTTGTAGTACATCTCTCCGTTTATTTCCACACCTTTTTCAAATGATTTTTTAGCATTGTCCCATGCACCACCTGCATTGTTCTGGAACATGCCCATTAATACACCACTTACGGTAGCACCAGCCAAAAATCCACCCAATACTTCGGGTCCAAAAATAAAACCAATAATGAGGGGAGATAACAAAGCGATTGCCCCGGGTAACATCATTTTTTTTAAAGAGGCTTCTGTAGAAATAGCCACACACTTATCATATTCCGGTTTGCCGGTACCTTCCATTATGCCGGGAATGGTGCGAAACTGCCGGCGAACTTCTTCCACCATGGCCATGGCTGCTTCACCAACGGCACGAATAGCAAGCGAAGAAAATATAAACGGAATCATGCCACCCACAAACAAACCAGCCAACACATCTGCATGATAAATATCAATTCCATCTATACCTGCAATGCCTACAAATGCTGCAAACAAAGCCAGGGCTGTTAATGCTGCAGATGCAATGGCAAATCCTTTACCACTGGCAGCGGTTGTATTTCCAACAGCATCTAAAATATCAGTTTTTTCACGAACATCAGCAGGCAACTCACTCATCTCTGCAATACCTCCCGCATTATCAGCAATAGGACCAAAAGCATCAATGGCCAATTGCATGGCAGTTGTTGCCATCATACCCGCTGCGGCTATGGCCACACCATATAAACCTGCACAGGCATAAGAGCCATAAATACCTGCAGCCAAAACTAAAATAGGCAATAAAGTACTTTCCATACCAACTGCCAATCCGCCAATAATATTAGTAGCATGGCCGGTAGCACTTTGCCGAATTATACTCATTACCGGGCGCTTGCCCATGGCTGTGTAATATTCTGTAATAATGCTCATTAATGTGCCTACTCCTAAACCCACCATGATGGCACCAAACACGCCTGTTTTTGTAAACTCATGGTTACGCAAAGTCATCGTATCCGGTAATAAAAAATTCACTAAAAAATAGCAACCAATTGCCGTTAAAACCATGCTACCCCAGTTACCCATGTTTAAAGCGTTTTGTACTTTTTGAGTGCTTAAACCAGCACTGTCGCTAATGCGTACAAAAAAGGTAGCAATGATAGAAAATATAATACCCATGGCAGCAATCAGCATCGGTAATAAAATTGGAGATAAGCCACCAAAAGCATCTATTGCGGTAGTTTCTCTTCCTAAAACCATTGTTGCTAAAACAGTAGCTACATAACTGCCAAATAAATCGGCACCCATACCTGCCACATCACCCACATTATCACCCACATTATCTGCGATGGTAGCAGGATTACGTGGATCATCTTCAGGAATACCAGCTTCTACTTTACCTACTAAATCTGCACCCACATCAGCCGCTTTTGTGTAAATACCACCACCCACTCTTGCAAACAAGGCAATAGATTCAGCACCTAAAGAAAAACCGGTTAATATTTCAATAGTACGTTCCATCTCCACGCTATCAACCGCTGAATCCGGCGCAAAAACCATTTTTAAAATAATAAATAAACCTCCAAGCCCAAGCACTGCCAAACCGGCAACACCCATACCCATTACACTACCGCCTGTAAAAGATACAGACAGTGCTTTACTTAAACTGGTACGGGCAGCCTGTGCAGTACGTACATTGGCTTTGGTGGCTACTTTCATACCAATGAAACCCGCCAACGCACTAAAAAAAGCACCCAGCACAAATGCCAATGCAATGCTCCAGTGACTGTTCTCATTGCTATAACCCATTATACCCAATAATAAGGCACCAATAATTACAAAATAGGTAAGGATTTTATACTCAGCTTGTAAAAAAGCCATTGCACCTTCGGCAATATAATTGCTAATTTCCTTCATTCTTTCGTTGCCGGCATCTTGTTTAGATACCCAGGCAAACTTGATAAAAGTGTACAAAAGGCCTACAACGCCCAATGCCGGAACTACGTAAAACAACTTGTCCATATATATGTATTGTTAATTTTTAGGTGGGCAAAAATAGGTGAATTGATGGAAAAACAGGCAGAACGCCCTGCTTAATTGCAGGTTGATTTAATGACAGGTTGTTCTATAAAAACAGTCCGAGGTATTTAGTCGGTTATTTTTGGAAAATACCCCGCCAGTTTTTCTTTCAAATCATCCGGCATCTCACATCGCTTCATTCCTTTTGCCTGTATAAAATAAAGGGTTACATCACCGGTATTCAGCAACTCATCCTGTTGGTTATATATTTCATGATGAAACATGATTTTGTGATGAATGGGTAATTCTTTCAAAATGGTTTTCACGGTTATCAGGTCTTCGTATTTTGCCGGACGTAAAAACCGGCTGTGTATATCTACCACGGGCATAATTATACCGATTGCCTCTATGTCTTTGTAAGAATAATTTATTTGCCGCATAGCCTCCGCCCTTCCAATTTCGTAAAACTGGGCATAATGGCCGTGATACACCACACCCATCTGATCGGTGAGTGCGTAATGAATTCTAATTTGTGTTTCTGTTACAAACATTTTTTATATTATTAAACAGTGCAGGTTACGTACTATCGCATTCAAAAAAAATAATCCAATTTATTTTTTGGGGCGTTCAGCAAAAAAGCTAAACCCGACATTTAAAGCGGCTATCCGCTGCAAGTCCTCGCCACAAAGCCAGCCCTGCAGCCCCTCAGCTGTGGGCTTTACGCTGCTATCCGCCAGCCGTTCAGCTAAATTATCTTTTTTCGGCTTTACTTACACAATCACAAACAACCAAAAACAGGGAACCCCTTTTTTTTTACCAGTTATACGTTAAGCATCAACCCACACGGGCAGTGTAATTAAGTTAAATACAGTAAGTGCAAATAAGGTAATAAGGTTTACTGCAATATGTATATGTTTCTACTAAGGTTAAAGAAAAACCTTAGTAGAAAACAGAAAAATAAATCTAATAACCTTTTTACCTTCTTAAATTAATGACATTGCCACATGAAACACCCGATAGTTAACAGGCGTTCAATATTTCACAACCACTCACAACTCCTACTCAAAACTCCCATTGACCATTGACCACTCACACCCCCCACCACTATTTCCCCATCATACTATCCAGGCTGGCTTTGCCCGGTCCAACCAATAGCAACGTAACGTATGCACACAAATAAAAGGTAACTTTTTCTCCGTCTCCAAAAACTTGAAAATGATGGGCTTTCCACAAAGCAACTCCCATGGCGATAATTAAAGGAATGCAAGCAGGCCGTGTAAACAGGCCCAATATTAAAAACACTGAACAAAAAAACTCGGCAAAAATTACCATGGATAAAGAGGCCGTACTGCCCAACCCTAAAAAATTTATAAACTTAGGTTGCATGTCTGCAAAGTGAACCAGTTTGTAATAACCATGATTTAGCATTAAGGCTCCAACAGTAATCCTTAAAATAAAAACAGCCGTGCTAAACGCACCTGCAGAATATTTTGTTGACAATAATTTTTTCATAGAACTTTATTTTTGGTTTTAAGAATAATTGACTTGAATAAAAAAGCAAGCAGGTTACTTTACCTTTTTATTAACAGCACTGCGAATGTACATTCGTTTCATTTATTTATGGCTTGTAATTTAGGCCAACAGCTAAACAATTATGCCCTCTAAACATATTTAAGAGAATGCCTATGCCGCTTAACTACCAGACTAATAAAATAGTAGTTATCCACTTATGCACAAATGGTTTGGAATGGTGTTTGCACAGGCAATCAATATAGCTAATTTTACAATCTGCAAAAATCAATGATACAATACTTATGATTAATAAATTTTTGGGTGCTTATATCCTTTTGCTGTTTTTATCCGGTGCAGCTTTTTCTCAACAAACACATTTATTTATAGATGCTGAAAAAGATTTTAAAGAAGCCAAACAGCTTTTTACACAGCAGCAGTATGCGTTGGCCTATCCATTGTTGCAGGCGGTAAAGCAACAGCAGCAAGACAATCAAAAAACCAATGCCACTTATTTATACGATGATGTTAATTATTATTACATCGTTTGCCGGCTTAAACTCCTATTGCCGGTTGCCGCTGAAGAGGCCACTCAATATATCGATTGGATAAACAATGCACCACGTTCGCAACTGATGAGTTATCACCTGGGAAAATATTATTTTCAAAAAGATGAATTTCAAAAAGCAATTTACAATTACGAATATGCAGGTCTCGATAATATCAGCAATGAAGAAATAGCTGATGCTAAGTTTGAGATGGGCTATTGTTATTTTAACCTTAAACAATTTGATAAAGCAAGGCCGCTGTTCAACGAAATTCACCAATTGCCCGCAAGTAAATATTTTATTCCTGCCAATTATTACCATGGGTTTATCAGCTTCTACGATCATAAATATGACGATGCTTTACAATCATTTAAGCTGGTAGAAAACAAGGATGATTACAAAGACGTAGTTCCCTATTACATTGCCGAAATATTTTACTTTCAGAATAAAAAAAATGAGGCGTTACGTTATGGGGAAAGCTTACTCAGCAGGGGAGGATTGTATTATGAAAAGGAAATGAAACAGCTACTGGGACAGATTTATTTTGAAAGAAAGAATTTTAAAAAAGCATTGCCCCTGCTGGAATATTATGTAAAAAACAGCTCCAAAGTAAGTAAGGAAGATTTGTACGAATTAAGCTATTGTTATTACGAATCCAATCAAATAAATAAAGCAATTGAAGGCCTGAAACAATTAAGCAACGAAAAAGATTCATTGGGACAAAACTCTATGTACCTGCTGGGAGATTGTTATTTAAGAATCAATGATAAGGCCAATGCCAGAAGCGCTTTTCAGTTTTGTGCAGTTAACAGCAGCAACCAGCAACAGCAGGAAATATCCCGGTTTAATTATGCCAAGCTATCGTACGAACTGGGTTACCAGGATATTGCGTTGAAGGAAATGCAGCAATTTATTACCAGCTATCCTGCAGCTGCCTATACAACGGAGGCCAAAGAAATTCTGGTTAGTTTACTCGCCAACACCAACAATTTTAGTGATGCATTGGTATTGTACGAATCGTTTGCAAAGCCTACAGCTACCATGCAAAAAATTTATCCAAGAATATTGTATGGCAGGGCAGTTGAGTATATGAACGACCAACAAATTTTAAAGGCGGATGAGTTATTTACAAAGATCAACCAGCTACCAAATTCTTCCGTTACAGCGTACGCCAATTTCTGGAAAGGCGAAATTGCGTTTAGAACCGCCGGTTATGATGAGGCGATAAAGTTTTTATCAACCTACCTCCAAAGTGGCGTTGCTGCACAAGGCGAAGCCAATTTGTTTACGGCAAAATATAACCTTGGTTATAGCTGGTTAAAGAAAGAAAATTACAAGCAGGCTGTAATCTATTTTGAACCAATTGCTAAATCAAATACCACCGCAACTACATTGGAACAGGATGCCTACATCCGCAGCGCCGACTGCTATTTTATGAACAAGGATTTTGCAAAAGCAAATGTGATGTACGATAATGTACTCAATAATGCTTTGCCGCAAAGTGATTATGCTTTGTTTCAAAAGGCTATGATTGCCGGCGTTAAAAGTGCGGCAAATAAAATAACAACTTTAAATAACCTTATCCGCCAATATCCCAAAAGTAGCTTAGTGCCGGATGCCCATATGGAAATTGCCAATAGCTATATGGCTGAGGAAAAGTTTACAGAGGCTATCACTTACCTAAAAAACATATTAATTATAACCAACGCTGGTGGCATTAAGCCTGCGGCCTATTTAAAGCTGGGCCTTAGTTATTATAATTTAAATAAAAATGCTGAGGCGCTAAGTAACTACCAAATTTTAATACAACAATATCCACAATCTGCAGAGGCTGATGAAGCGCTGGATAATATTAAAAATATTTACGTAGAAGACGGTAAGCCCAACGAGTATGTGGAGTTAATGCGCAAAAACGGAAAAAATATTTCTGTGAGCGAAGCGGATTCGCTTACCTACACTGCAGCGGAAATAAAATACAATAGCAATGATTGTGCAACTGCTATTGCAGGGTTCAATAATTATCTGTCTCAATATCCTTCCGGAGCCTTTGCTTTAGAAGCAAATTTTTTCCGTGGCGAATGTTATACAAAATCAAAAGACTGGGCAAATGCGCTCAACAGCTATGGCAACATAAGTAATAAAGGGCTCAGCAAATATTTTGAAAGAGCCACCTTGGCTGCCGCAAGAATTGCTTATTTTGAAATAAAAGATTTTACCAATGCCAAAAAATATTTTACTGCTTTAAAGGCCGGTGCAATCAATCAGGAAAATCAGCTGGAAGCTTTAAGGGGTTTGGTTCGCAGCTTTTATCAATTAAAAGATTATAACCAGGCAAATGATGTAGCCAAAGAGTTGCTGGCAAAAAAGGGAATCAGTACAGATGATAAATCGGTTGCCAACCTGGTGCTGGGCAAATCCTTGCAGGCTAACAATGATTTTGCCGGAGCTATCACTGCATTCAAGTCTTGTGCAGGTATAAATAAATCTGCATGGGGTGCAGAGGCAAGGTATGAAATAGCGAGCTGCCAATTTAGTTTGAACAACTTTACAGCGGCTGAAAAAGCAGCCCAGGCAGTTATACGGGAAACCAGCAGTTATGATTATTGGGTTACCAAGTCGTACATTTTATTGGGCGATGTTTTTTTACAGCAAAAAGATTATTTCAATGCAAAAGCTACCTACGAAAGTGTAGCGCTTAATGCTGCTATTGCAGAGTTAAAAATTATTGCGCAGGAAAAATTAGCCAAAGCAAAAGAAGAAGAAAAACTTAGTTCTAAAATTTAATCCGCATTAACAACAGGCCAACATTATTAAAGCAAATTATGAAGCATACTATAAAATATTTCTTTTTCCTCCTATTGGTTGGTTGCAGTGTAACAACGGCTGTGGCGCAAAAAGACAGCACAAAAAAGCAAACGGTAGATATAACTTCGAGCTACAAACCTGTGTTACGCAATGCAGTTAAAATAAACTTTTCTGCCACCAATCTTACAGCAGATACGGCAAAGGTTTTAATGCCTTACAATATACCATCGCAAAATCTTTTTTATACTTATCAGCCCGGATCTTTAAAACCTTTGGCACTTACGCAGGATACTTCACTTAACCTGGGTATAAGAAACTTTTTGAAGGCCGGTTTTGGAAATTATTCAACGCCTTACATCAATGCAGGCTTTAGTTTTGGGGATGAAAAAAATGCATTGGTAAATGTTTATGCAGATTATATATCTTCTAAAGGGCCAATTAAAAATCAGGATTATTCTGGTATGAATATCAAAGCAGCAGGCAGTTATTTTACACCCACCAACGAAATATCCGGCAGCCTTGGATTTACCCAGCAGGATTTTCATTTGTATGGCTACGATCACCAACTTTATAGCTTTACCAAAGAAGCGGTACTGCAAAGTTTTCAGCAAATCAATTTATCTGCTGCTATCAAAAATAAACTCGAAACCGAAATTGGTATCAATTACAAACCCAATATTGCTGTAAACATTTTTAACAGTCCTGGGCGACTTTCAGAAAACAGTTTGCTGTTAGCTGTACCCTTGTCAAAAACATTTGATGAAACGTTTTCAGTTAAGTTGTCTGTAGCTGCTAACATTACTTCTTACTCTTCGAAAAATCTGGATAGCAATGTCAAAATCAATAACAATGTGTATCAACTGGCTCCGGAACTGGTGTATGCAAAACCTGCATTCAATATTCATGCAGGCGTATCACCCACCTGGGACAATGGCAAGTTGAATGTGTTGCCAAATATTTACGGAGAATTTAAAATAGCAGACAAAATTTTTTTATTACAGGCTGGGTTAGTGGGTACTATCACAAAGAATACTTACCAGCATTTAGTTACAATTAATCCATGGTTGCAAACCATTTCGCAACAGCAAAATACCAAAGAGACTGAGCTTTATGGCGGTTTGAAAGCTACAGTGGGAAAGCATTTTAGCTTTAGTGCCAAAGCCTCCTGGATCACTTTTCATAACATGAATTTCTTTATCAATGACACAGCGTTGGGCAACAGTTTTATCATTAGTAATGATAGACGGGTAAATGATTTTAGAATACATGGCGATATGAGTTTTATAAACCAGGACAAATTTACCATTACCGGTGGACTTACTTTTAATGGCTATAATGGCATGAAGGATAATGAACGGGCGTGGGGTACAGTACCAGTTGAAATTACTGGTTCGATCCGTTGGGGGGCTTTTAAACAGGTGTTGCTAAAAAGCGATTTTTGGGCGTTCAGCAGCAGTCCTTACCTGCAAAAAAACAGCAGCAAAAATACCCTGGGTGGCGGTGCGGATTTGAGCATTGGGGCAGAGTTAGCCGTCACAAAAAAGATAAGTGTTTGGATGGATGTAAATAATCTTTTCAACAATAAATACGAGCGCTGGAAAAATTATCCGGTGTATGGCTTGAATGTATTGGGTGGGGCAATTGTAAGGTTTTAAAGTGCAGTCGTTTTTATTGAAGTAATTTTTTTCTTGTAAATACAGGTTTGAGGTAGATATTTGTAACAGTTTCCAGCAACTCAAACCAGTTTCAACTTATGTATGATTTAATTGCGCCCGCTTTTTTCCAGAAAAAATTCTGCAGGTTGCCCGGCATAGGTCAGCTAACACTTATAACTATACCAGCGGAATTTGATTTTCAAAATAAACAAATTTTAGCACCGGTTCAAAGGATTGATTTTACGCCAAAATCTGGTGATGAAAATATGTACAATGAATTTTCTGCAATCAGCGAATTGATGAAAAAAAAATTAGATGGGGAAGGCACCATAAAACTGGCTGGTATTGGTGTTTTTTATAAAGAAATTGATGGAAACATCCGTTTTGAGCCTGTCGTGCTCAATCCAGTTTTTCTTCAGCCGGTGAGTGCCATACGCACTATCCGACAAGATGCTGAGCACAATATGATGGTGGGCGACAAAAAGACCACCAATGTGGAAATGACTGAATTTTTAAATGAAGAGGCATCGGCAACACCCCTTGACAGTTGGTATATATCGGCTATTGTATTAGGTTTGGTTGGTGTTGGAGTGCTGGCAATTTATGTTTATCAGAATGGGTGGAATTTGCTGGGTAATTGTGCTCCGGTTGTTTAGGCAGTTTCGAAGGCTTGTTGTTTACTAATATTCTAAATCCACCTTTATCCAATAATACCCCTCTTTATCAGTTTAATTTCAACTCAAATAACTTTGGCCAGCGTTTGCCGGTAATGTACATGCTTTTACTGCTGCTATCGTAGGCAATTCCATTAAGTACATTATCCATCTCTTTTATAGTATAGCTGTTGTAGAAGGAACTTAAAATGGAAGCTGTTTCCAATTTGCCGATTACATGTCCGTTGGATGGGTCTATTTGCAAGATGTAGGTAGAGCCCCAAACGTTAGCATAGATGCTGCCGTGAATATACTCCAGCTCGTTAACGTAGTTAACAGGCCCCATGTTATCAACTACCTGTACAATTCTTTTAATTTTAAAATCGGCCGGATTTACAAAATATAAATTGCCGGACGACTGTCCATCGCTGATGATGAGTTCTGTTCCATTATTCGTCATGCCCCACCCTTCGGACTGCCAGGGAAAAGTTTGTATAGGTTTATTGAGATCATTCAGGTTGTAAACATAAACGATATGATTCTGGTACGTGAGCTGGTATAGTTTATCACCTATGATATTAATTCCTTCGCCAAAAATAGTACTATCCTTTATCGGGTACTTTTTCTCCACCTTTCCGGTTTTAATGTCGCTGATCTGTATGAACGATTGTTTTTTTTCCCCGGTACCTTCATACAATTTGCCATTGTGTACAAAGAGCCCTTCTGTAAATGCCGCGGTATCATGCGGATAGGCAGCCATTACACTGGCCTGTAATACTTTAGGCATTGCAATTCTGTTGCCTGTAGATACAGTTTCATCTGCTGTTGTTGCAGATTCATTGTTGTTGCAGGAAAGCAAATAAACAAGACTAACTAGTGCAAAATTTTTTTTCATCAGAATTTTAAGGCTTTTGGATGGCAAATGTAACGAAGAGATAGCTGCGATATCAATTCAACAGCATCTTAAATTCACAAAAAAACGCAAACTTTTAATAGCCGTTTCCAAATAATAAAAGATAGTTAAGAATAATTGGGTGCTATTAAAACTGATTCAGGGCGTTCAATACGAACAGATGCTGGGTTTCAATGAGAACGCCCACACTAAAGCATTGGCTCTCCTTTAGGGGATGGGGGCAACAGCGATAATTATAATTGCACCCGAATAATTTGGCAAACTTCAAAAATTGCGGTTACTTGCAACAACGCTGAAACATTTTTGCCCTGAGAAAATAACTTCTTCTTTCTTTTCAACATGTTGTTTCTCCAATCAATTTTTTTATCCTCTTTTCCAGTATCCCTTTTTAGACTATCTAAATCCTTCTACAGCATTTTGCTTTAGTTCCCTGTGTAAAATCATTCCAGATAATTTTCCGGAAACGATACCTGTTTATGTTTATTTTCCATAATTCGGAAAAGTTCAAAATCCCATATTCGTTGAAAGCCATGCCAGTAGTGTGTTTGCTCTTCTGGCATCAATCGTGGATACTATTAAATGCTCCCATAAAAGGGGCTTTATTTCAACTAATATGAAAACACTAACGGTAATTATCCTTTTCACTTTATTTGCATGCGTTGCACAAGCACAGCGCATTTGCGGTTCTGAAGCCTACAAGCGCCAGTTGCTGCAAACAAATCCATCAATGCAAAATTCATTTGATGCAGTTGAGCTTCAAATAGCAAAAGCTACCAAAAAGTTTTCTGCAAGAGATACTACTTTAAATGAAGTAATCAACATTACGGTTGTTATTCATGTTATTTATAAAACAGCAGCACAAAATATCAGTGATGCTCAAATAAGTTCTCAGTTAACAGCACTCAATAACGACTTTGCCAACCTAAATGCAGATAAATCAAAAAGGCCAGGCGCTTTTACTGGTCTTGCAGCAGATATAAAAATTAAATTTTGTCTTGCACAGGTTGATCCACAAGGAAATAAAACAACAGGTATTATTCGTAAAAGCACAACTGCTGACGTATTTACAGCTGATGATGCAATGAAATCTTCTTTAAGAGGCGGTAACAATCCCTGGGATAACAAAAAATACCTTAACATTTGGGTATGTGCTTTAAGTGGTCGCAGCCTTGGTTATGCAACACCACCCGGCGCCAATGCAGCTATCGACGGCGTTGTAATAGCTTTTGATGTATTTGGTACAGTCGGTAGCCTTCGGGCCTCTTTCAACAAAGGCCGCACTGCAACACACGAAGTTGGTCATTGGATGGGATTAAAGCATTTATGGGGCGATACAGATTGTGGAGATGATGGAATAGATGACACTCCCCGTCAAAAAACTTACAATTTTGGAATACCTGTATTTCCAAACGTTACCAGTTGTTCACCAAACGCCAATGGTGATATGTTTATGAACTACATGGATTTTAGTGATGATGCTGCAATGAATATGTTTACCAACGACCAAAAGAAAAGAATGAGGGCTTTGTTTGCCACTGGCAATATCCGCAACAGCTTTTTAAGTTCTTTTGCCTGCGATAGCAACCTTGCTCAAGCTGGTTCAGTACCAGCGGCAGCTACTCCTGTGGCTGCACCTGTTGTAAAAATTAACCAGGTTAAAATTTACCCCAACCCGGTACAAAACAACTTGTTTGTAAATAATAAAAATGTAAGTGCTGCTAATCCGCAAATCATTCAGATTCTTAATACAGTGGGAGTTAAAGTGTATACCGGATCATTAACCAAAGAAACTTCAAACATCAACTTATCGCAGCTTGCTACCGGAATTTATATTGTAAAAATTGGTGAAAATCAAAGCCAGTTTACAACCCAATTCATTAAGCTGTAAAAACATTTACCGGGCAACCATTTCGTGAGCTATTCAGGCTTTAGTTTTTTAAACATCCATCCAACAAAAGTAAGGGCAGTATGCAAGTGCATGTTGCCCTGTTTTATTGTAGAAGCTTACTTCTATTTAGTTTTTTTCACTTTTCACTTTTCACTTTTTATTTCTACTTGCCGTCATGGCATTCCTTATTTTTGTGTTTTAGCTTTTGTCAATTATTGAAGTCTTTCCAATAATTAATTATTAGTAATTGAAAAAAATGACTATTCATGAAAAAAGTCATCCTGATGTCTGTATCGCTGCTAGGATTTTTATTGTTCGCTTCAGCACAACCATTTAAAAATGATTTGGGCCGGCTTGGTCTTAAAGGAATGGTGCAATCGCTGGAAGAGCGTTCCTATGTTGCGATTGTTAATTTTAGCAAAGTAGAAAAGGGCACCCGGGTAAAAGATAATGCAGATCACGTTTTTAATAGAAGTGGTAACCACCTAGAGCAGGAGATTTATAATAACAATGGAAGCCTGAATGTTCGGTACGAATACCGGTACAATAATAATGATCAATTAGTAGAACAGTCATCGTTTAATCCCGGAGGAACCACCAGGTTGAAGTTGAAATATAAATATGATAATAAAGGGAATTTATTGGAGCAACAAACCTATAAACCCGATGGAAGTAATTTATCAAAATACACGTATGAATACAATAATAAAGGACTTCAACTTGCCTACAAATGGTATAATAGTGAAGGCGTACTAGATGAAAATACGGTAAATACTTATGATGTTAACGGCAACCAGATAGCATCTGATTCTTACAATGCAGATGGCTCCATCAACAGCAAAGCAGTTTACCATTATGATGCTGCAGGAAATATTGCTGAAGTGCAAATTGCTAACGGCAATAATAACATTGAAAAGAAGTCAGCCTTTGTGTACGACAATAAATATAACTTAACCAGCAATATTTTATTTAACCAGGATGGTACTATCAATAAAAATAATGTGTTGGTGTACGATCTTCAAAACAATATAACAGAAGATGTATGGCTGGATAAGGAAAGTAATGTGGTAGAAAAGTTTACCTACAAATACGAATATGATAAGCGCATGAACTGGACAAAGAAAACAGCTTATCGCAATGGCGTACCAACTTCCATCACTGAAAGGGCCATCAACTATTTCTAATTTAAAAATCTGCCGAAGTTTGCTGCATTATATTCTGAAAGCTGTTCTTGATTAAGGGTTTTACTGTATCTTCAATTACAAACAATTATCTGCTTGGTAAATTTTATTCTAAATCAAAAATGTATCAGTACTACCTTGCCTAAAGGCCTGCTGCTACTGGATTTTATTCGTTATCACCAACGCCTCACCGGCACCAAAATTGGCTGTAGAGAAGGTGATTGCGGCGCCTGTACTGTTTTAGTGGGCGAAATAAAAAATGGTGAATTAAAGTACCGGTCTGCAACTTCCTGCCTGATGGCAATTGGTAATGCACGGGGCAAGCATATTGTAACGGTTGAAGGCACCAATGTGGCGGGCCTCAATTTTATTCAGCAATGTTTTACAGATGAAGGTGCTTCCCAATGTGGGTTTTGTACTCCGGGTTTTATGGTATCGCTTGCAGGCTTTGCATTATCAAATACAGCAGCCACTCCACAGGCCGCAATTGATGCAGTTAACGGAAATATCTGCCGCTGCACAGGGTACAAATCCATAGAAAGAGCTACTGTAAAAATTGCCCAAAAGCTTGCCGAAAATAAGCAACAGGATGCTATTGCGTTTGCAGTGGAAAATAATATATTGCCTACTTATTTTACTGGGATAAAAGAAAGATTATTGCAGTTGGTTGATCCTGTAAATAGTTCGACTGCACCGACACAATCACTATTACAATTTTTAGGTGGTGGTACGGATTTGTATGTGCAACAACACGACACTATGCTGGATTCTGAGATCGATTTCTTAATAGATAATTCAGCACTAAACGGTATTGTCAAAATAGATAACCGGTGTTATTTAGGTGCCACTGTAACAGTAACAGACATACTGGAGTCGCCTGTATTTCAACAATACTTTCCCTCGTTGCAAGCGCATATTAAGCTGGTGAGTTCTACCCCCATCCGCAATATGGCTACCATAGCCGGTAACCTGGTGAATGCTTCACCCATTGGAGATTTTACTATTTTCTTTCTTGCCCTAAATGCACAGCTGTTGTTGAGTGATGGACATAATGCAAGAGAAATTCCTTTACAGCAATTTTATAAAGGGTATAAGCATTTAGCAAAAAAGCCGGAAGAGTTTATAGAGCAAATTTATTTTGAATTGCCTTCTGCCAGCACAAAATTTAATTTTGAAAAAGTTTGTAAACGAACATACCTTGATATTGCCAGTGTAAATACGGCCATCAGTTTACAGATAGAAAACGATTGTATTACTGAAGCTCATTTATCCGCAGGTGGAGTGGGACCAACGCCGGCATATCTAATGAAATCTGTTACGTATCTTAAGGGAAAGTCAATCAATGAAAATACTATCAACGAAGTAATCGCTATAGCGCAAACGGAAATTTCCCCCATCAGCGACACAAGAGGAACAGCTGCTTATAAACGGTTGTTATTGGGGCAGTTGATAAAGGCTCATTTTTTGATGTTTTCGGGAGATAAAAATTTACAGCTAGCACATTAAAATATTAAATGAAAAACATAGACTCCTATACACATACAAGAGGCGAATCCATTTACCTGGATGATATACCCGTGCTGTATGGAACATTGTATGCCGCCTGTTTCGACTCGCCTGTAGCGCATGGAAAACTGATTAACATCGACACAACAGCAGCAGCAGCATGTGATGGCGTGTTTAGGGTACTTACTTACAAAGATATCATCGGCGAAAACCAGATAGGTGGTATTATACAAGACGAGCCTTTGTTTGCAGATCACGAGGTGCACTTTTGCGGAATGCCCATTGCGTTGGTATTGGCCGAAACAGGCGAGGCTGCCAGGCATGCGCTTAAAAAAATAAAAGTGGAGATTGAACCGCTGCCTGTAATTACCAATCCAAGGGAGGCGGCTGCAAAAGGCGAATTAATTGTTCCTCCACGTACTTTTAAAATAGGTGATAGCGCTGCTGTATTTGCTGATTGCGATTATGTTTTTAACGGATGTTGCGATACCAACGGTCAGGAGCATCTGTACATAGAAACGCAGGGCGCCTACGCCGTGCCGCTGGAAAATGGAGCGATAAAAATCTACTCTTCTACACAAGGTCCTACAGCGGTGCAACGTGCCGTAAGCAAAGTAACAGGACTGCCCATGCATAATATCGAAATTGATGTAACCCGCCTGGGTGGTGGGTTTGGTGGCAAAGAAGACCAGGCAAATATATGGGCGGCCATGTGTGCCCTGGCAACCCAAATTACCCGACGGCCTGTAAAATATTCGCTTACCAGGATGGAGGATATGCGTATGACTGGCAAGCGTCATCCTTATTCATCCGATTTTAAAATTGGCCTGAGTAAAGAATTAAAGATCCTTGCATTTGAAACGACCATCTTCCAAAATGCAGGTGCTGCTGCAGATTTGTCTCCGGCTGTGTTGGAACGTTCTTTGTTTCATTGCACCAATACGTATTTTATTCCAAATGTTACGGCTACTGCTTACAGTTGTCGTACACACCTGCCGCCCAATACAGCTTTCAGAGGCTTTGGTGGTCCGCAGGGAATGTTTGTAATAGAAGCCGCTATTGCAAAAGCGGCAGATGAGTTGGGTATAGATGCCTGGCAGATTCAGCAAAAAAACTTATTGCAAAGCGGTGATGAATTACCGTATGGACAAAAGGTGGTTAGCGAAGCAAATGAATGCTGGAATAAGGCTTTTGATTTGTACGATATGGAATCAATAAAAAAAAATGTAGATGATTTTAACGCCAAACATTCGTTGCATAAAAAAGGCATTGCAGTGATGCCGATTTGTTTTGGTATTTCATTCACCAATACATTGATGAACCAGGCAAGGGCATTGGTGCATGTGTACACCGATGGAAGTGTGGTGGTGAGTACCGGAGCGGTTGAAATGGGGCAAGGCGTTAATACAAAAATAGCACAGGTGGTGGCACAAACATTTGCCATTAATCCTGCGATGATAAAAGTTAACAGCACCAATACCTATCGTATTGCCAATACCTCACCCTCAGCTGCAAGTGCTACTGCCGACTTAAATGGCAAGGCGACTTTAATTGCCTGCACAGCCATTGCAGACAGGCTAAAAAGCATTGCAGCAACAGAGTTAAATGTATCAGTTAACGATATCACACTTAAAGATGAATGTGTATTTTTAAATGGCAATAAGACTGAACTCGGCTGGAACAAACTGGTACTGGCGGCTTATAACAAACGCATTAGTTTATCCGAGCATGGCCACTACGCCACGCCCGATATTTATTTTGATAAAAAAACAGAAAAGGGACATCCGTTTGCCTACCATGTGTATGGTACTGCCATTACAGAAGTAACGGTAGATTGCCTTAGAGGTATTTATGAAATTGATTCAGTAAAACTGGTGCATGATTTTGGTAGCAGTATGAATCCATTGATAGACCTTGGACAGATAGAAGGTGGACTGGTACAGGGTATTGGGTGGATGACGATGGAGGAAATTGTGTACGATGTCAACGGCCAACTAAAGAGCAACGCACTCTCCACCTACAAAGTGCCTGATATTTATTCGGCACCAAAAGATATTCGCATTGAATTTTTACAAACCCAAAAAGACAACCTCGCCATCTTTAGATCCAAGGCAGTAGGGGAGCCTCCGCTAATGTATGGGATTGGTGCTTTCTTTGCGTTACGAAACGCCATAAAAAATTTTAACAGCGCTGTTAAGCCGCTCTTTGATTCACCTATGACGCCAGAAAAAATGCTGATGAATTTGTATGGTAATGCATCTGCTTTTAGAGAGATAAATGCAATACAAGCCGCTGCTCACTAGATTGCAATTTGGTGCAGCAACGATACTGCAAATCAATTAAACTGAACTGCTGAAAAATTTATGGTGCCCTAATTATTCAACCCATTCAATGCATAAAAATCTACCAGCATGGCAACTTATACACCAAAGCCTTCAACAAAAATTGCAGGTAATGTTGTTGTATGTGTTAGAAAGCAAAGGCAGTAGTCCCGGCAGGCAGGGGTTTATGATGGCGGTGAATGAAAATGGACAAATGTGCGGATCCTTAGGAGGCGGTATAATGGAATTTAAATTGGTAGAACTGGCAAAAAAAATGTTAGTGTTAAAAGATACCGTCCACGAACTTCACCGGCAAATTCACGATAAAGAAGCAGCTCAAAATCAAAGTGGCATGATATGCTCCGGCGAACAAACCATCTTTTTATACAGGTTGTTGCAAACTGAATTGCAGGTGGTGGAATCTATTATTCATACAGTACAGGCCAATCAAAATGGTACCCTGCAATTAACTCCCAAGGGCATTTTATTTACCAAAGAAATGCCTGCTCAAAATTTTTTCCTTAGCAAAGTCGGCGACGAGTTTTTATTCATTGAGAAGTTGGGCTATAAACAAAATCTCTATATCATCGGCGGAGGCCATTGTTCATTGGCGCTTGCTCAATTGATGTACACGATGGATTTTTATATACGGTTGTATGATGACAGAGCGGAACTGAATACAATGTTGCAAAACCATTTTGTTCATGAAAAAATAGTATTGGATAATTATGGGCAATTAGAAAAATGTATCCCTTCAGGAGAAAATAATTATGTAGTTGTAATGACTGTGGGCTACCGTACAGACGATATTGCGGTAACGGCTTTACTTAATAAGCAGCTAGCTTTTTTCGGAATCCTCGGCAGCAAAAAGAAGATAGAAAAAATGTTTAACGATTATAAGGTTGAAGGGATTGATGAAGCAATATTAAAAACCATTCATGCACCTGTTGGCCTAATGATTAAAAGCCAATCCCCCGAGGAAATAGCCGTTAGCATTGCAGCAGCAATCATACAGGTAAAGAATGGTTCATTAGTGTAAGTTTCTGTTGGTTTAAAAACAGATTGAACTATAAATAAAGTACCATATCAAAATTAGTTCCATTGTATTCAAAAGTACCCAAAGTTTGGAACCCCATTTTTTGATAGAAGTTTACCGCTTTTTTGTTGGATGCCTGAACGCCACCCCATAAAATTATTTTTTTAATCCCCCTGCTTTTAAGCTCAGTTACAATATGATGGAAAAGCAATTTTCCAATTCCTTTGCTTTGCCAGTTGTCAGCAACAGAAGGCGCAAAAGTGCAACAGGTATCGTCATCTATCGGTTGCCCATAGCTTTGTAGCCTTTCTATGTCATGCGGCAGGCATCCATTTTTTAAAAGTGAATAAGCTATTATTGAACTTAAAGTTGTGTCTTCAGCAATGTAAGCTGTAAGCCCGGCATCGGTAGCGTACAAATGCATCAATGCATCCATATCAAATAAATGCGGACCAAATCGCTTTTTTGTTTCATCACTTAATTGCTGCAGGTATTGATACAGTGCATGCAAATCTGTTGAAACTAATTCTCTGCAAATAATTTGGTTGTGTAGATAGGGTAAAGCCGGGTCGTTGCTAAGCATAACCAATTCTGTTCAATATTTAGTACAGTGTTTTATCTCCTTTCTCTTTCCACTCTTCAAACACCTTTATTGCATTCTTTCTTCCCAGTGGTAATATGGGTATTTTCCGGTCTGGTATCGATACGTTCATTTCTTCATAGATCATTGAATCGTCAAATCCTATGTCAGCAGCATCCTGCCGGTTATTGGCAAAATAAACAACCTTGGGTCTTGCCCAATACAGCGCTCCAAGGCACATAGGGCAAGGCTCGCAGGATGTGTAAACTTCACAATCTGTTAGTTGAAAATTGCTCAGGTTTTTGCAGGCATCTCGTATTGCTGTTACTTCTGCATGTGCAGTGGGGTCGTTGGTTGAGCTTACTTTGTTGTTGCCCCTCCCAACTATTTTATCGTCTTTTACTATTATGCAGCCAAAGGGCCCCCCTTCATTTTTGTTCATGCCTTCCTGGGATAAAGCAATCGCCACTTCCATAAATTGTTCTTCTCTTGTCATATTGTTATGTAGTTCAACTTGTAAATATAGTTATTGAAGTAGGTAGTTATTACTTCATCTAACCTTTTATTTTATCTCTTTGCGTACGAAATAAATATTTAGCTCATACGTTTTATTCTTTTTATCTTCTCAATCTATTCAGGCGAATGAAAGGTTGGAAAGTATATAACCTAAAATTATATGACGGGAATAAATTTAATTTTCTATATTTGTCCACCAAACGAGTAGACTTATTAAATTGTATGTTACATTCAATCACCATAATGTTTGTTTCAAGTTGTTGTTGCGCAAAGTGGAATTCTTGATCATCCACACAAGCAATTTTTCTTTCCCATTTAATTTCACACATAAAATAATAAGTTCCAGTTTAAATGAATCAGGCAGCTAAAAATTATATAGACGATTTACTCTATCAGTCAAGTAGACTAATAGGAGTTGATTTTTTAAAGTTACTTACTGATACATTTCCAGGGCAGGTTACGTTTTCGTCCAGTTTCAGTTTTGAAGACCAGGTAATTACACAGCAGATTTTAAATAATCAACTACCTGTAAAAATATTCACGTTGGATACAGGCCGTATGTTTCCTGAAACCTATTCAACCTGGAGCAGCACCAATGCAGCCTATAATACAACTATCAAAGCTTACTATCCCAACCAGGATAGTTTACAGGATTTTATAGAAACTAATGGCCCCAACAGTTTTTACGAATCGGTTGCCAACAGAAAACAGTGCTGCTTTATCCGCAAAGTAGAACCTTTGCAAAGAGCGTTGAAAGAGAATTCCGTTTGGATTACCGGGCTAAGAGCTGAACATTCCGGGGATAGAAAAGATTTGCCTTTGGTTGAATGGGACGAAAGCAACCAAATAATAAAATATCACCCGCTGTTGCATTGGACAACAGAAGAGGTGAAGCAATACATCAGCGCAAATCATGTGCCTTACAACCCTTTACATGACAAAGGGTTTGTTAGCATAGGTTGTGCGCCATGCACCAGGGCCATCAAGCCAGGAGAGGATTTCAGGGCAGGCCGCTGGTGGTGGGAGGATGCCGATAAAAAAGAATGTGGATTGCATGAGCATCAGCCCCCATCTTCTAAAGAAGAGCTTTCTACTGGTGTAATTATTAAGTAAAAAATAAAAAACGGCAAAAAATACGCCTACATTAATATAATGATGATGAACATAGCAACGGCTTTAAATACCTCTCCATTACAGGCTGAGGACAAAACGTTAACCTTCGATTATTTAGATCAGTTAGAATCTGAATCCATCCACATTTTAAGGGAAGTGGCCGGACAGTTTGAACGTCCGGTATTGTTATTTTCCGGTGGTAAAGATTCGATTGTATTGGTACACCTGGCGCTAAAAGCATTCCGTCCGGGTAAGTTTCCTTTTCCGTTAATGCACATTGATACAGGCCACAACTTTACTGAAGCGCTTGATTTTAGGGATACGATGGTGGAAACTTTGGGTGAACGATTAATTGTACGTAAGGTGGCTGATACCATCAAAGAAAAAAAGTTGACCGAACAAAAAGGAAAGTTTGCCAGTCGCAATGCGTTGCAGACCTTCACCCTGCTGGATGCCATTGAAGAGTTTAAGTTTGACGCCTGCATTGGCGGTGCAAGAAGAGATGAGGAAAAGGCAAGGGCGAAAGAAAGAATTTTTTCGGTAAGAGATGAGTTTGGTCAGTGGGATCCCAAACTACAACGTCCCGAATTGTGGAACACCTACAATGGCCGTATTCACAAGGGCGAAAATGTTCGTGTTTTTCCCATCAGCAACTGGACAGAACTCGATATCTGGAATTACATCCGCAGAAATAATATTGAATTACCATCTATTTATTTTGCTCATAACCGGGAAGTATTAGAATGGGAAGGTCAGTTGGTAGCTACATCGGAGTTTATCAAATTAGATGCAGCAGACAAAGTATCGGTAAAAAAGGTACGTTACCGGACAGTAGGGGATATGACATGTACGGCTGCTGTAGAATCTACTGCATCCAACATTGATGATATTATCAAAGAAATTATTGCCACCAAAACCAGCGAACGTGGCGAAACAAGAATTGATGACAGGGTTAGTGAAGCCGCTATGGAAGATAGAAAGAAGGGTGGGTATTTTTAGCCCCCGTCCCCTAAAGGGGTGTAAGGCAGGTTCTTTTCTAACATTAGGATAAATATTTTTAAACAGCAGTATTTTAAACAAATTTAATACTGTACAAAACTAAGTTCTCCTTTAGGGGACAGGGGCTAATATGGACATTTTAAGATTTATAACAGCGGGCAGTGTCGATGATGGCAAAAGTACTTTAATTGGTCGCTTGCTGTACGACAGTAAATCAATCATGATTGATCAGCTGGAAGCTATTGAAAAGCAAAGTAAAAATAAAGAAGACGGGGAAATAGATCTTGCTTTATTAACCGACGGCTTAAGGGCTGAAAGGGAGCAAGGTATCACCATTGATGTTGCGTATAAATATTTCAGCACACCTAAACGTAAGTTTATTATTGCCGATGCCCCGGGCCATATTCAATACACCCGTAACATGGTTACTGGTGCTTCAAATGCAGACCTGGCAATCATTTTAGTAGATGCCCGCCATGGTGTGGTGGAGCAAACAAGAAGGCACTCTATCATTGCCTCCTTGCTGAATATTCCACACATCGTAGTGGCCATTAACAAAATGGACCTGGTAAATAATTCGGAAGACGTGTACAATAACATCGTTATCGATTATGCAGCCGTGGCTGTTTCGTTGGGATTAAAAGATATTAAATACATTCCCATCAGTGCCATCAACGGTGATAATATTGTAGAAAAATCTGCTAACTTTCACTGGTACGAAGGCCAATCTCTACTCGATATTTTAGAAAATGTTGTGGTGGCTGATGATGTAAATTATACCGATGCAAGGTTTCCTGTGCAATATGTTATTCGTCCGCAAACAGAGGAGCTGCATGATTATCGTGGCTATGCCGGAAAAATCATCAGCGGTGTTTATACAGTCGGGGATGCCGTTACCGTGCAGCCATCCGGATTAACCAGCACCATCAGCGCCATCGAAATTGGTGGCCTTCAGGTAAACAAAGCTACAGCTCCGCAGAGTGTGGTGTTGCATCTGAAAGATAATATTGACATCAGCCGTGGAGATGTTATTGTACAAACCGAAAACCAGCCTAACGTTGAAAATACGTTGGAAGTTTTGCTTTGCTGGATGGACAATAAACCATTGGTACCTGGCAATAAATATTTATTGCAAATAAACAGCAGGGTAGTAAGGGCGGTGGTTAAAGAAATTGAATACAAACTAAACGTAAATTCTTTACAGCAGGAACCAGCGCCGGAAAAGGCGATGCTGAATGATGTAATAAAAGCAACCATCAAAACGGCTTCACCAATACCATATGATTCTTATAAAAAATTAAGGGCAAATGGTGGTGCCATATTGATTGATGAAACAAGTAATGTAACGGTGGGCGCTTGTATGATTCAATAATTAGTGATGTTATATTTTTTGTTGAATGAATGTTGATTGGTGCTATTTGATTTATTGGGTGACGGGCTGTTGTTTTTCAATTTAACATCGTTGTGTCACTCACTTGTACCTTTGTTTCTTTATTCAGCAAAAAATATATCGAAAAGTATTGAATGTTTTATCGGAAAGCGGGTTGCCCAAACAAACCGTACTACTTATTTTATTTAACAAACAAACGAACGAATGAATAATACCGATTTTATAAATACACTGTTTAGGCAGCATAAAAATTCTACCAAAACTTTTCCAGACAAGGAATTGGCTGAAGGGTTTATAAATGGATTTTTTGATTTTTTATTTATTCCGAATCGGCAAAAAAAATATTCAGTATTCGAATTGTCGAAAGAGTTTGAATCATATAAAAGCCATTTGTCGACATTGATATATGATGTGTTGGCAGACGGAAGTAAAACAGAGGAAATTGCCAATAATTTTATTGATGCAGTCCCGTCGATTTATAATGCGCTGTTAAAAGATGCAGAAGCCATCATAGAATTTGATCCTGCGGCAGAATCGATAGAAGAGGTGCTGGTGGCCTATCCCGGGTTTTATGCTACGGCAGTTTACCGTATTTCAAATTATTTGTGGACCCAGGGCGTAAAAATTTTACCCAGGGTTTTTGCAGAATATGCCCACAGTAAAACCGGCATCGATATACATCCCGGCGCAACTATCGGCAAGTCGTTTTTTATAGACCACGGCACGGGAATTGTAATTGGCGAAACCACGGTAATTGGCGACAATGTTAAAATATACCAGGGTGTTACATTAGGGGCACTCAGTGTTAATAAAGATCAGGCCAAATCAAAACGGCATCCAACTATTGAAGACAATGTGGTAATTTATTCGGGAGCAACAATACTGGGCGGTGATACTATAATTGGTCATGATAGTGTAATTGGTGGTAATGTTTGGTTAACCAATAGCGTACTACCCGATTCGATTGTTTATCACAAAAGTGAGATTACCATCAGGGATAAAAATCCATTGCCGGATGTGTTGAACTTTGTGATATAAGCGGTTGGAAAAGAGTAAAGCAGGTAGCTAAATAAATTAATCTTTTTGTAGTTTCTTTTCGGGAAGAGCTTGGTTGTAAAAGGTTAAGTTGAGTAAAGAAATGTTGTACAAGAGTGCGACGCCACCGAAGTTGATTAATGACTAAATGCCCGGATGAAAAAAATTAAAAATAAAAAATACACTCTTTACAACTGAGTTTAATTTATTAAAAAAATAAACCACTAACATGAAAGCAAACAGCATTTTAGAAACCATCGGTAATACACCGCATGTAAAAATTAATAAACTGTATCCCGGTAACCACCAGGTATGGATTAAGCTGGAAAGAACAAATCCCGGCGGTAGTATTAAGGACCGGATAGCAGTGTCGATGATTGAGGATGCAGAACAAAAAGGATTGCTGAATAAAGACAGTGTAATTATTGAGCCAACTTCGGGCAATACAGGTATTGGTTTATCGTTGGTAGCGGCTGTTAAAGGCTACAAAATAATTTTGGTAATGCCCGAAAGCATGAGCATTGAACGCAGAAGACTGATGGCATTATATGGTGCTGAGTTTGTGTTAACGCCAAGAGAAAAAGGAATGAAAGGTGCCATTGAAAAAGCCACTGAATTGGTTGCGGCTACACCTAATGGTTGGATGCCCCAGCAATTTGATAATGCAGCCAATACAGATATTCATAGAAAAACAAGTGCATTGGAAATACTGAATGATTTTCCTGATGGACTGGATTATTTAATTACTGGCGTGGGAACAGGAGGCCACATTACCGGCGTTGCAGAAATATTAAAACAACATTTCCCCAACCTGAAGGTGTTTGCCGTAGAACCGGAACTGTCGCCGGTGTTGAGCGGCGGAGCGCCTGGTCCACATCCTTTGCAGGGTATCGGGGCAGGATTTGTGCCTTCTATTTTGAACAAAGATATTTTGGATGGTGTTATACAGGTTAGTAAAGATGAGGCATATACTTACACGCAAAGACTGGCGAAAGAGGAGGGAATTCTTGCAGGTATTTCTACAGGTGCTTCTTTGGCAGCAGTTGCAAAAAAGGTAGCCGAATTACCTGATGGGGCAAGGGTATTGACTTACAATTACGATACTGGCGAAAGGTATCTTTCTATAGAAGGATTATTTGCATAATAGATTGTAGGCATTGATTTTTTTAATCAAAAATAAGTGTGGATAATAGCAAGTGGAAATGAGCAATAACATTCAACATACAGGTAAAGTAATACTGGCAGGCGCAGGTTGCGGCGATCCGGAACTGATTACAATGAAAGCAGTGCGCTACCTGCAACAGGCAGATGTGGTATTAACAGACCGGCTGGTAAGTAAGGATATTTTACAACAGCATGTAAACAAAGCTGCAGAAATAATTTATGTGGGTAAGCAATGCCGTAGGGGATTTAGCACACCTCAAAAAAGCATCAACGAACTGATTGTGCAATATGCCTTGGAAGGTAAGCTGGTAGTACGTTTAAAGGGTGGCGATGTGTCTTTGTTTTCTAATATTTTAGATGAACTGGAAGTGCTGGTAGCAAATAATATTCCTTACGAAATTGTACCGGGTGTTTCCGCTGCAATGGGGGCTGCCGCCTACGCTGGTATTCCGTTAACTGCAAGGGGTTACACCACTGCAGTGCGATTGCTCACCTTTTACAAATCGGATGTAGTTACGGATGCATACTGGAAAGAACTGGCGAGTACTGAAGATACACTGGTGTTCTACATGTCGTCCGAAACATTGGATGCAGTGGTAGAAAATTTGTTGCAAAACAACATCGCCGATGATAAACTGCTGGCCGTAATTGAGCAGGCTACTACACCCATGCAACAGGTGCACATCAGCTCGTTGAAAGCATACGGAGAAAACCTTGGAGGTAAAATGTTTGCTTCTCCTACATTGGTGATGATTGGCAAAGTAGTAGCGCTGCATGAAAAATTTTCGTGGCTGCAAAATTCAACCGAAGCGGGTGAATACTTTAAGCCGGTGGCTGATGTGCAATTTGAACAATTGGTGAATGAGACTGTAGATACTACAACAAATAAATAACGCAATTTAAAACTATTCCATCTTAAAAAATTATAGATGCTGGGGGACAACAAAATAAAAATATTAATGGATCTGGTTAACAATTCAACCAAGGATGAATTGATCTGGATGAATGGTTATTTAAACGGAATTGTTCAAGCTAAAACTGTTCCGGTTGCTGTACACGAAGGCATAGCTGCAGTTAATAAAATAACGATTGTGTATGGCACAGAAACCGGCAATTCAAAAAAGCTGGCTACTGATTTTGCTGCGAAGGCAAAGCAAAAAAGTATTAATGCCAAGGTAATAGGGATGGACCAATACCGCTTAACTGATTTGGGAAAGGAAGAACATTTGTTGGCAATCATCAGCACCCACGGTGAAGGTGAGCCGCCTTTGGCTGCAAAAAAATTTTACGATCATATACATAACAATGGCTTTAAACTGGAAAAATTAAAGTACAGTGTACTGGCATTGGGCGATACATCTTACCCGCTGTTTTGCAAAACAGGCGAAGATGTAGATGAGCAGTTGAACAGGCTTGGAGGCAGTCGCATAGCGCCTTTACAAAAATGTGATGTGGATTATGAGGATGATGCCAACGGATGGATCAATGCGATATTAGATAAATTAAGCGTTCCGGTTAAAGAAGTTCGGCAGGTTGCGCCGGTAGCTGTAGTAGCGCCGCTTAAAAAAAGTGGTAAGCAAATTTATAAAGGAGCAGTTCTTACCCATATCAATTTAAACGACCGGGGTTCTAACAAAGAAACATTTCATATTGAAATTGCTGCAGAAGGTTTGGATTATCAATGTGGCGATTCCATCGGTATTGTGCCTGAGAATGATTCGCAGGTGGTGACAGATATAATTGCTGTTACCAATGTTGATGGCAATAAATCGGTAGAGTTTAAAAAAGAAAAGTTTACGGTGTATGAGTTGCTGAAAAGAAAGATCAACATCATTCATTTAACCGAACGGTTGGTTAAACAGTACGCAGATATTACGGGTCATGTAATTGAACCAGGCAGGTTAGATTTACTTGACCTGGTGAAAAAATATCCTGTACAAAGCAGAACGCAGTTTGAAGAAATATTGGTTGGTTTAAATGCAATTTCACCGAGGTTGTACACCATCGCATCTTCACCGGCAGCGCATGAAGGCGAGGTGCATATTTTAGCCGTAAAGGATAAATACCGGGTTAATGGTGAAATGAAATTTGGCCTTTGTTCTAATTTTTTAAGTGCTTTAAAAACAAATGCTGTTCAGCAGTTTTTTATCCAGCCCAATAAGCGATTCAGGCTGCCTGCTGAAAATAAAGATATCATTATGGTTGGTCCGGGTACCGGTATCGCTGCGTTTCGATCTTTTCTTGCAGAAAGGGATGCAACTGGCGCATCCGGGCGTAACTGGTTATTTTTTGGTGAGCAACATTTTGTTTCAGACTTTCTGTATCAAACAGAAATCCAGAACTGGCACGAGACGGGTGTGTTGACAAAAGTAAACCTGGCATTTTCAAGAGACCAGAAGGAGAAATTATATGTGCAGCATAAGATGCAAGAACATGCAGCTGAACTATACAGTTGGTTACAGGGTGGTGCATCCTTTTTTGTTTGCGGTAAAAAAGATCCGATGAGTGTGGATGTGGAGAATACATTAATCAGCATTATTGTACAACAGGGAAATAAAACGGCCGCAGAAGCAAAGCATTACGTGGAGCAAATGGAGGCAGAGGGAAGGTTTGAGAAGGATGTGTATTAGGAAAGAAAGCCTCCCAAGGGCCTCCCAAAAGCCTCCCAAACCCTCCAAAGGAGGGCTTAAAGGCAGGGGATGCGGATGCAAGGAGACTGCTGAATACCAACGGTAGCATTTTTGTTTGGCGGATATACTTGAATGACGCCGATGATTATTTGAATAATACTAAGAATAAAATTGAATAAAATAAAAGATTTAGGAGCTAGCAGGGTCAAGCTCCCATCTCCTTCGGAGAGGGGCGGGGGGGTGAGGTAAAAACACTTGTTTATAGAGTTGAAATAAAATACAATTTAAAATGTCTGATAAAAATATAAAACCGCAGCAATTATCTGCAATAGAAAAAATTAAAACTGCCAGTGATGGCTTGAGGGGAAGTATCAACGAAAGTTTGAAAGATGAGATTACCGGTGCCATCAGGGAAGATGATAAAGCGGTGATAAAATTTCATGGCATGTACGAGCAGGATGACCGTGACAGGCGAGAAGAACGGGCAGCAAAAAAGTTGGATCGGCTATACACATTTATGATCCGCCTTCGGTTGCCGGGTGGGTTTATTTCTGCAGAAAAATGGATTGCAGCGCATCATGTTGCCGGGGATAATAGCACGGGTGTTATAAAAATTACTACCCGCCAAACCATTCAGTTACATGGATTGCTGAAATCCAAAATACGTCCTACCATACAGGCTTTTAACGAAGCTCATTTAGATTCAATTGCAACCTGCGGCGACATTAACCGCAATATTACCTGTGCTGCTCATCCCACACAATCGGCGTTGCATGCGGAGGTATTTGCGTTTGCAGACAGAATTAGTACGTTGCTGATGCCAAAGACAAAAGCCTATTACGAAATTTGGATCGGCGATGATAAAATAGTTGATAAAAAAGAAGAAGAAGACCCGTTGTACCAGGATCGTTATTTGCCCCGGAAATTTAAAATTGGCATTGCCATTCCGCCCAATAATGAAGTGGATGTTTTTACCAATGATCTTGGGTTAATCGCCATTATTGAAGATAATAAACTAAAAGGATTTAATATAGCAGTGGGTGGCGGTATGAGCACCACACATGGTAACAAGGAAACTTACGCAAGGCTTGCAACCGTAATAGGATTTGTAGATACCGAAGAAAAAATACTGAAAACAGTGTATGAAATTTTAACGGTTCAAAGAGATTTTGGAAACCGAAGCGACCGTAAATTAGCACGGTTAAAATACACCGTAGACCGGATGGGCGTTGATACCTTTAAAAAGGAAGTTGAAAAAAGAACCGGATTTTTATTGGAAGATGCAAAGCCTTTTACATTTAATAAAAGAGCCGATTATTATGGCTGGCAGCAGGCCGAAAACAGTTTGTGGTATTACACCTTGTTTGTTGAAAACGGGCGTGTGCTCGATGATGAAAAACTGGCCATGAAAACAGCTTTGTTGGAAATAGCAAAAACCGGGAAGACTAATTTTCAATTTACTGCCAACCAAAACATGATTGTAAGTGATGTTGCAGCAACTGATAAAGCTGCCATTCATGCTCTACTGGAGCGTTATAAATTAATTGAACATACAGAAGCCGCTTCTGCCATCAGAAGAAATTCAATGGCCTGTGTAGCATTGCCTACCTGCCCGTTGGCATTAGCCGAAGGACAACGCTACATGCCCCAATTGTTGGACAAGATTGAACCATTGCTGAACAAACATCAACTGGGAGAGGAGGATATTGTAATCAGGATGACCGGTTGTCCCAATGGTTGTGCAAGACCCTATGCTGCTGAAATTGCTTTTGTAGGTACTGCACCAGGCAGGTATAATTTGCAATTGGGCGGCGATAACCAGGGCCAGCGTTTAAATAAAACATTTAAAGAAAGCCTTGATGAAGCAGCTATCCTGGAAGAACTAGACAACCTGTTTGCTTCATTTAAAATCGAAAGACAGGCTGATGAAAAATTGGGTGATTTTGTAATGCGGAAAGAGTTAGTGTAGTGGTCAAAAGGCAAAAGGCAAAAGGTAAAATTAAAAATGCAACAAGCAAAATGCATTACAGTTAGAAACATTACACGTTTGCTGAAATTTATCCAAGGCGCTAAAACACCTACTTGTTAAGGCTTGTTTGGCGTAGGTGGGGGCTATTTTTTTGTACGGAGCATCTTATAAATCTTAATCGCACTCATCAACACAACAGTAAATAGTAATAACCCAATTATTCCCCATATCCAGCTCATACCATCTTTTACGGTCACGATCATTACAATGGCAATTAAAAAAACAGTGGCAACTTCATTCCATATTCTTAATTGATTGGAAGTGTATTTAAAGATGCCTTTCATTTCATCGCTGTAAATTTTTTGTAGTGTAAAATGATACGCATAAAGGCCTGCTACAAAACCCAACTTTACCCATAGCCAGCTAGGAATACTGCCAAAAATAAAAGCTACCCATCCTCCAAAAATAATGGTTAGTATAGCAGACGGCCAGGTGATCCCCAGCCATAGCCTTTTAATCATAATGGAAAATTGTTTTACCAATATCTCCCTTTCAATGCCTTCCTTTTCTGCAGCCTCCGTGTTGTAAATAAACAACCGTACAATGTAAAACATGCCGGCAAACCAGGTTACTATAAAAATAATGTGGAATGCTTTTACATAATAATATACCATAACGAATTGCGTATTGAGAAAAATAAATATCCAGTTTTTGAAACCCTAATGTACAAATAAGCTATCTGATTTAAAATAGCAGCCTTAAGCCCCTATCTTGGTTGGGTTAGGTACTTCTAAAATCATCTCCTCATTTCCTGCAGCGATTTCGTTCACCCACTTTGCCAATACCTCCACCCACTGGTGATTGGTATTTAAGCAGGGAATCATTTTGTAAGATGTACCGCCGGCTTCCATAAAACTTTCTTTTCCCCGCTCATCAATTTCTTCCAGTGTTTCCAGGCAATCACTTACAAAGGCCGGACAAAGAATCAATAATTTTTTTATGCCTTCTTTGGGCATTTGCATTAAGCGGATATCGGTGAACGGTTGTAGCCAGCCCTTACCCAGTCTTGATTGAAAGGAAATACTGAATTTATCTTTTGAAATATTTAAAGCTTCAGTAATTAACCGGGTAGTTTCAAAGCATTGATGGCGATAACATACTGCATGTGCTTCAGACTTTACTTCGCAACAGTTTTCCACCTTCATACAGTGGCAGCCGGTGGGGTCAGTTTTTTTTAAATGCCTTGCCGGTATACCATGATAACTAAACAGGATATGGTCATATTCTTCCTTCAAATAAGGCCTAATGTTTTCAGCCATAGCACTGATATAATCCGCTTCATCAAAAAATGGTTTTATAAAACTGAGTTTAAAAGGATACTTGTTTTTTACATGAACCTCCTTTGCAAAATCTACTGCAGTTTCATAACTCGCCATGGCATAGTGAGGATATAATGGAATGGCCAGTACTTCTTCTAAACCCGGTTGGCGTTGCATTAATTTTTCATAAGCTTCGGCAGGCGTGGGATTGCCATACCGCATGGCTATTTCAACAGGCTCATCAATATGTTGCTGCAGTTGTTGCTGTAACTGTTTAGTGAGAACTACCAGGGGTGAGCCCTCCTTTGTCCAGATGGTACTATAAGCCTCTGCCGATTTTGGGGCTCTGAATGGCACAATGATCCCTCTTACCAACAGCAGGCGCAACAGGTAGGGTACATCTATTACTTTACCATCCATTAAAAACTCAGCCAGGTAGCGCCTTACATCTTTTACAGATGTGGAATCCGGAGAACCCAGGTTCATTAATACAATTCCTCTCTTTGTTGCCATATAATAATATTGTTTGCAAATTTAACCGTTGCGGCCACTAAAAGTTCAGCAGGCATTGAAATAATTGTTTTCGACTGACGGGTTAAAATGAATAATATTTGCTTTTAAAAGTGGATGGATAGGTAAGTAGGAAGATTGATAAAATGCTTGATATAATTTAAATTTTTAAGTCGCTGCATCCTTTAATTGGTTGCTATGTGGACAATCTTTCCTGATAATATTCGTTAAAAAAAGATGTCATTGTAATTAGATCTACACATCAATTGCTCTCGAAAAATAGTTGAGAATAAGCAAATCTGATTTTTGTCACAATAGTTGGTGACAGTAATCAGCTTGTAAAATGACAAGGGCATGACATAGAAATTAGTTTTAAAAAGATTGTGAAGTTAATTTTGCATTACTAAAAGACCAACACTTTAAATGCCCGAAACCAGACACACAGATTTAGGAACTTTTTTTATTGCAGGTATCAATTATCGAAAAACCGATGCCGAGCTTCGTGGTCAATTTGCAATCAACACGGCGCAATATGCCAAATTGATTGAGGCAGCTACACAATTTGGTGTTCATGAATTTTTTGTATTATCAACTTGTAATCGAACCGAAATTTACGGGTTCTCCGAAAAAGCTTCCAATCTTTGCGAATTGCTGTGTTCCCAAACAGCAGGTGAACTGCATACATTCAGCCAGCTATCTTACATAAAAAGGGGAGAGGTTGCCATCCGGCATTTATTTAATGTAGCAGCCGGATTGGATTCACAAATTTTAGGCGATTATGAAATTGTGGGACAAATTAAACTGGCAGTAAAGTTTTCTAAAGAGCATGGTTTTATAGGGGTTTACCTTGAAAGGTTGTACAATGCAGTACTGCAAGCATCAAAAGAAATTAAAACATCTACAGCCTTAAGCGGCGGCACCGTATCAGTTGCCTTTGCTGCTATTCAATATTTAAAAGAGCAGGTAAAGGATATTGCATCAAAAAAAATATTGCTGATTGGTACTGGCAAAATTGGCCGTAACGTTTGCAAAAACCTGGTGGATTATCTGGATACTAAAAATATTACGCTCATCAACCGCACCGAATCTAAAGCCTGCGAACTGGCGGCAGAGTTGGGTTTGCATTATGCTGTTAACGAGCAAATGCCCCAACAGGTACAGCAAGCTGATATTATTTTGGTGGCTACCAATGCAACAGAGCCTGTAATTTTTAAAGAGCAGGTTGAAGGCTTTGGCAATAAAATAATTATTGATTTATCAGTTCCTTATAACGTAGAAAAGTCTGTTCAGTCATTGCCCAATATTAATTTGGTTAATGTAGATGAGTTATCAAAAATAAAAGACGCAACACTCGAAAGCAGGAAAGCAGAAGTTCCAAAAGCAACGGCCATTATTAAAAAGTATATCAGTGAATTTTTAGAATGGCATCAAATGCGTAGGAATGTACCGGTATTAAAAGCCATCAAAACCAAACTGTACGCAATGCAATCCTGCGAAATGTTTATCAGTTGTTTAGCCAGCTCTCAGGCAGTAATGCCCAATACAGATTACCAAATACAGAAAGTAATTAATGGTACTGCTTTAAAATTGCGTACCCAAAATCAGCATGGTTGTTATTACATAGAAGCCATTAACGAGTACATTGCTATAGGCACAAACTAAAGCCAGATGGGTAACGTGATACGGATTGGAACAAGAGAGAGTCAACTGGCGGTGTGGCAGGCAACCAAAGTGCAGCAACTTCTTGCAGAAAATAATTTCCACTCAGAATTAGTTTACATAAAAAGTGAAGGCGATATTGATTTGCATACAGCCCTTTACGAGATGGGCGTTCAAGGTATTTTTACCCGTAGCCTCGACATTGCTTTACTCGCCGATAAAATAGATATTGCTGTACATTCCATGAAAGATGTACCCACACAATTGCCCAAAGGAATTGCACAGGCAGCAGTGTTGGAAAGAGCATCGTATAAAGATCTGTTTGTTTTTAAAAACGCCGATGTGGTGAATGTCGTGAATGGTGAATCGTTAATAGTCAATGAAGATGCTTCAAAGCTGGAAGCCCCATTCACAATTCACAATTCACCCCTCACCATTCACCACTCACCTTTCACCATAGCCACCAGCAGCATTCGCCGAAAAGCACAATGGTTAAATCGCTATCCCCATCACGTAATAGAAAATCTTAGAGGTAATGTAAATACCCGTTTGCGTAAAGTAGCTGAGAGTAATTGGCAGGGTGCCATCTTTGCTGCTGCAGGATTAGAACGTATTGGCCTGCGGCCGGAAAATAGTATTGAATTGGATTGGATGCTACCAGCGCCAGCTCAAGGCGCTATCATGGTTGTATGCAGAGATGCCGATGTTTTTTGTTTAGATGCTTGTGGTCATTTCAATGATAACCTTACTGCTTTGTGTACCAAAATTGAAAGAGATTTTTTAAGAATATTATTGGGAGGATGCTCCACACCCATCAGTGCATTGGCACAGGTGAAAGCTGATACAATCATTTTTAAAGGCAATATTTTATCTGTTGACGGTAAAGAAAAAGTTGAAGTTGAAATGACTAAGTCCGGCCTTGATGGCTCCGGTTTAGGAACTAGAGAAAACGCAGATCTGGGTGTAACTGCAGCCCACGAAATATTAAAACGAGGAGGCGGCGAAATTGTGAAAGGTATCAGAAATGCAACAAAATAACATTCAAATATTATGCACCCGGCCACTGCCAACATCGCTGATTGACTTAGCAGCAGAAGCTGGTATTGAAATCAACGTTTCCCCGTTTATAGAAACAGAAAGTATTTTATCTATTGAGGTTCAGCAGGAAATAGAGTTGCTGTCTTTTCAAACAGCCATTGTAGTTTTTACCAGCATGAATGCAGTAGATGCAGTAACTGGTTTTTTAGACGGGCATCAACCCGATTGGACAATTTATTCCATTGGTACCGCAACAGGAAGGTTGGTGAAGGAATACTTTGGCGAAGAAAGAGTAGCAGGTACCGCTGCTGATGCAGCGTCGTTGGCCTTGTTGATTGCAGAAGATCGCTTTGCCGATGAAGTTGTTTTCTTTTGCGGCGATCAGCGCAGAGACGAACTGCCTGCATTGTTGCGCCAGCACGGCATAGATGTAAATGAAATTGTAGTGTATCAAACCATTAACTTGCCGCATACAATAGAGCAGCAATACCATGGTATTTTATTTTTTAGTCCAAGTGCGGTGCAAAGTTTTTTTCAGAAAAATAAATTAACGGATACAACTATTTTATTTGCCATTGGCAACACCACAGCAAGTGAAATAAAAAAATTTACCGACAATAAAATCATCATTAGCGGTTCGCCGGAAAAAGAAAACCTGGTGGCTAAGATGATGGAATACTTTTCGGGAAGGGGAATTGGTGATAAGTAAAAAGTCAAAAGTAAAAAGTAAAAAGTGACAAGTGAAAATCACCTACGTGGGTTGTATTAATTTTTAGAAAACTGTTCGGTAGTTAAAAAATTTATCTTTCAGTTTGCAACAAAGAATTTAAAACACAAATAAAAGATCCCAGATCATAAATCACAAACATGTTAAAAAACGACCTGTTATTAAGAGCTCTAAGAAATGAACCTGTTGAACGTCCACCGGTGTGGATGATGCGGCAGGCGGGCAGGTATTTGCCGGATTATTTAAAGCTAAAAGCAAAGTATGATTTCTTTACCAGGGTACAAACTCCGGAGCTTGCAACGGCCATAACTTTACAACCAGTGGACCAGGTAGGTGTAGATGCAGCCATCATCTTCTGTGATATTCTAGTGATACCACAAGCCATGGGTATGCAAGTATTGATGGAAGAAGGCAAAGGCCCGTCACTACCCAGGGTTATTCAAACACAAAAAGATATTGATGCGTTGATTACAACAGGTGCAGAAGAAAGTTTAAAATATGTGTACGATGCATTGGCACTTACAAAAAGCGAATTGAACGGTCGTGTGCCGCTAATCGGTTTTGCGGGCGCCCCCTGGACAATTCTTTGCTACATGGTAGAAGGCAAGGGTAGTAAAACATGGGATAAAGCCAAGCAGTTTGCTTATACTCAGCCTGCATTGGCGCACCAGCTACTGCAAAAAATTACCGACATCACCATCAGCTATTTAAAGCTGCAGGCAAAGGCTGGCGCCGATACGGTTCAAGTATTTGATAGCTGGGCAGGATCATTAAGTCCGGCCGATTTTAAAATATTTGCACAACCCTATTTATTTCAAATTGCAAACGCACTAAAGGATGATGTACCGGTAATTTTATTCCCAAAAGGAAGTTGGTATGCGTTAAAAGATATAAGCGAAAGCAGCGCTTCAGGTGTGGGGATAGACTGGTGTATTACACCCCAAATGGCAAGAGAATTAACTGGCAATAAAATTACTATTCAAGGTAACTTTGATCCTTCAAAATTATTAGGAACCATACCTGATATTAAAAGAGAAGTAAAAGAAATGATTGATGCTTTTGGGGCACAAAATTACATTGCTAATTTAGGTCATGGTATTACGCCCAATGTACCTGTAGATAATGCAAGGGCATTTGTGGATGCGGTGAAAGAATATGAGAGTAAAAAGTAAAAAATAAAAAGTAAAAAGTAAAAAGTAAAAAATCAAAAGTAAAAAGGTAAAATGGGAATTTTTTGATTGAAACTTTTTGCAGTATTTCTGAGAATAAAAGGCAACTGTTAAAACAGCGACTTTTTATTTTTAGTTTTTAACTTTTGACTTTGACATTCAACTGTTGAATTATTTCGAAATATAAAAGATAGCTGTCAAAACGGAGATTTTTTATTTTAAACTTTTTGCCTTTTTACTTTTTACTTTTTACTTCGACATTAACTTTTGAATTATTTATGAGGGTAAAAGACAACTGGATAAAAATCATTCATCAATTACAGGACGACATCTGTGCTGCATTGGAAGCTGCCGATGGTAAGGCTGTATTTGTTGAAGACAAGTGGCAGAGGGCAGAAGGCGGAGGCGGTAAAACCAGGGTAATTGCCAACGGTAATGTTTTTGAAAAAGGCGGCGTTAATACCTCAATAGTTTTTGGAGAAGTAACGGATAACATGCGCAAGCAATTGTCTAACTCTCCATTGGGAGAAAGAGGTGTCAATTGGTTTGCCTGCGGCCTTAGCCTGGTCATTCATCCCGGTAATCCTTTTGTGCCAACCGTGCATTGTAATTATCGCATGTTTGAATTGTATGACGAAAACGGTGAGGTAATTGACCGCTGGTTTGGAGGGGGCACAGATTTAACGCCTTATTATTTGATGGAAGAAGATGTAAAACATTTTCATCAAACCTATAAAAATGCATGCGATGGTTTTGATATTTTATTTTATCCCAGGTTTAAAAAAGACTGCGACAACTATTTTGTAAACTGGCATCGCAACGAAGAAAGAAGAGGGCTTGGTGGAATTTTTTACGATTATAAACGACCCTGCGAAGCACAGGATGTTGACTTTTGGATGGACTTTGGAAAAACCTGTGGCGATGGATTTATTAAAGCATACATCCCCATTGTTGAGAAAAGAAAAAATACTGTTTACAGCGAGCAAAATAAATACTGGCAGGAAATAAGAAGAGGTAGATATGTGGAATTTAACCTGGTACATGACAGGGGAACTCTGTTTGGATTAAAAACAAATGGACGTACAGAAAGTATATTAATGAGTCTGCCACCAACCGTTAGATTTGAATATAATTATCAACCCGCATTTGGAAGCGAAGAATACAACTTGCAAGAGGCATGTTTGCATCCGAGAGATTGGCTGATTGAACCAACCGGGGAAGAAAAGATTGAGTGGGCACAGCGTTCTAATACCTGTTAGATGGCTGGTGTTGATGTTGGATGTCTGGTGTTTTATGTTGTTAAAATCTATTGATTGATTAAAAAGAATTGCAACGAACAAAAAAAATCATGTGGAAGTGGAGATGAGATAAAATCGCTCATCAAAGAGGCAAATGAGTTAACAGCTATTTTTGCAGCAACATCCAAGACAAGCAAAACAAAACTGAACGAATCAAAAAATAAATAACTGTTTGATAAAAAAAATCAGACATCAGACATCCAAAATCAGACATCAAAAATGTATTTACAAAGACGAAACAGAATATTAAGACAGTCGCCATCTATTAGATCCCTGGTGGCAGAAACAATATTAACACCCAACGATTTTATCGCTCCATTGTTTATTGATGAAGGTGTTAACATTGCTTTTGAAATTTCTTCCATGCCGGGCTATTACCGGTACTCAATAGACAACATGGTAAAAGAAGTAAAAGATTTATGGAGCATGGGTATTAAAAGCGTATTGCTTTTTGTAAAAGCTCCCGATGCTTTAAAAGACAATACGGGCAAAGAAGCCTGGAATGCGGAAGGACTGATGCAACGAAGTATAAAAGCCATAAAAAATGCGGTACCGGAAATGTATGTGATGACGGATGTGGCATTGGACCCGTATTCTGTTTATGGCCATGATGGTATTGTAGAAAATGGGGAGATTGTAAATGATGCTACCGTAGCAGCCCTGGTAAAAATGAGTTTAAGTCATGCCACTGCCGGTGCAGATATGGTGGCGCCCAGCGATATGATGGATGGAAGAATTGGTGCCATCCGGGAAGCTTTTGAGAAAAATAATTTTACTAAAACCGGCATCATGGCTTACAGCGCTAAATATGCATCTTGCTTTTACGGGCCGTTTAGAGATGCATTGGACAGTGCTCCAGGCTTTGGCGATAAAAAAACCTACCAGATGGATTATTGCAATCGCATTGAGGCCATTAAAGAAGCATTAATGGATGTGGAAGAAGGTGCTAATATTGTTATGGTAAAACCAGGGCTCCCGTATTTGGATATTGTAAGGGAAGTAAAAAATGCAGTGGATGTACCGGTAAGTGTGTACAATATTAGTGGCGAATATGCAATGATAAAAGCTGCCGCAAAAATGGGTTGGATAAATGAAGACAAAGCGATATTAGAAACATTGACCTCTTTTAAACGGGCAGGGGCAGATTTGATTGCTACGTATTTTGCGAAAGATGCCGCCAAATTGCTTGGATAGTTTCACGCAGAGACGAAAAGAGGCAAAACTTTGATTTAACGCAAAGACGCTAAAAGGCAACTAAGCAAAACTTTGCATCTTTTTTTACTTAGCTTCTTTGCGTGAAAAAAGCTAAGTAAAGATTTTCTGCACAAGAGTGCGACGCCAATGAAGATGAATAAAGAATAAATGCCGACCTCAAAATAAAAATTCATGTACGAAAAGAGCGAACAACTATTCGAAAGAGCGCAACTGTCAATCCCCGGTGGGGTAAACTCTCCCGTTAGGGCATTTAAAAGTGTGGGCGGCACCCCCGTATTTATGAAAAGTGCAAAGGGCGCTTATTTGTATGATGCAGATGGAAATAAATACATTGATTACATTGCTTCCTGGGGCCCAATGATTTTAGGTCATGCCTATGAACCGGTGGTAAAAGCCATCCAGGAAAAAGCAGGGGGCTCTACTTCTTTTGGCGCACCAACAGAACTGGAAATTGACATGGCGGAACTCATCATTAGCATGGTACCGAATGTTGACCTAGTTAGAATGGTGAGCAGCGGTACCGAAGCATGTATGAGTGCCATCCGCCTGGCAAGAGGATACACAGGAAAAAACAAAATCATAAAGTTTGAAGGACATTATCATGGCCATGCAGATTCTTTTTTGGTAAAGGCAGGTAGTGGAATGGCCACGCTTGATATTCAAACAGTGCCCGGTGTTACAGCCGGTGTGGCGAATGATACATTGACTGCTCCGTTTAATGATATAGATGCAATAAAAAACTTAGTGGATGAACATAGAGGAGCAATAGCTGCACTAATAGTAGAACCAGTTGCCGGAAATATGGGATGTGTTTTGGCCGCACCTGGTTTTTTAGAAGAGTTGAGAAGTATATGTGATGAAGAAGGGATCGTTTTTATTTTTGATGAAGTAATGACCGGGTTTAGATTGGCTGCCGGCGGGGCACAGGAAAAATTAAAAATCAATGCCGACCTGGTGACCTATGGGAAAGTAATTGGCGGTGGTTTGCCGGTAGGTGCGTTTGGTGGCAAGAGAGAAATTATGCAGCATATTGCACCATTGGGTAACGTTTACCAGGCGGGTACTTTAAGTGGTAATCCCATTGCAATGATCGCCGGATTTACCCTGCTAACTGAATTAAAAAATAACCCGGCTATTTATACGGAGCTGAATAATAAAACGGAGTATCTCCACAAAGGTCTGAATGATGTATTAACACAATGGGGTGAACCTTTTAGAATTAATCGTTTTGGATCTATGATCAGCGTACATTTCAGCGACTTTCCCGTTATCGATTTTGCAAGTGCAGCTGCTGCCAATAATAACCTGTTTAAAAAATACTTTCATGCCATGCTTAAAAGAGGCGTTTATCTTCCGCCATCAGCTTTTGAAAGCTGGTTCCTTAACAATGCACTTACCTATGCCGACCTCGATGAAACCATCAGCAAAACAAAAGATAGTTTAGCAGAACTTATCTAAATATCATTTCTGCCTTGCCACGGTTTTTAATTTTTTTTTCAATAGTCTACTAAATCAGTAGGAATTCCCCTATTTTTGTTTTGAGTGAAGCAAAATGCTTGTTTTATTTATTACAATTATGGCAGATAACCAGGATGCAATTTTAGGAGAAGCAGAATCGCAAAAGGATCAGGGCGGAACAAACCACCTGTTTCCTATATTCCTGAAATTGGATCAACTTACAACACTTATTGTAGGTGGTGGATATGTTGGTATGGAAAAACTGGGCGCTGTTGTACAAAACGCACCCAACGCCAAAATTAAATTGGTGGCCACTGTCATTAGCGATGAAATTAAAGAACTGTCAAAGGAATATCCCAAAATATTATTGATTGAAAAGCCTTATGAGGCCACCGATATAGATGGGGCCGATCTTGTAATTGCAGCCGTCAACGACAGGGCTGTAAGCGAACAGGTAAGCAAGGATGCCAAACAAAAAGGTAAACTGGTAAATGCAGCGGATAAGCCAGAATTCTGCGATTTTTATTTAGGGAGTATTGTACAAAAAGGAAGCCTTAAAATTGCCATCAGCACCAATGGTAAATCACCTACTGTTGCAAAAAGAATTAAAGAAGTTTTAAATGAAACGCTGCCTGCGGAGTTGGATGAATTATTAGATAATATGCAGGTGATCCGCAATAAAATAAGCGGTGATTTTGCAGACAAAGTGAAGCAGTTAAATGAGATTACTAAAAAATTGATAACAGATAAATAAATTATGTCTACTCACACACCGGAAGAAGTAATAGAAGAGATTACCCATTCGCATGACGTGGTTTTAACAGCCCAGGAACTTACTTCATCCAGGCGAAAGGTGATCAATAAATATATGATTGCAGTAGCCGTAGTTGCATTACTGCTTTTGTTTACCTGGCTCTTTTTGTCTCCAGCCCAGTTAATTGAACTGCAGACTGCGTTGCAGAAAGACAATCATTTATTTTACTGGATGTTGCTGGTTGGTTTTGCAGCAGAAGTGGTGGCAGGTTCAATGGGCATGGGCTATGGGGTAATCTGTACTACTATTTTACTGATACTAAATGTATCGCCTCCCGTAATAAGTGCCAGCATACATTCTGCCGAATCATTTACCAGCGCAGCAGGTAGTATCAGCCATTGGCAACTGGGTAACATCAATAAAAAATTAGCAAGGGCACTGGCCATACCGGCAATTTTTGGAGCCATTATAGGGGCGCTGTTATTGACCTATGTCGGCGAACGGTATGCTAAAATTACCAAACCCTTTATTGCTGTTTATACAATGTATCTCGGCATAAGAATATTACAAAATGCGTTTAAGAAACAAGAGGTCAACCAAAAAAAGAAAGCTACTAAAATTACAGTATTGGCTTTAATTGGCGGATTCATCGATTCTTTTGGCGGTGGTGGGTGGGGACCATTGGTTACTGGAACCTTTATAAAAAATGGCCATACACCGAGATATGTTATCGGCAGTTCCACATTTGCTAAATGTATCCTCACCGTAGCCAGTGCAATTACTTTTGTTTTTACAATTGGTATACAGCATTGGAATATTGTTGCTGGTTTATTGATAGG
>JANYCA010000104.1 GCA_025360525.1 Chitinophagaceae bacterium | reverse complement strand
CGATATTTACCTGCGACAGCAACTGTCGATGGGTTAGTGACTGCAACACCGGCCATCGTCCATGAGGTCGTTAAGCCAGTGGTTATAAATTCGGAGGTTAAATCGGCCGTAAAGCCAGGGCAGATAGCTGTTGATCTATCTAATCCAATAGCAGGTTTGGAGTTAATGGTTACAGTAGCCAATGAGGTGTCTTTACAACCAGCAGTATTGGTTGCAATTAATTGATACACCCCGGCTAAAGTAACGGCAGTTGGATTGGCTACGGCGCTACCACCGGTTGTCCAATTGGTAGTAAGCCCGGTGGTAACAAATAATGATGTAAGATTAATGGAATTACCACTACAAGTTGCTACTCCTGTATCGGTACCCAATAATGGTTTTGCATTGGTTGTTACAGTAGCCAATGCAGTATCGGTACAACCAAATCCATTGGCTGCAACTAATTGATAGATACCTGCGGAGGTGATAGTAGTTGGTGAGCCAACGGGATTTCCACTCAATGTCCAGTATGGCGTTAGGCCGGTTGTTATAAATTGAGTGGTAAGATCAGTGCTAAATCCCGGGCAAATATTTATTGCAACATCAGGGCCCAGGCCTGGCTTTGGGTTTACAGTAAGGTTTTCCAATGCCGTATCGGAACAGCCGGATCCATTGGTTGCAATTAATTGGTAGGCGCCTGCGGTAGTTACGGCATTTGGCGTAGCAACATTTAGACCAGATAAAGTCCAGCTGGTTGTAAGCCCTGTGGTAATGAACTGGGTAGTTAAATTGACATTAAAGCCGGGACATATACTGGTTGCTTTATCGATCCCTACATCAGGTTTGGTATTTACTGTAAGCGTAACAAAAGCCGTATCTGCACAACCCGAGGCGTTAGTGCCAATCAGGCGATACAATCCCGCCTGCGATACCGCTGCAGGATTGGCAACCATCAGCCCACCAATTGTCCAGTCGCTGGTGAGGCCGGTGGTAATAAATTGTGTGGAAAGATTGGCAGTTTTACCAAAACAAATTGAAAGATTTTTATCGGCACCAAGAGACGGTTTAGCATTTACAGTAAGCGTAACTATTTTAATAATACTATCGCAACCAGAGGCAACCCTTCGGATGGTATCCCTGTAAATAGCGGCTGAATTCACGATGGTACCCCAGGGTAAAGTATAGCTATCTCCCGAACAGATGGAAGCGCTGGAAGAAATTATTTGTGTAGCAGGAAATCCGCTGATGGTAACGGAATCGGTTATGATACAAGTACCGAAATCTATTTTCACCCAATATATACCAGGCACTGTTACATTAAAATTTACCGCACTGCTGCTATTTTGCCATTGATAAGAAACGGCACCATTGATGGTAGCATTCAGGTTGTAACCACCAACAGTAAGGCACACCGTTGTATCGCTTCCTAATGGCTGGCTGGCGGCGGTACTGGTAACGTTAAAACTATCCCTTATTACACAATTATTAAGCTTTACATCTACCCAATATATACCCCCGTTTTTTGCATAAATATTACTGGCAGTGGAACCGGTATTCCAAAGATAGGTTTCACTGTAACCCCTGTAAGCATTGAGTTGTATGGAATCAACCGCACATAAAACAATATTTTGCAGTGGCTTTTTAAGAATGGGGTTAATAAAGATATTGATGGTATCGGTACTGATACAATTGTTATACTCCACTTTTACAGAATACTGGTTTTGCCCCGTAGCGGCAGCGGCTGTAAATGTTGGATTGGTTGTACCGTTTTGCCAGTAATAAGTAGCGCCGGTAAAGGAGGTTGCATCCAACGTAATAGGAGTGCCATTGCATTGCACAATATCACTTCCAAAATCTACGTATGGCCTGGCAGGAATAGTGATGGTCTTTGTTACTGAATCCTTTTTTCCGCAAGCGGTATTCTGTGCAACCAGTTTAATGCTGTAAACCTGGTCGGTAGTTTTTGCAGGATAAAGAAACAAAGGAGCAACTTCAGCAGAAGTCTGGCCTCCGGAGCCAAAATCCCATTTGTAGGAAATGCCCGTGCCATAGGTGGAAAAATTATTAAACCGCACTGTTTCATCTTTGGTACAATCAAAAGTGGTAGTAAAGTTGGCATTTGCCAGGCAGCTGTTTACCGGTGCACAGGTATCTACATGTTTTATAGCTGATAATTTTAGTTCCAGCGTGCCGGTTACAGCAGAACCAACTTGATTAAATACAGGCGTAAAAACCTGTACAAAATACTTCTGTCCGGGCAACAAACATTGATACGTGTTTTGAGTTAAGGCATCCTGCACACAGCTTTGTTCCTGCATAGCACCGCAATCGCCTGTCATTAAACGATACTTTATTTCTGTAGAAGTAGCATTGGTATTTTCTACCAGGTAAGCTGTTACATCCAGCGTATCTGTGCCACCAATATCCATCCGGAACCAGGAAGTTTTATAGAGAGCAGTATTGGCACCAGCCGGACAGGTAAGCGTAGGACCAAACTCACCATAATCGGTGCCAATGGTGTGGCAATCGGGTATTAAAGTGGCAGATGCAACACTTACTCCGTTAATGGCAGCGATAGCGGGTGCACTACAAAAATCGCCTGCCTGTGGAATAATTTCTATTTCGGGATATACATCTTCATTTACGGCATTGCAGCCGGGTAAAATAATATAGTAAGTGCCTGGCGTTATACACTGTTGTGCCCAGTAACCATTGTCATAATAAGTAGCTGTATGAGGCATAATCTGCAAACCTGTACTGGAAGAGTCGTTCGGCTTTACCTGTCTGAATAATTGAATATTGTCATAATAATACTGGTATTGATTTTGAAAAAAAGATGCGTACCGGATTTGCCCGGTAGTAGTAGTGGTAAACTTATACCACAAGGTTTTTTGGCAGGTTGTATAGGCATAAAGCGGATCAGTTGCATCTTTGGTGGCACAGGTGTAATTATCGATGGCACCTTTCTTTTTACCGCTGTTTACCGTACCCATATCATTGGCAAGGCTAAAGTGGTCGAACTTAGGAGGGATGGCATTGTTTGAATCCAATAATATGGATACTTCCACTTGGTGGTTAGGTATCATATCCCGTTGGGTTGTATATCCATAGGCATTTCTGTTATCCACTAATATATAATACCGAATGGGTTTAAAGGAGCAAGGTTCATTATAAAAACTGATATCATTGTAACCATAGCAGTAATAGTAATACGCATTGCTCTTAATTAATGTTAGCCCCTGTGCTAATGTTGAATCTACAAGACCACCAGCCACCACTGATGAAAAAGGAAGGGTTGCATCAACATCAGTTTTGTAAACTGCAAAAGTGTATTGACTGGTTTTGCCGGGCGTTTTATTATCTACTTTTACTCTTACGGTTCCTGGCTGATTAACCGTAAATGTGTACCACAAATTTCTGCGATCCATAAAATAATTTTCCGGAGCTGTTGTATTATCAGGATGCAAAACAATATTATTACCAGGTTGATAAATTTCAGGATTATACTGGATAAAGCAGGCTTGCCCTTCGAATGGATCTTTTTCCTGGGCTCCGGTGGTACAATAAAAGAAATCGTTGCTGGCAGCACGGGTGTTATCCAATGGGTTTACATCTCCTGGTTTGCCGTTGTACCAGGCGCTGTCTGGTTTTATCGTTCCAAAATCATAGGCCTTAGCTGCATGATCAAAACGGCTGTACCCTACCTGGTCAACATAAATAGAGGGCGTTACAGAATTACAATTGTAACTGGTGGGTGCAAAAAGCACCAACGTATAAGTGCCTGGCAATAATTTACAAAATTGTATTTGCCCCTGTTTAGCAAGGCAGGGCTGCAAAGGGCTGCCTGCTTTTAACTTTGCGGAATCGGCTGTTCTTGCATCAAAAGCATAAACTGAACTCCAGATAGCATCAGGCACATCATCAATTTGTAAATAAGATTCCTGTGTGGTTGTAAACACATAAAATGCAACTTTTGCATTGGCAACATTACAGGCTGTAAGTTTTTGTTTAATGAAATCAGTATCCTGAATACAATTAAAATTTTCTTTGTTAAGCACATATCTTTTGTATGTAACCGGGTAAGCGGCCGTATGGCCGGTTTGTGGCCCCCATTCTATTTTATATGGCTGATTGGTACTGGTATCAACAGATGCTTTATATGGCCGGTTAAACTGCGGTGGTAAACAAGAAGGTACTGTTATGTTTATGGAAATTTGATCGGGTTTTCCAACAGAACTGCTATATCCTCCGTATTGGTTTAAATTTTGTATTGGATTGCTATAGCTAGGTCCGCTTGCGTAGGATACAATGGTATACCAACCTGCCGGCAGCGTAGCACACTGCTCTGTATAGGCGGCGGAATTAAAACAACTCCACTGGTTGCCAACAGGTGTTAAACCGGATAAGCCATCTGTGGCCTTACCATAAAACAATGTTTTTGTGCTGGTAAAACCGCATTGATAATAATTATAATAATTATTGGAAATAGTAAGGAGGGATGGAACGCTTAAATAGAATTGCCGGTAAATTGCTTTGGTAGCAGGTATTCCATAAATAGCACAGGGGGCAAATCCGTTAATGGTTTCAGCATTATCTCTACAGGAAAAAGAATCTACATCACTGTTTCTTACACCGCCGGAAGGACCAACACTATCTATTATACTCCCCATATCCTGTGCATTCAAATAACTATCATGTCGGGTATTTTTTAAATTAAAACTCAATGAAGGCTTATCAATTATGCCCAGATTATTATCTGAACCAAAAGCAGCTAAAGTATAATTACCAGGCACAACACAAACATTCTTATAATCGCAGTAAGTGTAATAATCCATGCAGATTGTTTGCGGTTTAAGCCCGGTGAAAACAGCCGGGTAAGCAAAAACGTTTTGTGCCGATGCCAGTGCGTCAGCCTCCCCCTGGTATAGTTTATATTGAAGCGGATAGGTAAACGTATTAAAGTTGATAATACCACTATCGGCTATGGCAAATTTTCTGTAAATCACTTTATTATTGATTGGATTGCAAGTAGTATCGGCCGGGCGCAGGGTATTTTGACAACCAATGGTGTCCACAGCTGCCTGGTAAATTACACCATTTTGCAAAGGAGTCATAATGTTGCCAACTTTATTGATGGTATCAATTGCGCCTACAGTGCCAAGAGAATATTTATTGGAAGCAACTTCTTTTTTAACATTAATATTGAGCGATACACTATTGCCCAGGCTACGGCGAATGCATATAGGAACGGTACTTGTTGATAAATAGCCATAATAATAGTAATCTCTGGGAATAATAGAATCTACACCAGATATCTGAACTACATAATCACCAGCTTCAAGACATTTTAAAGTACTGCTGTTATATATAAAACTGGCTATAATATTCGCCGTATCAAGGTTATTACAATTTGTAGTCAGGCTTTGTTTGTACAGGCGAACATATAAATATGGATAATTACAATCAGTAGTTGCAGTAATACTTACTGTACTTGCAGTAGCAAGCTTAAATGAAAAAAAAGTACTCAGATTATATTGGTAACCATCTTTTGGTATCCCTGCAAGCGGCATTGAATTTGGACAATTATGCTCGCTATGCCGGCTGTTGCAAGCTAAATTATCTGCAGCTATATTATTGACGCCATTGTCATCGTACAGCAAAGTACCCATTTTATTGGGAGCAGGTATACCGGATATTGGTTCAGGTGCTTTAGTTGCAGCATTCCCATTCCAGGCCACCGCCAGATAAAGCGTTCTTACAAAATCCTTGTAATATAACAACTGAATGGTATAGGTTGTATTTGTTTTTAACTCGCCACACTTGTATGTTTTTTGAGCTGAGTAATAACTATTGGTAACAAGACTGTCACAATTAGTAATTTTTGTAAGTGAGCTGATAGGTGAAACGGTTCCATCTCCTTCATATAGCTGATAGCCCACTTTAATGTCTGAACCATAATACAGGCTTTGTGCAAGAAGGATACTAAACCAGTCGAAATAATTAGGTGTTGTAAACGTATGCCAGGTGCTTTTGGTATAATCTTTAAAAGAGCCATTGGGCAGGCAATTCTCGGCAGCATTATCTATACTTTGACAATCTACATCGTAGGTAATAGCTGTTACTTTATTAGTAGTAAGCGTGCCAAATTGCTGGGCGCCTGCAGGTTTATCGTAAGGTGATGGAGACGGCTCACCTAATTCAATTTTTATATACAACAATCCATTGGCGCCGGCTTTAGAAGATACCTGCACCAGGTATTCACCTGCAGCTACACAAGGGTGATATGAATCTCCAAATAGTGGATTGGGGGTAAATTTGCTGCTGACTTCGGTAAGGGCTGGCAGGCAATTTGAACTTTGATAAATGGTGAATCCGGCATCGCCGGCAGCTATTGGTGGGGGAAGCGGCTGTAACAATGAAACTTTTACACTCCTGTTGGTAGGCAAAGTAAACCTGTACCAAACTGATTTTTTATCCTGTCCGGCTACAAAAATAGCAGGGGCAAAATTTTCCGTAGCTTCCACCGTTGCATTCGTCATATCGCTACTATCCGATGTAAATACACCCAACCCAAATCCTGCATTGGAAATTTTAACTACCGTAGCTTTGGCACAACTATCATTTCCAGGACCGGCGGCCTGGCTCCTATTATCAAAAAACAACGTCAGCAACAAAGACAAGGAAAATAAAAATGCCTTTGCGCTGTATCTTTTACTTGAAATACGTATTACCATTATAGCAGTAGTAGTGGTTTATTAAAAAATAAAAGCATGAGATGCCGATATCCAATTACAGAAATCATTTTTTTATTTAAACAGAACGTACGGGGGGTGGTATAAATTGTCAGTTTTTCAAGGGAACATTTCAGTTAAAATCAGAGCAAGAAAAGGTTATTCAATTCCAACGTTGAAAGTATTTATTCGTTTTTATATTTATCGAAATAATTCAGCTTAATTTTTTTTTCATTTTTTTCGGCAAAGCCAAGGCAGGTGCGGCATTCTTTTTAAATATTTATTGGTTTTTAATAATTAGGTCTACACCGGGCGATACAATTAACGTTGCTCCGGGGCTTACACGTATACTTTTTACGGTAGTGGAATTATTCAATAGCACTGTTCCGTTGGTAATAATAACCTCCGTATTGGCGTCGGGTACTTTTACAGCACAACCCCAATTCTGAATATCATCCCAATTATTATTAATATTACCTGTCCATATAAGGGCAAATGTTAGCGTAGTGATTTTACTAACAGTATTACCATTTACAACACAGCGAAACCTGCTACCACTAAAACTATCAGGTATATTACTGATCTGTAGATTTTTACTGTTTACCCCGTAAAAAAAATTGAAGTTGATAAGGTTGGTGTAACCGGTATCGGAACTTATTTGCCATTGATAGGAATCTCCGGTAAGGTTGGATACAATGTTTACGCTTCCATTGGGACAAAGTGTAATGGTATCATTGACACCTGAAGTAATTAATGTAAATACATTCGCTGATATGGAGCTTCCATTAGCGTTTGTAACCGCAATATTACCGGAAGAACCGCTACCAACAACTGCATTGATATAGTAAGCAGTATCAACCAAAATACTGAAAGAACTGGCCGGCGTACCACCAAAACTTACGGCTGTAACATTATTTAAATTATCGCCACGGATTGTAACAGTAGTTCCAGCAACACCTGTTATGGGTGCAAATTCTGTAATTAATGGTAAGGAGGGGGCAATAAACGTAAAGCCCGATTTTGCAGCTGTGCCGAATGGAGTGGTAACACTAATACTGCCACCAGCCCCGCTGCCAACGAAGGCCTCCAGGTAATAGGCTGTATCCACTAATACATGGAAAGAATCAGCAGCTACTCCACCGAAACTAACTGCGGTTGTTGTATTAAGGAAGTTACCGTTAATGTAAACAACTCCTCCTTTGGCAGCACTCGCAGGAAAAAACTGACTTATAACAGGTGCTTTGGAATAGAATGTAAAGCCAGTCTTACTACCTGTGCCATTAGCATTTGTAACACTTACACTGCCGCTGGCACCGGCGCCTACAACGGCCTGTATATAGAAAGCCGTGTCTACTAATACTTGAAATGAATCTGCCGCAACATTTCCAAATTTTACAGCAGTTGCATTATTGAGCCTGTTGCCTCTTATAATAACTACATCACCTTTAGTTGCAAACGTTGGCTCAAAACTGTTAACTATCGGTATTTGTGCGAATGCGGTTGCACAAAAGCACAAAAATAAAACCGATAAATGCACTGATTTGACTATTTTATGCAAGGAGGAAAAACAATTCTTTGTCATAAGCGCTGTAGGTGTTAGGTAATAAGTAATAAAATCTAATGTACCAGTGCAATACTGGGGCAGCTTTCTAACCATGCTTGTAGAGCAGGCTTAATTATGTTGTTAAACATTAACAGCCAGATAATTTAAAAATGCGATTGGCAAAATGTAAACGTAGCTGGTAGTAATTAAGAAAGGGTGTTATTTTCAGAAAAGTAAACATATACAATTGGCGCTATACTACAAGGAATTATTTGTTTTATATTTTCTTCAACTATTTATAGTAATACATGGACGATAATAAGCAAAGCAATTTTATAACCTATAATTAACTTAGTGAAAAAAAATTGAATACCCGGTAAAATAGTTGCAGGGAAAGCCGGCGTGCACGGGTAAGCCACGGTCACGAAACTCGTGTGCTAAATATCCATCGTCTGTATTACCTAAATAACTAATTTGCAACCCGTTGGTTTTTGATAGTATCCTACTTGAGTTTTTTCAGTAGCATTTAGAAAAAGGCCACTAACATTGCAACTAAAAATAATTGTTTCATTTAATAGGGACTGACCGCCCGGGACGACATCAATCATGTATTTGAAATTCCTCTTTATTCAAAAAACGAAAGCTATTTTTAGCTTGCTCCGGCTTCATATTATTGTAGAACCTTTCGCTGGTTTTTTTTTAAACCTTGCTTATTTATCCAAACAATCTAAATGGATTAGTGAGCATAGGGATTTGCCCTTTAACGATTTTTTTTCGGGAGACAGAAGCAGAGAAAAACGGTTGGGTCTGTATGAATTTCTAAATACAGCATTTATAAAAAACAATTCCATAAACTACCTTGAATTTGGTGTTGCAAATGGAGGTTCTTTTTATTGGTGGTTAGATCATCACAAAAATGGAAATTCAAAATTTTATGGCTTTGATACTTTTAGCGGCTTACCGGAAGACTGGGGTCATTTTAAAAAAGGCGATATGAACAATGGCAACCAAGTGCTACAAACAACTGATACCAGAGCCAGCTTTTACCAGGGTCTTTTCCAGCAAACATTGCCCGGCTTTGTTAAAAGTTTTAACAACGATAAGTTAATGGTAATACATATGGATGCCGACCTGTATTCCTCTACCCTATTCACTTTAACAACGCTGGCACCCTTTTTAAAAAAGGGTGATATTATTTTCTTCGATGAATTTTGTGTACCAACGCACGAGTTTTTAGCAGTAAAGAATTTTACAGAATCTTATTATATCAATCTACAACCTGTAGGGGCCGCTAACAATTATTTGTTTACTGCTTTTCAGGTACAATAATTATACAAGAATTCATTTTTAATAGCATGAATAATTCAGCAACAGGCAATTCCAACAGGGCTCCCTTACCGGTTAACACAGACGTAGAGGCCATTATTTTGGCGGGTGGCTTTGGTACCCGGTTAAGAACGGTGGTAAGTGATTTACCCAAGTGCATGGCACCGGTGGCCGGCAAGCCATTTTTGTACTATGTGATTGATCAACTGCAGCAACAAGGCATTAAAAAATTCATTTTTTCCCTTGGTTATATGAGCGAGGTGATACAAACATTCCTACAGGAAAATTATCCGGCATTGGATTACCAATTATCCATAGAAGAAGACCCATTGGGTACCGGTGGTGCCATTTACAAAGCTTGTTCCATGGCGACTGAACCAACGGTGCTTGCTTTAAATGGGGATACATTATTTTCCATCAAACTACAGCAATTACTGCAGCTGCACCAACAAAAAGAATCGTATTGCACCATCTGCCTTAAACCCATGCAACAGTTTGAACGCTATGGGGTGGTAAAAATGGATACCAACAATTGTATCACCTCTTTTGAAGAAAAAAAATGGAATGAAGAGGGATTGATTAATGGCGGCGTTTATGCCATAGACAGAGGTAAATTTTTAGCACAACCGCTTGCTGAAAAGTTTTCGATGGAAAAGGATTATTTAGAGTTACTGGTTGGCGAAGGAAATTTTTATGGCTTGGTTCAGGATGCCTATTTTATTGACATCGGTATTCCGGAAGATTTCGAACGAGCGCAAAAGGAAATAGGTCGTAAAGAATAATGCATTGATATCGGATTACAAGCCAGCTGAAGTTAAACAGCGGCAAAAAAATATAAGATATACTGTGAAAAAAAAATTAAACGATATCGATTTCAGCTGGACACTCTTCCTGGACAGGGATGGTGTTATCAACCATCAAAATATGGATGGATACATTCTTACCTGGGATGAATTCGTTTTTTACGATGGGATTCTGGAAGCCGTGTCAATTTTTAAATCGCATTTTCAACACACTTTTATTGTAACCAACCAACGGGGTGTGGGTAAAGGCCATATGAGTGTTGATGATTTAAATTACATCCACGATCAAATGCAAACAAGTATTAAAGTAGCCGGAGGAAATATTAACAAGGTTTATTTCTGTTCCGACATCGACGCTAGCAGCCTGGGCCGAAAACCCAATACCGGCATGGCATTGCAGGCAAAGCAGGAATTTCCGACTATTGACCTTACAAAAAGCATTATGGTGGGCAACAGCATTAGCGACATGGAATTTGGCAGAAATATCGGCGCCATTACGGTTTTTTTAACCACCACCAACAATACAATAACCGATGCCGATGAAAGGATCGACTTTGTATTTTCATCATTAATTGATTTTGCAAAAGCACTTTACCTTTAGAAAGATATTTTGCCTTACCATACAACTAAGCATCGTTGGTTCGTTAATTTTTTCTTTTATTTCCTTTTGAAAATAGCTAATTAAAAGTATTGGTCTAAATTTATTAAATGAAGAAACATTGTATTCCGGTTTTTTTAATGGTTTTATTTTGTTCCACCTTTGCGTTAACTGCACACACACAAAAACTGCAGGAGTTAACACTTAAAGAAGATACATTACAGCGTTATGCTGATAAGCTAATCAATGGCCTTGACGCTGCAACCCGATTTAAATCGGATAGCCTGTTCACCAAGCTTTTTGTAAGAGCATTAAAAACACCACAGTCATTTAATTATCCATTCGATTCATTAATAACCATTTCCAAATTATATGCACCCGATAACAGTTTTCGCATATTTACCTGGCAGTTGGTGGTAAATGAAAACCTCACCCGGCAGCACGGTGCCATACAAATGAATACGCCGGATGGCTCTTTAAAATTATATCCACTCATTGATAAATCGGATGTTACCCAACTGCTTGCCGATACCACTGCCAACAACAAAGGATGGATTGGTGCTGTATATTATAAGATCATTGAAACCAAGGGGACGAATAAAAATTACTACACCTTATTAGGCTATGACGAGAACAATATCCGTAGCAATAGAAAAATAATTGAAGTACTCAGCTTTGATAATAACGAACCTGTTTTTGGTGGCAGGCTTTTTAGCTTTGAAGAAGACAGCGCTGCAAGGCCTGCGGTCAGCAGGCATATACTTGAATATAAAAAAACAGCCGGCACCAGGCTTACCTACGATCCCGAATTGCAAATGATTATTGCTGAGCACCTGGAATCGGAAACAAACGAGCCATTAAAAAAATGGACCTATATTCCTGATGGAGACTATGAAGGATTTAAATGGAAGAACGGCAGATGGGTTCATGTAGAAAAAGTATTTAACCAGGTAACTGCCGAAGGCGCAGAACCAATGCCCCAACCCGTAAAAGATGCGATGGGCAATACAATTGAAGATAAATTAAAAGATAATGTAGAAGAAGAAAAAAGCCCGGTTGAAGATATGCCGGTTGAAAAAAAGCCAGTCCCCAAACCAAAGCCTAAAGCCAAGGCCCCCAAACCACCCGTTAAACATTAAGTGCAAATTGAAATTTATTAAAGGTGCTGTTTGCTGCCTTTATTCCCGCTGATTACAACTTTTTATTTGTAAAAAACTTATTGCGTTGAGAGCAATATACCTTCAAAATTGTACTTGATAAAAACGGATCATCTGCATTTGGTGTGGAGTAAGTGAACAAACGAAACATCATGAAAAGCTGTCATTCAAAACAGCATATATCAGCCTGTTGAAATTATTTGAAATTGCTTTTAAAGATGAATATTTCTTTGAATTTTATGATTAACCAATGCAGGAGGTTGCCCCTCTGGGGCAAAATACTTTATCTTTCATTATCTACAAATAGGCTACGCCTCTGGCGTAATTGATATACATTATTCATTTTCATTAAAATAACTTACTGTTGAAGTAGCCAAATCTTAAAACGGTAACTTTCCCAAAAAACCTCAACTTCTATTTACTCCCCACAAAATGAAACTGGTCCAAAAATGCTGATAAATGATAGACCGCACAAGGGTGCGACGCCACCAATGACGCACAAAGCCTGACGGCTGGTTAACCAAAAAAAATTACTGTAATAACTGGGTAAGCTTTTGCTCCAGGGCTGGTCCACGAAGGTTTTTAGCAATTATTTTTCCATCGGGGCCTATTAAAAAGTTTTGTGGAATGCTACCTATTTGAAACTGTTTGGCTACTCCATTGGCCCATCCTTGTAAGTCACTTACATGAGTCCAGTTTAGCCCGTCCATATGGATGGCCTCTATCCACGATGGCTTCGATTTATCGAGGGATACGCCCAACACGGTGAAATTTTTATCTTTAAATTTTTCGAAGTTAGCCACCACATTTGGGTTCTCCTGGCGGCAGGGTCTGCACCAACTTGCCCAAAAATCTATCAACACATACTTGCCTCTTAAAGATGCCAGGGTAAATGGCGTTCCCGTTGTATCTTCCTGGGTAAAATCTGCCAGCACAGTTCCAATTGCGTTTACTTTTGCATCGGTAACCTGTTGCAGTATATAATTGCCCATTGCAGATTTTTTTACAGCGGGTGTTAACTGATTAAAAAGGGCTTCGGTTTTAAATGGATCATCAGCCAACTGCCGGTGCCTGATAATGGCCATTGGTGTTATAAAAGAAGCCGGATTATTTTGGACAAAATCTTCGGTAACCTTTAATGCACCTGCAATGGCAGCGGTATCATAAGCTGCATTTTCTGCAAAAACTTTTTGGTACGGCGCAAGGGACTGGTTTAATTTCATAAAATCGTTGTGCATCGGCGAACCAGCAACACTGCTTCTATCAAATGCTTCTTTAGTGCCGTTAACTTTTACCTCGCTGTTGTCTAAAAAAATGGTGAGATAAGGCGGCTTTTTATCTACCAGCAATATTTTAAACTCAGGTTCGTCAACCTTACCTCTAAAAGAAAAATGATTGGCTTTAATGGTTGTTTCGGCTTCTGGTGCGCCGGTTTGTCCATTTAAAAGAGAAATACCTGTGCCGTCTGCAAAACCTGTTACGTCACCTTCAATGGTAAACCCATCTTTAACCACCGCAGCAGTATTATTTTTATTATTGTCTTTTTTTGCGGCAGAACTTTTTGTTTGTTTCCCTTTGGTATGGGTTTTTGATGCAGGCTGCGCCATGCAAACAGCAGGAAGTAAAAATGCGATGATTAAAAAATTTTTCAATGTCTGTATTTATTTTATGTAAATAATTCGAATTTAACAGCAGATTGGAATCTCTACCAAGCACTATCTCCAATGGCAAATTAACTAAATTAATCGTTACGGATTAAGCCAGAATCTTTTTTAGGAATTCTTTAGTAACTGTGTCGATATTGCTGTTTTGTTTTAATTCATTGATATAGGCACTTCCAATAATGGCTCCATTGGTATGGGCGCAAGCTGCCTGAAAGGTTGCTTTGTCTTTGATGCCAAAGCCAACCAGTATGGGGTTTTTCAATTGCATGCCCTGTAACTTTTCAAAATATGCCGATTGCCCTTCTATTGGCTTGCTGTTACCTGTTGTGCTGCTGGATGAAACCGCATAAATAAATCCGCTGCTTAACGCATCAATTTTACGGATACGGTCTTCGGCTGTTTCCGGTGTTACTAAAAATATAAAATGCAGGTTGTGCGTTTCAAACAGCTGCCTGTACAGGCTTTCATATTCATAGATGGGCAAGTCGGGTAAAATAATTCCATCCACGCCAACGGACTCCGCATCTTCGCAAAATTTTTCTAAGCCGTATTGTAAAACAGGGTTCATGTAGCCCATTAATATAAGTGGCACTGAAACCTCCACCGTATCAGAGGAAGCGCTGGGAGTTCTTACATTTTTCAGTTGTTCAAATAAAGTCGCAATGGTCATACCATTTTCAAGGGCAACCATGCTGCTTTGTTGGATTACAGGCCCATCTGCCAGCGGATCGCTGTAGGGCATACCAATTTCTATAAGATCGGCGCCATAGTTTTGCAAGGCCGCTAACACTTCAGTTGTACTGGTTAAAGCCGGATATCCTGCAGTGCAATACACATTTAAGATATTGCTTTTTTTGGTTGCAAATAGTTGATCGATTCTGTTCATTGTTCTTTTTGGATAATTAATTCCATTTTAATATTACAACGCTTGTAACCAGATGATGTAACCGGTACTTCCGTAAACCCGTATTTTCGATACAAATGAATGGCCGGTGGTAACTTGGTATTTGAATAGAGGATAATTTTTGCAGCATTTAATTCAATTGCCTTTGCTATTGCATACTCCATTAACCTATTGCCTATTTTTTTACCTTGAAAAGATTCATCAACTGCCATTTTAGACAATTCATACACGCCATCACTTGCTTTTAACAACGCAAAAGTACCAGCAATTTCACCTGCAACTTTTGCAAAAAATATATGACCGCCCTTGTCGATAAAATACTGCGTTGGATTACCCAGCATTTCCACATCAATGGGTTCTATCTCAAAGTATTTTTGAAGCCAGGCTTCGTTCAAGTGCTTAAAAGCCCCCGCCAGGCTATCGTTGTAAGCAATAATTTCTAATTGGTTTGTATCCATTACAGGTAGTTCATGTAGGTTGCAAGATCTTTATCGCCCCTGCCGCTAAGGCAAATAACCACCACATCTGTTTCGTCAAATTCCATTTTATCCAATACCGAAAAAGCATGGGCTGTTTCCAAAGCCGGGATGATGCCTTCTGTTTTACTGATATCAAATGCGGAATGCAAAGCCTCCTCATCGGTAGCACTCATAAAAATACCACGACCGCTTTTATACAAATAGGCGTGCAAAGGACCAATGCCCGGATAATCTAAACCGGCTGAAATACTGTGTGGCTCTATAACCTGTCCATCTGCAGTTTGCATCAGCAAACTTTTGCTACCATGCAAAATACCCGGCGTACCCAACTGTGTGGTGGCTGCACTCATGCCGCTATTTATACCATGACCGGCTGCTTCTACAGCTACCAGCTTTACGGATTCATCATCCAAAAAATGATAAAAAGCACCAGCGGCATTACTGCCCCCACCCACACAAGCAATTACATGCGTTGGCAATTCGCTGCCGGTTTTTTCCAATAATTGTTGCTTAATTTCCTGGCTGATTATACTTTGAAACCTTGCAACCATATCGGGATAAGGATGCGGACCAACCACACTTCCAATGATGTAATGCGTATCTGCCGGGTTATTGATCCAATCCCTGATAGCCTCGTTGGTAGCATCTTTCAACGTTTTACTTCCACTTAAAGCAGGTACAACCGTTGCTCCCAGCATTTTCATCCTTGCCACATTGGGTGCCTGCCGTTCAATATCTTTTTCGCCCATGTACACGATGCACTCCATACCCTTTAACGCACATACGGTAGCCGTTGCCACACCATGCTGACCGGCACCGGTTTCGGCAATAATCCTTGTTTTACCCAGCCGTTGTGCAAGCAAAATCTGGCCAACTGTATTATTGATTTTATGAGCGCCGGTATGGCAAAGATCTTCCCGTTTTAAGTAAATATTGGTGCTATATCTTTTACTCAATCGCTCTGCAAAAAAAAGAGGTGTTGGCCTGCCAACATAATCTTTTAACAACTGATCCACCTCCAGCTGAAACGCTGGATCACCCATTATCTGAAGGTATTGCTCCTGCAGCTGCTTTACATTTGGATACAGCATTTCCGGTATAAATGCACCACCAAATTCACCATAATATCCGTGCTCGTTCACTGCAAAATTATGTTCCTTTTCCATCAGCATTGTTGTTTCCATTTATTAAGTTTATTTGTCACAATTTTTTTGGGAGCCAGGCAGATGAATATCGATTAAACTTCACAGGCGTCGCACTCTTGTATTTTAAATCTATACTGGGCATTTATCGAAGCGGCTTTACTTATTCCAGCATCTTCTGAAACGTTTGCTCAGGGCTTTGGATCAACCATAATCAGCTCCAAAAACTTTAGATCCATCCATCTCCCAAACTTAAATCCTACTTCTTTAAAATGTGCAACCTCTGTAAAACCAAATTTATTATGCAGTTTAATACTTGCTTCGTTGCTCGCTTCTATCCCTGCAACAATTGCGTGAAGGTTTAGTTCTTTCGCTGCAACAATTAATGGAGGCATTAGTAAGTTTGCTACCCCCTTACTCCTGCAATTGGCAGCTACATAAACAGAGTTTTCAACAGTATAGCGGTAGCCCGGCCACGGCCTGAAAGGTCCTATGGTACTAAACCCCAGCAACTGCCCCTCCTCTACCGCTACAAATACCGGAAAGCCCTGTTCCTTTCTTTGGGCAAACCAGGTTTTCCGCATTTCCAATGTATGCGGTTCTTCATGCCAAACCGCTGTAGTGTTAACAATTATTTCATTGTAAATTTCCAGCATTGCCGGCAAATCACTTTCTTCCGCATGTCTTATTGAAATCATACTACGCAGCTATTTTTTTAATCCCTGTTTTATTTGCAAAACCAGGGCCATGTCCTTTACGCCGGGTTCTTTTTCAAAGCGGCTGTTGATATCAATTCCCAAAAAATCGGGATGTTTAAATTTTTTGATCGCATCAATATCATCAACACTAATTCCACCACTCAGGAAAAAGGGTTTTTCAATTTTTGCTTTAGCTAATCTTTTCCAGTCAAACTTTTTGCCGGTACCGCCGGTTGCACCATCAGCAGCTTTTGTATCAAATAAATAGTAATCGCATACAGCATCGTAAGGCGCAATCATCGCATCAATATCCGCTTCATCATCACCCAAACTAAACACCTTTATCACTTCCACTTCTTCTGATAAATCGTCACACATTTCCGGTGTTTCGTTGCCATGCAATTGCACCACATCTAAACCATAATCATCAATGGCGGTAAGAATATCAATCATTTCAGCGTCTAAAAAAACACCTGTAATTTTTAAATCAAAATCACTGTCTTTTAGTTGGGTCGGGTTTATTTTGCCATCCACATTCCTGGGCGATCCCGGATGAAAGATTAATCCGGCAAAATCTACGTTGAGCCCATCTAATTGTTGTAACTGTTTGTACTGCGTAATACCGCAAACTTTAATGTTCATTTTGTTATTAGTTTATTTTTTTTATAAAATTTCCAATTAAAGCCATGTCTTTAACACCTGGCACCTGTTCAAATTTTGTATTAATATCAATGGCAAACAATGCCTTGGCTTCCGGCAAAGTTGCAAAAGCTTTCAATGTTGCTGCATCGGCTGGTTCTATTCCACCGGCTAAAAAATAGGGTTTTCCTATCACAACATTGTTCAGACGTTGAATGTCGAATTTTTTACCAGTGCCTCCATATCCTGCTCCTTCTGTATCTAACATAAACATATCGCAAACGTCCATGTATTCTTGTATGCGCCAGCCGATATTTTCTGTATCGGTAAGCCGAAATGCTTTTACCACAGAAATATAATCAGCTATTTTTTCACAAAACCTGGGGGTTTCATCACCATGCAGTTGTACCATGTGCAGTCTGCATTCATCTACCATTTGCAATATTTCTTCTACCGATGCATTTACAAATACACCTACCTTATTAATATTGTTTACTTTTTTAATCTGGCTCGTGGTCATATGTCGCAATACATACCTGGGCGACTTGGGATAAAATATTAATCCGGCAAATGTTGCACCAACCGCTGCCATTTCATTTAACTGCTCTTGTTGTGTGATACCGCAAACTTTTACTCTCATCCTGAAAAACTATTTTTGTATTTCACCCAAAAATATTGCAGATACCATCTCAATAATACCTGGAAAGCATTATTTACTTTGAATGAAATCGTTAACAAATTGAGCAAAAGCAACCGCTGGATCGGGCTGTTTCATGAAGTTTTCTCCTATAAGAAAACCATGATAGCCTTCGTTTTTAAAAATACGTATTGTTTCAATATCATTGATGCCGCTTTCGGCAATTCGTAATTTATTACCAGGTATTTTTTTACTTAATTCAATGGAGCGGTTAATATCAACTGTAAAAGTTTTCAAATCCCGGTTGTTAATACCCACAATAGAAGTTTCATCGCAAATGTGCTGTAACTCTTGCTCGGTATGTATTTCAAGCAATACCTCCAACTGCAGACTGGTTGCATATGCTGCCAGTTCTTTAACCTGCAGTGGTGTAAGGCAGGCAGCAATTAACAATATCACATCGGCTCCCATCGCTTTGGCCTCTGCAATCTGGTAGGCATCAATCATAAAATCTTTCCGCAAAATTGGTATATGATTGATCCTTGCCTTTTTTAAATCTTCCACACTGCCTCCAAAAAATTGTTCATCGGTTAATACACTCAATGCACTTGCGCCAAATTTAGTATAGGCTGCTGTAACAGCTTCCACTGTTGCTGTAGCATTAATGACACCTTTGGAGGGCGACTTTCTTTTAAACTCAGCAATAATTCCGGTTTTACTTTCATCCAATAAAAACCGGCGCATTGAAATAGTTTGCCGGTTAAAGTTTTCGCTTTGCTGCAAGGTTGCCAAAGACGTGATTGCTTTTGCACGGGCAACTTCAATTTTTTTCTGTTTAATTATGATGTCTAAAATATTCGGCCCATCCACCCCCAACGTGAAATTTGAATTATCGGAACTATTGTTACTTATTTTCATTTATTAATCAGAATTTTCGAGTATCTATTTAGGATCATTTTAATTCAACCACTTTAAACCACCATCAACCATTTTAAACAACATTCAACCATCATCAACCACCTTAAACAATATTTAACAATATTCAACCACCTTCAACTATCATCACCCTACTAAAATCTTCAGCGAATTTAACGCCCTGCCGCTTTCTAAACTTTCTACTGCCAGCTGGTAGCATTCATCGTAACTGCTGTATTGGCCGGTGCATTGCAAAGCCATGGCTGAATTAGCCAATACTACCGCATTTTGTGCCCAGGTTCCTTGTCCTTGTAAAATATTTTTGAAAATCTGGGCAGCTTCCTCTGCTGTATCGCCACCATAAATATCAGTTGCCGTAACAGTTCTTTTACCAAGATATTCTGCCGTAAGAATCTTTTCGCCTTTGTTGGTAATTACTTTTGTATCGCCTGTTAAAGAAATCTCATCATAACCATCCAGGCTATGAATGATCGTAAAATTTTTATCTGTCTGTTGCAACAGGTAGTTATAAATTCTGGCCATTTCAAGATTGTAAACCCCTACCAGCTGGTGTTTGGGGAAAGCAGGGTTTACCATTGGTCCCAGCATATTAAAGAATGTGCGAACGCCTAAATTTTTCCGTATTGGGCCCACCACTTTTAATGCCGGATGAAATAGTGGTGCATGCAGAAAGCAAATATTGGCAGTCGCTATTTCTTTTTTTAATTGATCGTTGTTGTTGGTAAACTTATAACCCATTTGCTCCATTACATTGCTGCTACCACTGATGGAGGTGGCGCCATAGTTACCATGTTTGGCTACTTTATTTCCAGTACCAGCTACAATAAAACAACTTAACGTGGAAATATTAAACGTATTCTTTCCATCGCCGCCGGTACCAACAATATCAATTAATTCAGTTCCTGCTAAATCAACCGGCACACACAATTGCAACAATGCATCCCTGAAGCCCTCTAACTCCTCGATGCTGATACTCCGCATCAGGTAAACAGTTATGAAAGCAGCTATTTCACTTTCATTGTACAGGTTGTTAGAAATGTTGATGAGTATTTCTTTCGCTTGCTCCCTGGATAATGATTTGTATTCAAATAAATAGTTTAATATTTTTTTCATGTTTTCTCTTTTGCCTCACCCCGGAAGGAGAACTAAGCTGGTTGATTTATAATTAATTTACTACTCACCTACATTCAACATTTGATAAAGTAAACAGCACTACCTGGTGTTGTTTTACAGCCGATTGATTTCATTAGTTTTGTATTCCCAGCCAGTTCCTCATGAGCTTTTCACCAACCGGTGTCAACACACTCTCCGGATGAAACTGAACACCCTGCACATCATATGTTTTATGCTGCAACGCCATTATAAAGCCATTGCTATCAACAGCAGTTACCTCCAGCTCCGTCGGAAAATTTTTATCACTTACAATCCAGGAATGATAACGTCCAACTTCAATCGATTTACCCATGCCTTTAAAAATGGGCGCATCTTCATTGGTGATTTGTATAGGTGTAGCAATACCATGGTACACTGTACTTAAATTTTCGAGCGTACCACCAAATGCCTCGCCAATGGCCTGGTGCCCCAAACAAACGCCCAGTATAGATTTGGTAGCAGCATATTCTTTTATAAGCGGTAACAATAAACCAGCCTCTGGTGGCACGCCCGGCCCCGGAGACAAAATTATCTTATCGTAATTTTTTACCTGCTCCAACGCAATCTGGTCATTGCGAAATACCTCCACTTTTTGGTGTGTTATTTTCTCTACCAGGTGCACCAGGTTGTAGGTAAAAGAATCGTAGTTATCAAAAACAAGAATTTTCATATCAAATATTTTTTGCCAGCAAAATGGCTTGTTTTAAAGCGTTTAATTTATTGTTTACTTCTTGCAATTCGCTCTCCGGATTGCTGGCTGCCACTACTCCTGCGCCTGCCTGGTAGGTTAATGTGTTTTGACTACTTAAAAAAGTCCGGATCATGATGGCGTGATTACAACTTCCATCAAAACCAATGCTGCCAATGGCGCCGCCATAATAGCTTCGGCTGGTTGGTTCAAAAGAATGAATTAACTGCATGGCTTTTATTTTAGGTGCACCACTTAATGTACCGGCCGGAAAACTTAGTGCCAGCAATTGAAACGGGTTGGTATTGGCTGGTACAGTTCCTTTTACTTCGCTTACCAAATGAATAACATGAGAATAAAAATTTACTTTTTTATACTGGGTTACTTCTACCTCACTACACATTCTGCTCAGGTCGTTTCTTGCAAGATCTACCAGCATTACATGCTCGGCATTTTCTTTTTCATCATTTTCTAATTTTATAGCCAGTGCCTTGTCTTTTTCATCATCGCCCGTTCTTTTAAAAGTACCGGCAATGGGATGTACGATTGCTTTGCCATTCTGTAATATCAATTGGCTTTCTGGTGATGAGCCCATTAATTTATAATCGCCGTAATCAAAATAAAAAAGATAAGGACTGGGGTTGATACTCCGCAACGCCCGGTACACATTGAATTCGTCGCCGGTAAATGATTGCTGAAACCTTCGACTCACCACAATCTGAAAAACATCTCCCCTGTAGCAACTGGCAATTCCCTTCTGCACCATCAAACGATAATCTTCATCCGACATATTGGAACTTTCTGTTCCCTTTAATGCAAAAGGATATGTAGGCACATCTTTACTTATTATAAGGCTTTCCACTTCGGCAAGATCGCTTTGTACACCCGCAATAATATTTTCACAAATAAATAATTCGTCTTTAAAATGATTGAATATAATAACGTATTGGTACAGCCGATACCGCATTAACGGAATAACTACACTATCTGGTTGTGGTATATCGGAACTGGGCAAGGTTGTTTGTGGCAGGTCATCAGTAACCAACTTTATCGTATCAAAAAACTGAACCGCATCGTAGGTTGTATAGCCAAATAATCCCTGTGCGGCATTGATGGGTTTACTTGTTTGCAACTCCACTTCAAAACGTTGCATAAACTCCCACAAATGAGCGGGAACATCCAATGGATTGCTAATGCTAATTTTCTCCGGCTTTTGTAATGGAAGCTTGTATTCTATTTCGGTACTATTTTTAATTTCAATCCCTGCAATGGCATTGATGCCAATAAAGGAATAACTGTTTTCGCCTGCATGAAAATCAGCGCTTTCCAGCAGGATGGTGTCTCGGAACCTGTCCCGCAGCCTAAGATAAATACCAACAGGTGTAAACAAATCAGCCAGCATCTTTTTGTAAGTAGTACTTACCTGTATTTTTTTCATCCAATAAATTTTTTAATTAAAAAGCCCCGGCAATATGTGCCAGGGCTTCAGGTTATTTTGTATATACTACAATAGCAAAGCGGCACAATCAACATTTTGACTGCCACCACCAACTGTTATTATTTGTATATTTTACTTTCATTTTTTTATGATTACAAAGATGTGGGAGAAAATTGTATTCAACAAAAAATATTTAGAGGAATTATTTTTTAGTGTCTTCACGCTACAGTCAAATATTTCACCATTGTTGTAACGGATGGTTTAATTTTAACATTAAAAGTAAGTTATGAAACTGATCGTATTTGGCGCTACCGGCATGGTGGGAAAACAATTGGTAAAACAGGCATTGTTTAGCGGACATACTGTAAAAGCGTATGGCAGAAATGTATTTACAGAAGACTTACCCAATAACGACAACCTTGAATTGGTACAGGGTGCTTTGTTTGATGCCGGACAGGTACTAAAAGCGATAAAAGGTTGCGATGCCGTGCTATCTGCTTTAGGCGGCAGTTTTGATGGTACCGATAGAACAAGAAGTCTGGGTATAAAAAATATTGTAGAGCAAATGAAGAAAGCCGGTACACAAAGAATTGTTGCAGTTGGTGGCATGGGGCTTTTAAATGCTGACGATGAATCGTTACTGATTGATCAGGATAGTTATCCGGAACAATTTATCCCTGTGGGAAGAGAACATCAAAAAGCCTACGAGTATTTAAAAGCAAGCAATCTCGATTGGACCTTTGTTTGTCCGCCCGATATTTTAAATGGTGAAGCAACCGGTGAATTTATTACTAACGCTGATTATCCGCCCATACCCAATCACTATAAAATTTTTGCCGGAGATCTTGCCCTGTTTATGTTAGGTGAATTGCAGAAGAATGAATACGTAAAGCGTAGGGTAGGAATTTCAAATTAATAGTGACCTAAAAAATTACAAATTAACCATCGTAAATCCTTTTTGTTAAAATTAGTTTGATAACCAAATTTGCATTAGCAATTATAAAGTAAGGCATGTTTTTTTCTGTAGATACGCTATAAAACAAAAGGCATTGAAAATACATCTACTCATTCTTTCATTTGTTGTGTCAGATGCTTTAAAGGCACAAAAAATTGACAGCATCTTTGTAAATCTTTACACAGACAGTTTAAAAAAAGGAACTTATAATTATATTAATGTAGATGGAATGTCCGGCAACGGCCGCTATTTCCCTTTAGATACTACCCAGCTTACGTTTACAGCCAGTGCTGGAAAATTTGATGGCAACAGTCTTTGGGTTGAACCCGATTTTAAAGGCAAAAGAATTTTGATTAAAGTGGTACTTAAAAGCAACCCTGCTATTGTAAAAGAATTTGAAATGTGCATTAAACAATTGCCGGACGGGCCATTAAAAACGGAAGCTGAAGTGCTAAAGGAAATGAGAAAAAGAAAGGGGGATTAGTACAATAGAAATTTAGACTGAAATTTAGCTTTATTAATTGGTTACAAATTCGCCATTGATCATCACTTTATCTATTAAATTACTGCCAAAGCTATAGGGTAGATAAGTGAGTGAAGGAATAGGTTTGGTAAAAATAAGGTTGGCTTTATTACCTATACAAATGCTGCCGGTTTCGTTTGATACACCCATGGCAAATGCACCATTAACAGTTGCCGCATTGATAGCTTCCTTAGGCAACATTTTCATTTGAATACAGCTTAGCGCTACCACAAAATTCATATTACCACTGGGAGAAGAACCCGGATTATAATCGCTTGCCAATGCAATGGCACAGCCAGCATCGATTAATTTTCTGGCGGGTTGAAAAGGCATGCGTAAGAAAAAAGCCGCCGTTGGCAAAAGCGTACCAATGGTATTTGATTTTGATAAATCCGCTATATCTTTATCGATCATTGTTTCCAGGTGATCTACAGAAAGGGCTTTCAATTCAATTGCCTTTTGTACGCCACCGATACTGTTCAGTTGATTGATGTGAAGCTTTGGTTGCAGGCCATATTGCCGGCCAGCCAGGCAGATGGCTTCCATTTCTTCCGGTGAGAAGAAACCGGTTTCGCAAAATACATCGATGTAATCTGCCAGTTTTTCAGCTGCAATTACCGGCAGCATTTCGTTGATTATACTGTCTATATACCCCTGGTGATTGTCTTTAAATTGCGATGGAAAGGTATGGGCTCCCAGGAAGGTCGATTTAATTACCAGGTTTGATTTTTCTTGTAGTTTTTTAATCACCCTCAGCATCTTCAACTCACCTGCTACTGATAAACCGTAGCCACTTTTTATTTCGATAGCACCGGTGCCCAGTTTGCTTAGCTCCGATAATCTTTGCCACGCAAGGTTAAAAAGTTCATCTTCTGATGTATCATTTAATTTTTGTGCCGAATGTAAAATACCGCCGCCTTTGGCTGCTATTTCCGCATAACTGAGTCCATTAATTTTGTCTACAAATTCATTTTCCCTGCTGCCCGCAAACACAAGGTGGGTATGGCTATCGCACCAGGCTGGCAGTACAAATTGTTCATCTGCTTTAATGATATGTTTGGGTAATTGCGGAACTTTTATTTCCAGTTCGTACATATTGCCATAGTCCGCAATTACCTCATCTTCAATAAGCAGAAAGGCATTTTCAATAACGGGTAATTCCGCTAATGCATTACCTCGTAGTAATTCATTTTTCGCTCTTACGTTAATGAGCTGTTTTATGTTGATGATAAGGGTGGTCACAATTTGTATAAGATTTATATGACTGTTTTATTATGTCAAAAATTTAAACAATTACTTGATTCATTTCTTGAAAAAATCAAAACTTGGCTACAACTTCTCCCAAACCTGCTGCCCAAATATTTCCAAACTTGGATCCCTTGCACCCATCAACAGCAACACACAATCGTTGGTTAAATGCGGTTGAATGGATTCGATTAAATCATGCCTGTCTTCCACAAAAAAAGCATTTTTACCCAAGGCCTGTAGGTCGGTGATTAAATCATTGGCCGAAATATCTTTTACTGCCGTTCCCCCGGCATAAAAAATTTCACTCATCCATATCTCATCTGCCGGTCTTAAAACTGCGGCTATTTCTTTTACAAAATCGTTGCGCAAAAAACGGGTAGGACCATAGCCATGCGGCTGAAACCAGGCTATTACTTTTGGTGCAATGTATTGGCAGGCTGCAATAGAAGCTGCGCATTTAGCAGGATTGTGGGCATAATCATCAATTACCCAAACGCCCTTTTTATTTCCTAAAACCTGGTGACGGCGGTAAATGCCTTCGTAGTTTTTTAATGCCGCTGCACAGGTTTCCAAACTAATTCCCAACTGGTTGGCAACGGCTACAGCAGCCAATGCATTTTCCATATTGTGTTTGCCTACGGTGTTTAGGGAGAAGTGGTGAATCGTCAATGGTGAATGGTCAATGGTCAATTGTGAATTGTCAATTGTGAATGGTGAATGGTGAATGGTGAACTGGATGCTGAGCCCTTTTTGGCTAAAGTTTTTGGCTACATAACCAGCTGTTGAATTTCCATCGGTTGAAAAATCATGTTGGGTATTGGCAGATAATTGTTTGGATAAATGATTGGATTGATTAACTACAAACAATCGCTTTGTGTTGCTTTTGAAAATGCCGAATATTTGCATGAGTTCGTCAATCTCCTGGTGGTCTTTATCAATGTTTAAGAGCAGGCCAACTTCGGGATGATATTGAACAATCGAGCCATCACTTTCGTCGGCTTCTATTACGAGCCACTCTCCTGCACCTACTTTAGCATTACCAATTTTTCCTTCCTTAATAATGCTCACCAAACCAGCACCGCTGATGATGCTTGGTTGTAAACCTGCATACTGTAAAATATCAAACAACATGGCGCTGGTGGTGCTTTTACCAGATGTACCGCCCACGGCAATGGTTCTTTTACTGGCTGCAATTATTGCCAGCAGCTCCGAACGTTTGATGATGGGAATATTCAATTCTTTTGCTTTCTGCACTTCATACACCGTGTCTTCTACAGCTGTTGACACCACCACCAGGTCGGTTTTTGTAGTGATACCTTCACCGTTTTGCACAAAACATTGTATGCCTTCGGCTTCTAATTTTTCTTTTGTATCGTTAAAGATGCCAGGCAAAAAATACCGGTCGCTGCCACTGATATTTTTACCAATTCCTGCAAGGTACTGGGCAATCGCACTCATGCCTGTTCCGGCTACTCCAATAAAAAAAATATGGTTGAAATCGTTGATGGTTTTGTTCATTGTCTAATGAAATTATTTTAATGCTATCTGCAATTTGCTACAAAAAAAGTAGCAGATAAAAGCTCAATTAAGATATACTGTAAAAGAGTGCGACGCCAATGAAGCCGATTAAAGAATTACTGCCTGGTTCAAAAAAAAATCTAAGCCAACCGCTTCTTTATATGTAAACTTCTAAACGCAACTATAAACGCCGCCAGCAACAATATACCTCCTGCCAAAAAAGGTGCTCCGGGCAAATAAACCGGTGCATTACTGTGCGAAAAATAAAAGAATAAATTATTCATAAGCAGTGGTCCCACAATGGCGCTGGCACTTTGTAAACTTGCGAGTGAACCCTGCAGCTCGCCTTGTTCATTGGCGGGTACCTGGCCGGCCATTACGGCTTGTAACGCAGGCTGGGCAATACCTCCAAAGCAATAGGGAATTAAAAACACAAACATCATCCAGCCCTGGGTTGCCAGGCCAAATAAAAACATGCCGACCGTGTATAGCATCAATCCGATATAAATACTTTTTTCGTTTCCGAGTTTTGGGTTTACAAACCTGGTGAGCCCGCCTTGCACAATTGCTACCAATACGCCTACCACGCCTAATGAAATTCCTACCATTTTTTCGTCCCATTTAAAACGGTACATGGTAAAATAGCTCCAGTTGCTTTGCACGGCATGCGATGCCAGATAAACCAATACCATTGAAATAACCAAACCGCTAAGAGCGGGAAATTTTTTTAGCCGAAACAAAGAGCTCAGTGGGTTGGCCCGCTTCCAATCAAATTCCCGGCGGTTTTCTTTTGACAGAGATTCCGGCAGCAAAAAGTACCCATACAACCAATTGAGCAAAGCCAGCACAGCAGCTGCATAAAAAGGGATACGGGGGCCAATATGCCCAAGCAGCCCACCCATTACAGGGCCAATGATAAAGCCTAATCCAAATGCAGCACCCACCATCCCAAAATTTTTCGCCCTGTTTTCGGGTGTGCTGATATCAGCAATATAAGCGAAACCGGTAGTGATGCTTGCCCCGGTAAATCCTGCAATAATTCTACCGGCAAAAAGCCAACCATACGAAGGCGCTAATGCCATAAAAATATAATCTATTCCAAAACCAAATAATGAAAAAAGTAATACCGGTCTGCGGCCGTATTTATCACTGAGGCTACCCATAAAAGGTGCAAATAAAAACTGTACAAAGGCATAGGAAAACATCAGCCAACTGCCGTATTGAGAGGCTTCGCTGATGCCAACATGTTTTAATTCGGAAATTAAACGGGGCATTACCGGAATAATAATACCAAAACCGATTACATCAATTAACAGGGTAATAAATATAAAACCAACTGCTGCAGTTTTTTTGGAGGCCATGAACACATTTTTAGAATCTGCTGCAATTTATACAAACCAAAAAGATTATCTGAAAAAACAATCCTGCCGTGGGAGCAGGATGAATTATTTAAAAAGGATTGATTTTAGCCTTTTAGAGAAGTAACCAAATCGATATATTCCTGCATTGCATTTTCTTTTGTTATTCCTTTTAATTTTTCCCATGCAGCATATTTTGCTTTGGCAACAAAATCAAATGGGTTGGCGGGGGCTTCGGTAGTTAGGTCGCCTTCTGTAGCCTGTTTGTATAGAGAATATAACTTCAATAATACATCGTTGTCCGGCTTTTGGGACAGGCTTTTACTGTTGCTTACCGCTGCTTCAAATTGTTCTTTTAAGTCCATTGGGAAATTTATTATTGGTGAAAAATAGTTTTAAAAATTAAAGTGGGGTTTAAGTTTCTACTGCCATTACTTATTTAAATAGCTCTCCAGCTCTTCCATCATCAATTTACTTCCTGTAAAAAATGGTGTTCGTTCATGAATGTGAGTGGGCACTTTATCTAAAATACGCTGTTCTCCGTCTGTAGCCTTGCCGCCTGCTACTTCTAAAATAAACGCACAAGGATTGCACTCATACATCAGTCTTAACTTTCCTTCGGGCCTGTCTTTAATGGCAGGGTACATAAATATGCCGCCCTTAATCAGGTTGCGGTGTACATCGCTAACCATACTTCCAATATAGCGTTGGGTGTAAGGACCTCCGCTGGTTTTATCTTTTTTCTGACAAACCGTAATATAATCCTTAACCGCTTCCTCGTATTGAAAAAAGTTACCGTGGTTTACAGAATAGATTTTGCCAGCGGGAGGGCATTTTATATCGGGGTGACTGAGGGTAAATTCTCCAATAGATGGATCGAGTGTAAAACCATTAACCCCTCGCCTTGTTGCATAAACCAAAATGGTTGAAGAACCGTAAATAACATATCCCGCTGCCACCTGTTTAACGCCGGCCTGCAAAAAGTCATCTTTGGTTGCCGGTTGTCCAACAGGCGAAACCCTGCGGAACACACTGAAAATTGTACCGATAGATACATTCACATCTATGTTAGCGCTTCCATCTAACGGATCAAAAAGACAAACATATTTACTGTTGTTACTAATTTCATCGTCAAATATTACCACATCGTCCAACTCTTCGCTACCAATGCCGGCGCAGCTGATGCCGTGGCGCAGCACACCCATAAACTGATCGTTGGCATACACATCTAATTTTTTCACTTCTTCGCCCTGTACATTTACAGCGCCTGCGTCTCCTAAAATATCTACCAGGCCCGCTTTATTCACTTCTACATTTACCCTTTTTGCGGCAAGCCCTATGTCCCTGAGCAGACCGGATAGTTCACCGGTGGCATTTGGAAAATTTCGCATTTGTTGAATAGTGAACTCATCCAGCGTTTGAACCCGACGATTAATTAAAGTCATGAAAATTGGTTTAAAGGTTGATTTTTTTACATTGGTTATCGCAAGTAGATTTGCGCTTTCAAAAGTAGCGAAGAATGGCCTAATGTGCTAATTTGCCGGTGTTTTAGTAATACAAATAAACATACATACAATATGAAAGTTTTTAAATTTGGCGGGGCTAGTATTAATTCGATTGAGAGAATTTACAGTGTGGCAGCTATTATCCGCAGTTATGAGGGAGATAAAATATTTATTATTATTTCTGCCATGGGCAAAACTACCAATGCGTTGGAAAAAGTGACGGAAGCTTTTTTTGCCGGTAACAAAGACGAAGCCTTGCAACTGTTTGCAGAAATAAAAGAGGTTCATAATGAATTGGCCGGCCAATTAAATGTGGCAAGTGAGGCAAGTAAATTAATTAATGATATTTATACAGAAGTAGAATGGCTGCTGCATGATAAGCCCGTACGGGATTTTGATTATTACTACGATCAAATTGTTTGTTGTGGTGAATTGCTGAGCACTGCCATGATAAGTTGTTTTTTAAACAGTATGCAAATAAATAATATCTGGTTGGATGTGAGAGATATTCTAAGAACGGATGATAACTTTAGGGATGCTGGAATTGACTGGGCATTTACGCAACAAAAAGTGGAAGAAATGGTGGTGCCTGTTTTTAAAACCACAAATATTATTCTAACGCAGGGTTTTATTGGTGCTACCGATGAAAATGAAAGTACCACTTTAGGTAGAGAAGGGAGTGATTATAGTGCTGCCATATTTGCCAACATGCTGAATGCAGAAAGTCAGACTATTTGGAAAGATGTGGAAGGTGTAATGAATGCGGACCCAAAGAAATTCAATGATGCAGTTTTCATCAGCCATCTTAGTTTTAACGAGGTAATTGAAATGGCTTATTATGGAGCACAGGTTATACATCCAAAAACGATTAAGCCTTTGGAGAATAAAAATATCCCCCTGCATGTACGATGCTTTTTAAACCCTGCACTGCCAGGCACTATTATCAGCGAACAACCTGTTCACCATTTACCGCCCATTATTGTTGTAAAGGAAAACCAGGTACTAATGGAAATGCGCAGCAAAGATTTTTCGTTTATTGGAGAAACCGGTATCAGCAGTTTGTATAAGCTTTTTGCAGAAATAAAAATTGGTCCGAACATTACCCAAAGCGGCGCTATTAGCCTATTATGCAGCTTTGATGACCGGGCAGAAAAGATTGAAAAGCTGGCACTTGCTGCCAGTGAGCTGTTTGAAGTAACGGTTGAAAAAGACATCAGCCTGTTAACAATCCGTCATTACAACAAAGCCATTTTACAACAAATGGTAAATGAAAAAAATATTGTACTCGAACAAAAAACCAAAGAAACCATTCAGGTATTAATGAAAAATGGATAGGCATTTAAAAGTATTTAACAGCTCATTGTATCAGGCAGGCAGTTTCAAAACTATATATTTGCATAGCAGATTTTTTGACGGCTCGCTGGTCTGTTTATCTTAAACCAAACAACATTTTAAATTTTTACAAATGATAAAAATAATTTCCCTGCTATTGCTTTTAATACCTGCAACCAGCCTTTTTTTATTCAATAAAATTCAGGAAGACGATTTACCTCAAAGCATAAAAAGAGGCGCATCTGTTTACGAGGCTAATTGTGCCAGTTGCCACATGCCCGAAGGTGAAGGAGTGCCATCTGTATTTCCTCCGCTTGCAAAAACAGAGTATGTAAAAAATGCAAAACGTGCAGTTGGAATTATATTAGCCGGGCAGGAAGGGGAAATTTCTGTAAACGGAACAACCTACAACACAGCAATGGCAGGTATCCCACAATTAACCGACCAGGAAGTTGCAGATGTGCTGAATTTTGTAAGAAATAGCTGGGGTAATAAATATCCAATTATTAAAGCAGCCCAGGTAAAGACTGAAAGAAAATAAAATAGCCGGCGATTGGACGATGTATTGGTTGACTGTGCTGCAAAATATTGCTTTCCTGTTCGTTGTCCACCACCGATCTATAGCAAAGTAAATCTACAATTTACAATACACAGCAATCTATAATAACCCAAGGTAAGGGCAAAAGTAAACCTAGGTTTGTGCATACCTAACCCTAGGTAAAGGCACAAGTAGGCTTAGGTAAGGCACATGTAACCCCAGGTATGGCCGCAAGTAACCCTAGGTAAGAGCATAAGTAACCCTAGGTAAGGCCATAAGTAACCCTAGGTATGGCCACAAGTAACCTTAGGTAAGGCCACAAGTAACCCTAGGTATGGCCACAAGTAACCTTAGGTAAGGCCACAAGTAACCCTAGGTAAGGGCAAAAGTAACCTTAGGTACGGGCATAAGTAACCTTAGGTACGGGCATAAGTAACCCTAGGTAAGGGCAAAAGTAACCTTAGGTACGGCCATAAGTAACCTTAGGTACGGGCATAAGTAACCCTGGGTAAGGGCTATTTTGTTTGGCAGAAATTTATACTTTTTTTTAATCTCTCTAAGGTCTATATATACAGAGGATACTTTTGTTGGGCGCAGTTTTCCCGACTTCATCAATAGGACACCCTGCGTCCGTGGTAGGTATGAAGCCGAACCATTATACTCTCCGAGGCCGTGTGTCCTCACCGGCCTGTAACGAAATGAGTTATCTTGCTTCCGTGGTTGGTTTTATATTCTTCGATCTCCAAGGTCGGTGTCGCCACCAATGCTATCAAATTAGTAGCTTTTTAGTTCTTCGGTGTCGTTTTGCTAACCATTAACTTTCAGGAAAGTTATAAAGCTTTAAAGCTTACTGCATAAGAATTCCTGCTCCCTTTTTGGAAGGCAATTTTGTTTGCCGGTGATGTTTGGTATTTATTATTGCCCCACAGGCGCAGGGCTCCAGCCCTGTGTCTCCCCGTTACTAGTCTTAGTATTTCTTAATATCTCCACCATTAAGCAAACTTTCATCTTTTTTATTTACCAAAACGATACGGTATTTTTATGTATAAAAAATACAATGAGTACACGATATAAATTTGTAGATAAGGATGCTGTATACTTTACAACCTCAACAGTTGTTGGGTGCTGATGTGTTTACAAGAGATTGCTATAAAAAAATGTTGTTGGATAGTTTGCTGCATTGTCAGCAAAGCCAGGGATTACGATTGCCTGCCTGCCCGACTAAGTCATTCAGGCGCAGTCTGGCGCAGGAGTGCATTAACCGAACGAAATGATAATAGGCACTGGAATGAAGCGATGGTTTTACAGTATATGCTTCCAGTGTCAGCATGTTACTACAATGCTGTAATAAAAAGTTTTTCGCCCTTGTTGCTAGGCGTTTAAAATAAGCAACCTACTCCGCAAAGGCCAATGTTGGTCTTTTGACCAACATTTAAAGGAACGCAGCCAAAAGGTTTTAGCAATAAGTATGGATGTTGAAATCATCCAAAGCATTTGTAAAAAAGTTTAGGAAAAGCAGTAAACAATAATGTATAAATTATAAGAAACTATTTACAGTATTGGATTACACCGCTTCGCCGGTTGGTTGAAAAAGGCACAACCGGGGCGGTTGGTTTGGCAAAGAGTTATTAAATTCACAAGAGCAGTAAAGGCAGAAATATATTGTATGCAAACACAAAAATGTCGGTACTTGATTTTCGCATCTATAATAATCGGATGCATGTTACTTAGCTCAATGGCAGCAAAGTCCCAACTGGTATATATGCCGGAACCAGTGTATAAAGTAACGTTTACCCAACAGCAAAAAAAGTCCAAAGAAACCCTGGCAGCATTACGCAAAAAGAATATTACAGAGAGTGCTGCACTAAGGCTGGATTTCACCTATCGTACCAATACGTCCAAAAAGGCAAGCGAGCTGTTAGCCCAACTTAAAACCTTTAGATATGATGCCTCAGTACAAAAGGATTTGCTGTTTCTTTTCTTCATCTTGTTACCTGTAAAAGCGCTGCCACCAAAATGTCTGAAAAATCTATTTTGGAATGGACAAAAATAATGTGTGACCTGGGCTATGAATTTGATTGTATGTTTATCGGATGGAAAGCCAACATAAATTGAAAGCTTGTGTCAATCCATTTTACAGAATACTCCGCTTAGCAGAGCATCAAATTGTTTGTAAGCAAAATGATTCAGCTGCCGATAAATAGAAACTATTTTTTTGCCTCTGTTGATCTTTCTGCTTTCATTAAGTGAAAACGATGCTATCTCCGTACGCCACTGTTGCGTCTATGCAGTGGTTGGTATAAATACCGGTTGCAAGAGACCTGCCGCAATAAGAATATATGCATAGAAGAGGCTTTGATAAGAAATTGTAAGGGCTTCACAAAAATTTAAATTTGATTAGCATCTTGTACGTTTAGAGCATACAATAGATTTCCATGGTTAACGTAAAGACAAAATATAAAATCCTCAGCAAGTCTCCTATTTGAAATATGATTTATTGTTTTTAATTTTCTCCCGAGGATTGTTTTGTCACAGACTACTGTTTTGAAAAGGATGAGAACCAAGGCTACAGATAGTTCTATCATCTTTAGAAGAAGCATTCATCATTATTAAACATACAATTTATGACCCAGGTCTTTGTAAGCCATAGCCATAAAGATGAGGCTTATCTGGAAAAAGGAGAATTGATTGATTATCTAAAAAGTTCACTCAGCAAAAAGGCCAAATTCTGGGTCGACAGCGATATTGTTACAGGTAATTTATGGAATGAGATCATTCACAAAAATATCCTCAACTCTCAAATTGCTATTCTCTTGGTGAGTAATAATTTTATTGAATCTGATTACATCAATAGCGTTGAAGTAACTAAGTTTTTTACTGCAACTATAAAAAAATTTGTTGTCTTTCCTATTATTGTTTCTTCCTGCGATCCACAAAAAATTGAATGGCTAATAGATCTGCAATATATTCCTTCAGGAGCAGGCAAATCGCTTGAAACAGATTTTCCCAGGGGAAAGGCCAGGCAAAACCTTTATAAAAAAATCCTGTCCGATCTTAAAGCGCAAATCGCTTATTTAGCAAAGCCTGTGATAAGTGCGGGCCAGTCGTTATCTGCCCTTATTAATCTTATTAATGCGATTGAATCAGAACTGTTAGTATTATGCGGTAAAGAAAATTTAATCAATAGGGATCACAGCGTGATGTTCGAAGGCCGGTCAACTAACTTATATTCAAGGCTTCGCCAAGGTGCAGGGCAGGAAGACTATCTAAGAATATTAGAATTTAAGGATCTTGTAAAATACCTTAACCCTACAGATTTTGATAAGATCATGGATTATGATAAAACGCTTACAGCAAATTACAGCAAATGGTTTTCACTTGAGGCAAGCCATAGCATCATGAATACAAAAGAGGAAAACAATGCAATTCGTTTAGAGCAGCGTAAAATTATTCTTGAGATGTTTCCAGGTTTGATTAAAATGCTGGAATATATTAATAAGATTGGCTTCGACTTGAATGATCACTATTATCAAATTTATGAGGCAATGGGTGTTATTGACACCACCAGGGCTATGAACAGCTTGTAAATTATAATACATTGGTTCGTCTGTTCTTCGTATGGTGCCCTTTCTCCGCCATGTTACTTCTGAAATGAATAAAATTAAACAGCATTAATTTAAGGAAAAAGCAAAGCCTGTGAGTGTCGCAACACATTGATATATTCAGCTGTAATTCGCTAACAGCAGCGTTTTCGGAGGACGCAATTCTGTTGGGCTTTTGTTTATTACCTTGTCCTTTTATATAATTAATCATCAGCGGTTCCGGGCAGGACGAGCAATGAATTCCACAACTGCGGCAACCCCTACCCGTTGCCTATAACCTTAAACGAACAACCTAACGCGACAAACTATGCTAGATAAAAGCTTTCTTATTCTAACTATTTTCATTCATACTATTGCATTTGGGCAGAAATTGGAGACAGTATATTTAAATTCGAATGACAGCACGACAAACATGTATACTGCTGTGATTCCTTACAACCGTCCTATTAAAGCATTTATGTTTTTATTAGACGGATTTGGAGCCTCACCCAAAGACATGTTGATTCAAACAGCACTGCCAAAATATGCAGCTGAACAAGGAATTTTAACTATCCTCCCGATATTACAAACAGGCTCAACATATTTTGGTGTTGACAGTTTATCGCAACAATCTTTAAAACATCAAATTGAAACTGTTATCGCTAAATACCAATTGGAAGGGAAAGATTTTTATATCGGAGGCTTCTCTATTGGCGGCAGTTGCGTAGTTAAATATGCTGAATTGGCTGTTAAAAATATTTATGCAATAAAACCAACAGCAGTTTTTGCTGTTGACCCACCTCTTGATTGGGAACGTTTTTATAATTCGGCTAATCGGGTTGTAAGACTTTCTGCCCCAACACAAGCTAATGGTGAGGTCACTTATATGATTGACAGAATACAAATGGAAATGAAGGGTACACCACAAACGGCACTGGAAAATTTCTATAATACTTCGCCCTATTCATTTTCGGACATAACGCAGCGAGCAGTTAAAAATTTGGTTAACATACCAATTATGATAATATCAGAACCAGATATTCAATGGTGGCTAAATGAAAGAGGTTACAATTTTTCTTACATGAATATTTCTGACCATGCAGCAATGATTAATGAGCTACAACGATTAGGAAATAACAGTGCTGTTTTAATTACAACAACTAACAAAGGCTATAGAAAGCCAGACAATAGAAAACACCCACACTCCTGGAGCATTGCAGATCCGGTGCAGTTGATAAGTTGGTTATTATTGCAAAAGTAAGCCAAGCCTGCAGGCAACAAATTTTTTTTGTATTGGGGCTCATGTAATAACAATCATAAGCAGAGCCTATCCATGCTTTAATTGTAGCGGATGTAATTCTGTTGTTCGGTAGCGCAAAACTTCGGCTTTAAGTTATAAATTTAGCGTTGGTTACGAACGGAAAGTTGGTGAAATAAACATCTGCAGCAATACCTGTCTGTTGGCTGCAAGCTTAAAACAACAGATGATAACAAAAATATGAACCCACTTTTGACACAAGTAATCATTCAAACTACACTTAGACACAAGAGGAAAAATGCGGGTGACAATAACCGCTATTCTGATTATGAACTTGCTAAAGGAATGCGGGAATTTAAAATCAATATTTTCCGGTACTTAAAAGATTTTATTTTAATAACGGTTGGAATATTTTCTGCTGCATTTGGTTTTAAAGGCTTTCTGCTTACCAACAATTTTATTGATGGTGGTGCTACAGGTATTTCACTGTTGATATCAGCACTAAGTTCTATACCGCTTTACCTGTTACTCATTTGCGTAAATATTCCTTTTATTATTCTCGGTTATAAAATCATTGGTAAGGCTTTTGCAATTAAGACAATGTTGGCTATTTCCGGCCTTGCCCTGGTTGTGGCTACCGTTACCTTTCCTAATGTAACAAACGACAATTTGTTGGTGGCTGTTTTTGGAGGTTTTTTTCTTGGTGCAGGCATCGGGTTATCAGTACGGGGCGGTGCAGTAATTGATGGAACAGAAGTGTTGGCAATTTATTTGAGCCGCAAATTTGGAACAACAATCGGCGACATTATCATTGTTATCAACATCATGATATTTTCGGCGGCGGCTTATTTCCTTTCGATTGAAATTGCCCTTTATTCGATGATTACTTATTTATCGGCTTCAAAAACGCTTGACTTTATTATAGAAGGAATTGAAGAATATACAGGCGTCACGATCATATCGCCACAAAGCCAAAGAATAAAGCAGATGATCATTGATAATTTAGGGCGTGGTGTTACTGTATATAACGGTAAAAGTGGGTTTGGGAATAAAGGGGAAAGAAAAGACATTGAAATTGTCTACACTGTATTAACGAGGTTGGAAGTAAATCGTTTTAACAATGAACTTGAAAAAATTGACAGTAATGCATTTGTAGTAATGAGTAGTATTAGAGATACCAAAGGTGGGATGATTAAAAAACGACCTTTAAAACATTAGCAGTTCGGTTGTACAGAGAAGGTCCAACAGGCAATAGGAGGCAGTGCGCTATCGATGCAGGACCTTGTAATAAATAGCTGCAACTCGCTATCAGCAGCGGTTTTGGCAGATGGAAGATAAATTTAAGTATTGAAATTACCAGGACAAATTAATATGCAACCAAGGATTGAAACTTTATCAGAAAGGAAATTAATTGGCAAGAGACTGACAATGTCTCTCGCCGAAAATCTAACTTTTAAACTTTGGCAATCGTTTATGCCAAGACGAAAAGAAATTAAAAACAACCTGACCACTGAATTGTTTTCAATACAAGTTTATCCTCACGCATTCGACTTTAGCTTTTCTAACTTTCATGCAGCATTTGAAAAGTGGGCCGCTGTTGAAGTAGCCCACTTTGACAGCATCCCTGCTGAAATGGAATCCCATATTTTGACAGGTGGACTTTATGCAGTTTTTGATTACAAAGGTTTAAGTACAGACACCAGCATCTTCGAATATATTTTCGGTACATGGTTACCGGGATCAAAGAAATATTTATTGGATGACAGACCCCATTTTGAAATATTGGGAGACAAGTACAAAAACAACGATCCAAATTCAGCAGAAGAAATAAGGATACCTATCAAACCAAAAAAATAACGCCGGCAGTCTGCAAAAAGCTGCAATTGGCAACGGGCAAGCAATCATTGGCAAAGCAAATCAATTCATAGATGTCGGCGCACCTAATGCTGTTGGGCAGCAGTGCTAAACTTCAACTTTTTGTTTTAGATACAGCCTCGGTTCCCGGAGGCCGTTGGTCAATTCACCAATTGAACAATGCCTAGAAGGTTGGCGGAAATATAAATTTCACAAGCATCTTTTTATGAAAAACCTACCAGATAAATGGAATCATCTTTTTTACCGTACGCTGGTAGTTTTTATACGCTTCTCCGTAATCCTTTAATAGCTTTTTTTCTTCGTAACAAATACCAATTACCAGGTACATCATCATTATTACCAGCAATAAAATATTTTTTACATAAGGCTGCCACAGAAAAAAACCGGTTACAAAAAGCATGGTGCCACTGTACAAAGGGTGGCGTACATACTTATTCATACCAGCTATTACAAGGGAATGGGTTTGCCCGGCGGTGATGCCGATAAAGCTTTTCCAGTTGTAATTTTTTATGGCAACCAGCATAATCACAAGCCCTGTAGCCATCAGCAGTAAAGCCATATAAAAACTTATTGAAACCGGTAAAAAGAGCAAAGCAGAAGGGGTAATGTATTGCAGGTACAACAACCCTACAATACCGATTAGTGCAATCATATTGTACCCAATGCGGTACATACGGGCATTGCTGATAGATGAGTGCTGTAGTAACAACTGTTTTACACGGGTAACTGCCAAAAAACTGTGCAGGTAAAAATACAAGAGCCAACCAAGGAGTAGCAGAAACAAATTCATATTAACGGGTTAAAATAAAAATCGGTTTAAAGGTACAGTATTATCAATTGGAGCGGTTTTCCAAGCAACGTCTCCGGCAAGGGACGTTGCGTAAACGAAAGGGGAACAATAGCTTGCCAGCGAACCACTACACCCTATCTTTATCCGGGAAATAAGCTTCCATCGCTACCATCATTTTTAACAATAATTTTTTAATGAAACGCCTTTTTATTCCAGCCTTTTTTATCCTGTTCTGTAATAGCCTTTTATCGCAGGCACTTATAAATCCGCAATCAATCGACATTGTACGGGATTCATTTAGGGTGCCCCATATTTTTGCAAAGACAAATGCAGCAGTAGTCTATGGTCTTGCATGGGTAGAGGCCGAAGACGATTTTAAAAGTATGCAGCAGGTAATTTTACCGGTAAAAGGATTGATGGGAAAAGTGCTAGGCAAAGCCGGCGCAGCGAATGATTATGCGTATGCATTAATTCGTTGCAGAGAGATTACGGTTGAAAAATGGAATACCCTTACACCGGGTTTTTATAGATTTTGTATATTTGTTTCATGATTTTAGATAATGACAAAATAGAATCTATTAGAAATTACTTTAAGACACGACCTGTTTTGAAAGCATACTTGTTTGGCTCATATGTTCGAGGAGTGGCAGATAATAAGAGCGATATAGATATTTTAGTCGATTTAGATTACAGTCAAAAAATAGGATTGCAGTTTATTCAAATGAAACTTGATCTCGAAAAGTTATTGAATCATGAAGTCGATTTAGTTTCTTCGAATGGTATGTCTAAATATATTAAACCACTTGTTGATATAGAAAAGCGTTTAATATATGAGAAGTGAATTAGGAGACAAAATCAGATTGCACCATATTCTTGATGCAATAGACGAAATTTATATATACTTAGTTGCAGCAGACCTCTCAGGGTTTCTCGAAAATTCAATGATGCGATTTGCATGTATAAAGCAAATGGAAATAATTGGTGAAGCCAGCAATCATCTATCCGCTGAGTTGAAATCTAAATTTTCAGATATAGAGTGGGCTCAAATTGTTGGAATGCGAAATGTGTTTGCTCATGAATACTTTGGTATTGACTCCAGTTTAGTTTGGGAAATTATTAAAAATGATATTCCAGAATTAAAAGAAAAAATTGAGGGTGTCTTAAAACCAATACAGTAGCCACTTCAGGTTTTGTGTAATTAGGGTTCTACGTTGAAACAATCATCAGTAGTGCAAGTGCAGGCTTTATATCCAGCGGACTGAATTCTACCGGTCACTAGTGCCTGACATCAATTTTTGTTTTTAAATTGAGCTTCAATTCCCTTCTAACAATTTTTGAATTCCAAAACGGCTGCAAAGGATTTTGCTTTTTTAAAAAAATGTGAGCGAAGATTTTTAACGCAATTTGTACGGTGGTTTAATCGTGTGTTTTGTGGCGACACAAACCATGACATTGGTGGTTTAAAAAAAATGATTGATAAAATCTCTGCATTTCTTTCTATCAAAAAAATACACTGATTAAGCTATTTACATAGTGTGTATATTTATGCAGCTATAGGAGGTTTTTTTACAAACTCCCGTTGCATGCAAGCCTGTTTCAACATCATTAATTAACAAGCAATGAAATGGATTAATATAAATAAAGAACTACTTGGAGAACCTCTTTATGTGATGCCTAATTATGATGACGGAAGTAATCGTTCCATTATCGATTACATTTCTGGACTCTCAGAACTTGACGAAACCCTGGCTGAAACGGGAAAACCTTTTTCATCCATGAATGTTGAATTAAATATGTTTGTTTATGAGAACACAGTCCTGTTTACACTAGTACAAGGCTCAAAAGAAATAGAACATTTTACAATAGACCGAGAGAAAGTAGTCAAAATAAATATTAGGCATAAGCAAACATTAAATATTAGAAAAGACCCAGGAAAAGATACTGGTTCTTTTATATCAAAAACTTTTGGAGTTTTCGGAAATGTTATAGCAAAAATAGCAAAGCTGATAAACGTAAAAATAGAAAGCAAACTTGTTGTAGGAAGTGTTTTTGAAATCGTTTTGGATTCAACAATAAACGCTCAAAATGAAAAAATTGTCATTGCATGTACAGAAAAAAACAAAGAAAAAGTAGAAATGATTTGCAGTAAAATAATAAAATGACCGAAGGAATTGACTGTTTAGCATCATTTTTTTCAAGCAACGTCTCCGGCACCGAAAGTTGGGTAAACGATGTTCAATTAATGTCGGCATGTGTATTTCACAAAAGAATAATTATTTTTTAGCTATAGCACCCCGCAGATAATGTAAAGCCCGGCGTACATCGGCATTAAATTGTTGCCGGAGTTGACACTTCGAACCACCATCATCAACCGCATTGGCGGACAAATTACCACAGCAGAAGCTATCGGCACCTTTCAATATCCAAAAGAATACATGGAGAAATATTTTGGAAGAACGGACATTATTTTAGGCGATCTACAAAAACTGGTACGAGGAGATCAGGAGCAACCATTGGGAGGATTTCCTGATTTGTTGTCGCCGCAATGGACCGAACCTTTAAAAGAAGGTAAATTGAAATCAATTGGTGGAGATGGGTTGATTATGTTTGTACGTTTTCCAAAAGAAGGCTTGCCGATTATTGAAACAGTCAATATGTATGGCGCCAGTGCTGTGCCCGGCAGCAAACATTTTAACGACCAAATTGATATGTACCTGCACCAGCAAACAAAAAAGATAACGCTGGATAAAGCAACCGTTTATAAAAATGCAGAAAGGATTTATCATCCGCAGTAAAGCAGCCGGATGCGTAAGGAAAGTGTGTCTGGAATAAGTAGCCCTGCTCACCCTGCTTGCTGGTGGAGCGCTCGGGGTCGGTTTCGCCACCAACACGGGAAAAGCGCATGGCTTCAAATTAGCAATCCTAAAATAGATTTATAAGATTAGATTGTGTTTGGCATATTTAATCATTTATAAATAACCACATAATGGCCCTATTAAAATTACTCAGGTATACAATTTTTTCTCTGCTACTCTTACTATCTGAACATTCATTTAGCCAATATTTTAATGTAGGTCCAAGTTATCTAACCATGGGTAATGATTCCCTGGAATTGAAATTTCAGAAATGGGATGGTGAATTATATTCCTTCTATGATAAAAAGAAAAACATTGAATTTATAAGAGAAAAGAATACCAACTGGAGTTTGTTTAATCTAAGAGCTATTGTAAATGGAAACTCAACCGTTTTTGGGGGATGGGTTGGTAATGGGTTTACCTATGATTTAATGACTAGACCCAATTCACTGGTCTTGAACCTTCATTGGACAAGTTTTAATAATGGAGGGGTGATAAATATGGGGGTAAATATTTCAATTGAAATTGAAAAGTATCAACCAACAACTATATGGGGAATTGAAATCATTAACCCTGCGCATTATCCAATAGAAAATATCCAAATTCCATCCTGGTATGGTGTCGATCAATTGAGCTCCGATCCGGAAAAGGATTTTATCGCCTATCCAAAATGGGGTGGAATTTTAATAAAAAATCCCATTACAACTTTAAGTACTGAACGAGGGTTGGCAGGAGATTTAGAGTATCCTTCTGCTTCAAATAACATGCAATTCATGGCGTATTATAGCACTGCAAGCAATTCAGGATTATACATCTCAACAGATGATTCCAGTGGTCAAAGAAAATTGTTTAATGTAAATAAGTTTGCTTCGCATAATTTACAGGTTTACATTAATCATACCCCGGTTTATTCCAATTTAGATACTGTTAAGCTGCCATATCGTATTCAGGTTGCACTCTTTAATGGAGGCTGGTACGATGCAGCAATAAAGTATAAAGACGCAGTAAAAAATTCGCCCTGGACTAGGAAAGGAAAGATTGGAAACAGAACAGATATACCCGATTGGTTTAAAGATATTTCTTATCACAGTTGGTTTTATACCCATCCACCGGGAGCACCGGCTGCAAATCCTTTTTCAATGGTTCCGCAAGTTGCAAGAGAATTAAATACTTATTTTAAAGTGCCGGGAATTGTAGATTGGGTAGGCTGGGAAAATGGCGGGTGGTACATAAAATATCCGGATGCATATCCCCCAAATGAAGGCTGGCCTTCATTTAGAAATACCATGAAGAGTTTGGATGATTCTAACTTTCATGTGATGAGTGTAACTAATACAAATTCGTATTCCAGCCTTGCTCCAACTTTTAACAGCGCACAAAATTCGATTATAAGAAATAGTGACAATTCGCTTCTACCGCCTCATTCATATTCAGAAGGCACCTTAACAGCAAACCTTTATCAAATGTGCCCCGGCACAAGTTTTTGGAAAAATAAAGTTGAAAAATTGCTGGATACACTCATGCAGGAATCCATGGATGTTGTACAGATTGATGGGTTCCCGTTAAATGTTCCTTTGTGTTACGATGCAAGTCATGGTCATCCGGTTGGCGGTGGAAATTGGTGGTACAATGCCTATTATAATTTGTACAAAACCATTCGAGATAAAGCCAGGTTGAATAATGGTAAAACCGCATTCAGTACAGAAGCAATGACTGAAACTTATATCCCTCTTTTTGATTCATATTGGGATCCATTTACAACAGGTATAGCGCCTTGCCAATTGGCATATGACAGCTGTTCCAAAGTTGAATTAATTCCATTATGGCAAACAGTTTATCACGAATATATTTTAATGCAATCGGGGATTTCATTTTTTACTCCAATGCCTGCCGAAGAAAATTTTTACCGCCGGGGTTTTGGGTTAGCGCTTATTTGGGGTGAAGTACCTACTACTTTTTCAGTAAAAAGGATAAATGAAATAAACAGTTCAGAAGCCCAAATTCTGGACTACTTAAAACAAATAGCTTTAGCAAGAGGCATTTACGCAAAAGAGTTTCTGGTTTATGGTGAAATGCAAAGAAAGATAGAACTGAATGTGCCTGCATTTTTAAACGCCGGTGCAAATTCAATTCCATATAATGGCGGTGCTTATGCCCCGTTTTATTGTCCATCTGTGCTAACAAGTTCCTGGAAATCTCAAAGCGGTTCTGCCGGACATATTTTTACAAACATATCAAATAGCATTGTTCCATTTACCTGCGAATTACCCAATTATAACTATGGCGGGGCTGGTTTTGATATTATTCAAATACTCAATGGAAAATATTCTGTATTACACAGGAATGTTACATTACCAGTAACTGAAAACCCAAGCTTATCTCCCAATGATGTGCTTATTTTAAAAGCTGTTCCTGCATCCAGTGCTTATATATGGACAGGCACCGTTAGTACAGATTGGAATAACGCAGCCAACTGGTCGCCTGCAATCGTTCCTACCATAAATTATGATGTACTCATTCCTGCTGGAACACCATTTTCACCCGCCATTGCCAATGGTATTATTGGTTTTTGCAAAACAATTAAAGTAGAACAAACTGCAATAATTAATGTGGCAACCGGGGGTAATTTGAAGGTTGGATTATAAGTAAAAATTTCTATTTCAAAAAGCTGTTAGGCACTACATCCTTTTTTCCAGGCAATATCTCCGGCACGGGAACAGTGGTAATGCTAAAACAGGAAAACAGCAGCATGTAATTATGAAAATTTGGATGTTGTTAATCAACTCCACCACTGCACCACCACCTTGCCGATGCTTTTTCTTTTTTCGAGGAAATCGTGGGCTGCGCCAATATCCGCCACATCAAATACTTTCCCTAGTGTGGGTGTAAATACGCCTTCCTTATTCAGTTGCACCACGGCCTCCAGACAGCGTTGAATAACTTCGGGTTTATTATCTGCAATTCTCAGCATATTAACACCTATCAATGCCTTAGAAGCTGTCATAAACTGCAGGGGATGATAAAAGCCAAAAGCCAGTGCAGTGCTGATTTTACCAAAAATATTTTTATCGCTGATAGCTGCAGCGCCATAGCAAACAATTCTTCCACCGGCTGCCAGTGAACGAAATCCTTTTTTTATGGAAGCGCCACCAACAGCATCAAAAATGGCATCTACACCTTTTCCTTCTGTAAGGGTCATTATCTCACTTTCAAAATCGTGGGTGGTATAATTAATGGGATGATGTACACCCAATGAGCGCAGGTAATTCAGCTTGGTTTCGGAGCCGGCAGTAGAAAAAATTTCGCATTGCCGGTGCTTTGCATATTGAATTAATGCAGTACCAACACCGCCTGCCCCGGATTGCACCAGCACTTTATCGCCTGCATGCAGGTTGATCATTTCGGCTGCTGCAAAATAAGCGGTACAATATTGGGTGGTGAGCGCCGTGGCGGTTGCGTAATCCATTTCAGCGGGTATTTCGGTAGCAGCACTTGCCTTGGTTACTGCATATTCTGCGTAGCCACCAAACCTTGTCATGGCGGTTACCCGGTCGCCGGTTCTTAAATGCTTTACATCTTCTCCCACAGCTACGATGGTTCCGGCCACATCATATCCAAGGATAGCTGGTTTTGGCGGTGCTTCTTTGTACAGCCCCATTCGTGCCATCACATCTGCAAAATTTAACCCGAATGCAGCCACTTTTATCAGTACCTCATCATTCCTAAAAAGGGGAGTGGCTACTTCTCTTATTTGAAATGCAGTTGCTGCATCACCATTTTTTATTAATACAGCTGCCTTCATAATTTTTTTTGCCAAGATACTGATGGCTGTTCTATAATCAAAGGATATGTTTGGTGGAGGGGGCAGTAGGTTTTAATTTTGGTTAAGTGGCAGTAGCGAAATAAAATCTTAGAATAATTAATTTTGGCCCCAAGGGATTAACCCGATTAGATAGCCTCCATTTACTTCTTTGCCTTAATGCAAAGAAGTAACAAGAAAAATCAAGCCCGCCCGGCTGACGCCAGTCGGACGGGGCTTCATAAAAAAGACTAAAAATTTGAATGTCTGGCTAAAATGAAATTAGCTCCAACTTCAGTTTCTAAATGGGCTTTGGTGCAACCTACGGGCAAATCGCAATTACTAACATCTGTAACAATAATTTCATTTCTTGACGCCAAACATTCAAATTTTCTTAACGTCTTTTTTATGAGGCCGGCAAAGAGTGTGGGGCCTATGTTTATTATCCAATAATTTTTTTAAATTCAAAAAATAATTATATCCCAGTCATCCGAAACCTCTCCCTATAAAATGTATTTTTACAGCCGTATGTCTTTATTCATTACTTCCTTAAATTCCGGCAGCAACGGCAATTGTTATTATATCGGCAATGCAACCGAAGCCGTTTTAATTGATGCAGGTTTATCCTGCAAAGAAACCGAAAAGCGGATGCGGCAATTGAACCTGCCGATGGAAAAGGTTAAAGCTATTTTTATTTCGCACGAACATACCGATCATATTAAAGGGCTGGCCGGGCTGGTAGCAAAATTTGCGTTGCCCTATTACATTACGGCAGGTACTTTTAAAAGAAGCGGACTGGTGATGAGGCAAGCCCCCGTTGGGTTTACAGCTTTTCAACCAATTAATATCGGCAGCATTGCGGTAACTGCATTTCCCAAATATCATGATGCAGCCGATGCTCATAGTTTTATTCTTTCTCACCAGGGCGTTACGGTAGGAGTATTTACTGATATTGGCAAGCCATGCGAAAGAGTTACGCATTATTTCAGTCAATGCCATGCGGCTTTCCTGGAGGCTAACTACGATGAAACCATGCTGGAGAATGGCAGTTACCCTTTTCATTTAAAAAACCGCATTCGTAGCGGCAACGGCCATTTGAGTAACCGGCAGGCGCTGGAAATTTTTATTGCACATAAGCCGGCATTTATGACACATTTGCTGCTTGCCCATCTGTCCAAAGAGAACAATCATCCGCAACTGGTACAGGATTTATTTGATAAACATGCAAAAGATACCAGGGTAATAGTGGCTTCCCGTTACGAACCTTCGGAATTATTGGCAATACAACTTATCAAAACTGACATCATTCCTATTGTTGTTGCATCCCACAGAAATGGACGAAGAAGAACACTGCATACAAATCAATTGAGTTTGTTTGATTATGTGGGCAGTTGAACGCTGCTTCGATCAATAATCGCAAAACCCGATTTTTAGAAAACATGAACAGGGTGCATTTAAAATTGTTGGAAGGGCTGCTTACCTTGTGCAGGTCCTTTTCTACTCAAAAACACCAAAAAAAGTGGTTGGCAACACTATATTAAGCAGTGCTAATTTTTAATACAAAACATGTACATTTCTAAAACAATACCTTTTATATTTGTTGTATGAAAAAAATTGGCATTTTAGGGGGTGGTCAGCTTGGCCGTATGCTACTGCAGGCAGCAATTAATTACCCTGTAGAAACATTTTTAATGGAAAACGATGCAGAATGCCCTGCAGCTCATCTTTGTCATCATTTTACTAAAGGCGATATCACCGTTTTTGATGATGTGTACAATTTCGGTAAAGGGTTAAATGCTATCACCATTGAGATTGAAAACGTAAACGATGCTGCTTTGGAAAAGTTAGAGAGCGAAGGGGTGAAAATATATCCAAGACCAGCTGCTTTAAAAATCATTAAAAATAAAATTAAACAAAAGCAGTTTTATAAAGACAACGAAATACCTACCAGCGATTTTTTTATTACCCAAAATGTTGAGGACCTAAAAGCGCTAACGCATTTTCTTCCTGCAGTTCATAAAATAGGCGAAGGCGGGTACGATGGTAAAGGCGTACAAATTATTCGTACATCATCCGATATTGCCAGTGGCTTTAATGTGCCTGCTATATTGGAAAAAATGGTAGCCATCCACAAAGAAATTGCGATGATCGTTGTGGTGAGTCAAACAGGAGAAACAGCCTTGTATCCCCCTGTGGACATGGTTTTCGACAACCGTCTTAATTTATTAAGCTACCAGATAAGCCCGGCTGATATTACGGAAAAAGTTTTATGGAAGGCAGAGGCCATCTCATTAACAGTGGTAAAAGCGTTGCAAAGTGCGGGCATTTTTGCAGTAGAGTTATTTGTTGATAAAGAAGGCAATGTATTGGTGAACGAAACAGCGCCACGGGTGCATAACAGTGGGCATCATACCATTGAGGCCAACTACTCTTCGCAGTTTGATATGCTTTGGCGCATTATGCTGCAATATCCTTTGGGAAATACGGAGCACATATTACCAGCAGCCATTGTAAACATAATTGGCGCTGCAAATTGCACAGGTACACCTGTATATGAGGGGCTCGAAAAAGTACTGGAAATTCCGGATGCGTTTGTACATATTTATGGAAAAACGATTACCAAGCCCGGCCGTAAAATGGGCCATGTTACTATATTAAGCAAAGAAAAGCAGGAATTGATACACCAGGCTAACAGGATACTGCAAACCCTTACCGTTAGCAGCTACGGGTAAAAATTTTTCCTGCTTTTTATTTAATAATAATATTTAATCACTTTTCGCATAAATAAATGAACTTAGTGTGTATTAAAGCCTTAATCACTAAATTACTGCAGTATAGAATGACAAAATTTACAGCCAAGCTAATTATACTAATTGCAGTTCCCTTTCTTCTTCATGCCTGCAAGGAAGCTTCCACAGATGAAAAAAAAACTGCACCTAAACCTCCTGCCGCTAAAGTAGATGCGTATATTGTTTCAACGGCACCTGTAAGCACCGAAATAGAAGTGCCAGGCAGTCTTGCTCCTTTTGAAGAAACCAATTTACAGCCTGAGGTTTCGGGCAGGGTAACGGGTATCTTTTTTAAAGAAGGTGCAGCCGTTAACCAGGGCGCTGTTCTGGTTAAATTGTATGATGCCGACTTGCAGGCACAGGCAAAAAAACTACAGGTACAATTAGCCATCTCTAAAAAAGCAGAAGAGCGCCAGGGCGAGTTGCTTAAGATAAATGGCATCAGCCAGCAGGATTACGATCTTAGTTTATTATCTGTGAAAAATCTTCAGGCTGATATAGATATTTTGCAAACCAATATTTCTAAAACGTCCTTACGGGCGCCATTTACAGGAAAGGCCGGATTAAGAAATATTAGTATGGGTGCTTATATTACTCCCACCACCATAGTTACTACCGTTAGAGAAGTGGATAAGCTTAAGCTTTTGTTTACGGTGCCTGAGCGGTATAGTGCAAAAATGAAAACGGGTAATTTGATACAGTTTAAAATTGATGGCAGCGACAATGTTTTTTCTGCAACCATTATCGCTACAGAGAACAGCGTTGCGGAAGATACCAGAAGTATGAAAGTAAAAGCAACGGTAGGTAAGGAAAGTAGTAAATTATTTGCCGGAGCATTTGCAAAAGTGTTGTTATCATTGGGTAAAAATGAATCGGCTTTAATGATTCCTACGCAAGCAATTATTCCACAGGCAAGGGGTAAAAAAGTGATGTTATATACAAACGGAATGGCCAACCTTGCTCCAGTAACTACTGGTGTTAGGGATACCGCAATGGTACAAATTACAAGCGGATTAAAAGCAGGAGATACCGTTTTAATAACTGGGTTATTAACGATAAAACCGGGGAGTAAAGTTCAATTGAATCCTATCAGGTAATTGCAGCTCCTTTAAATTCTCATTCCATTATTTTATTACCAGCTTGTTTTTATGATGGAGTGGTAAAAATTGCAATGGAAAGATTAGGGTATGGTTTAAAATAACAGTTATTTAAAACAACGATTAAGTGAATATATCCGAATTAAGTTTACGCAGGCCTGTAATGGCTATTGTGATAAGTATCATCATCATCTTATTTGGTGTAATAGGATTTACCTTTTTAGGTGTAAGGGATTATCCTGCAATTGACCCGCCTAACATCAGTGTACGAACCAATTACCCGGGTGCAAATGCCGATATTATTGAATCGCAGATAACAGAACCCTTAGAAAAGGCCATCAATGGAATTGCTGGTGTAAAAAATATCACGAGCAGTAGCAGCCAGGGTACCAGCAACATTACGGTTGAATTTGAATTAAGCAGCGATTTGGAATCTGCGGCCAACGATGTTCGTGATAAAGTATCGCAGGCCAGCAATGGATTACCATCCGATCTGGATGCCCCGCCGGTTGTAACAAAGGCAGATGCTAGCAGTGATCCAATCATCAGCATGACGGTGCAAAGCAACACCCGCAACCAGTTACAGGTTACGGAATATGCCAACAACGACTTACTGGAAAAATTACAAACCATTCCTGGTGTAAGTACCATCGTTATCTGGGGCGAAAAAAGATATGCCATGCGTATCTGGCTAAACCCATCCAAGTTAGGCGCTTACAACCTAACCCCGGCTGATGTGCAGCAGGCGCTCCAAAGGCAAAATGTAGAATTGCCATCCGGTAAAATTGCGGGCAATGCTACCGAACTTTCTGTACGCACATTTGGGAAGATCAATACCGAAGAAGAGTTTAATAATGTAATTATAAAGAGTGTTAATGGCGCCGATATTAAATTAAAAGAAGTTGCGGAAGCAATATTAGGCCCGGAAAATGAAGAAAGTATTTTAAAGGAAAGTGGTGTGCCCATGATAGCGTTGGCACTGGTGCCGCAACCGGGTTCCAACTATGTTGCAATCTCTGATGAGTTTTATAAACGCTACGATCAAATTAAGCTACAGGTACCGGGTGATATAAAGCTCGATATCGGATTAGACCAAACCAAGTTTATCCGGCGCTCCATCTCAGAAGTAAAGGAAACGCTGTTGATAGCAATTATACTGGTGGTACTTATTATTTACCTTTTTTTTAGAGACTGGCTCATCGCCATTCGTCCGCTTATTGATATTCCTGTTTCGCTCATTGGTGCATTCTTTATTATGTACCTGTGTGGATTTACTATTAATGTGCTCACCCTGCTGGCGATCGTTCTGGCAACGGGCCTGGTAGTAGATGACGGTATAGTGGTTACGGAAAATATTTATAAAAAAATGGAACAGGGCATGAATAAGTGGCAGGCAGCTAGGGAAGGTTCCAAAGAAATTTATTTTGCCGTTATTGCTACTTCTATTACACTGGCCATTGTGTTTTTGCCCATTATTTTTTTACAAGGTTTTGTTGGCAGGCTCTTTCGGGAGTTTGGTATTGTGGTGGCAGGTGCCGTATTAATTTCTGCTTTTGTATCGCTTACTTTAACACCGGTACTAAACGTAAAGATGACAACCAAGGTACACAAGCATTCCTGGTTTTATAATGTAACAGAGCCCTTTTTTCGTGGACTGGAAAACAACTATCGCAGATCGTTGGGTGCCTTTATGAAAGTCCGTTGGATGGCATGGATACTGGTGGCAGCTTGTTTTGGGATCATTTATTTTATCGGTAGGTCAATACCTTCCGAACTGGCACCTTTAGAAGATCGCAACCAGTTCAGGCTTACTGTATCGGCACCCGAAGGAACCTCCTTTGATTATATGGACCGGTACATCGATAAGCTAATACAATTTGTACAGGATTCTGTTCCGGAGAAAAAGGGATTGATCAGTGTAACAGCGCCCGGCTTTACTGGTTCAGGATCTGTAAATACAGGGTTTTTAAGAGCCTTGCTGGTAGATCCCAAAGACAGACATCGCTCACAGCAGGAGATTGTGAATATGGTAAACAAAAATTTGTATAAATATCCCGAAGGCCGGGCTTTTGTAATTCAGGAGCAAACCATTTCTGTAAATAGAAGGGGAGGTTTGCCGGTGCAGTTTGTAATTCAGAATGTTGATTTCGAGAAAATTAAATTACAACTTCCCAAGTTTTTAGACGAGGCAAATAAGAACCCCGTTTTTCAAGGTGTGGATGTAGATTTAAAATTTAACAAGCCCGAATTAAGAGTTTTAATTGACCGCTTAAAAGCAAGTGCATTAGGGGTAAGCATCCAGGATATTTCCGAGACCCTGCAATTGGCACTTAGTAACCGCCGCTTTGGCTACTTTACCAAAGAAGGTAAACAGTACCAGGTAATAGGACAGGTGGCAAGAAATGACCGGGATGACCCGGCTGATCTTCGCACACTTTATGTACGCAACAGCTCAGGACAATCAATCTCACTCGATAATTTGGTTACTCTAATCGAAGAAAGTACGCCACCTACCATATATCATTTTAACAGGTATAAATCTGCTACCATTTCGGCTGGTCTTGCGCCGGGCAAAACAGTGGGAGATGGCATTAAGGCAATGCAGGAAATTTCTAAAAAAGTACTCGATCAAAGTTTCACTACTTCACTAACCGGTACGTCAAGAGATTTTTCCGAAAGCAGCAGTAACACCAGCTTTGCTTTTATCCTAGCATTGATATTAATTTACCTGGTTTTATCTGCACAGTTCGAAAGCTTTATCGATCCGTTTGTAATAATGATTACCGTACCGCTGGCACTTGCCGGCGCACTTTTATCACTTTGGATATTTGATCAAACAATTAATATTTTTTCCCAAATAGGAATGATTATGCTGATAGGTTTGGTAACCAAGAACGGCATTTTAATTGTGGAATTTGCCAACCAGAAATTACTTGCCGGCAGTAAAAAAATACCTGCTGTTACAGAGGCTGCTACCGCAAGGCTCAGGCCTATTTTAATGACGAGTTTGGCCATGAGCCTTGGCGCACTACCGCTTGCTTTATCGTTGGGAGATGCCTCTACCAGCCGTATTCCATTGGGTATTGTAATTGTGGGTGGCATTTTGTTTTCGCTGGTGCTTACCTTGTATATTGTTCCGGCCATGTACTCTTACCTTTCATCCAAAAAGAAAGTTTATGAAGAATTGGAGTGATGAATTATTACCTAAATTATTTTTTTTGACCCCGGCTTATAATCCTTGTGCAGCATCGTTGCGTCGCCCTCTTGTACGGCAGCAGCTTAAAGCATCTTTCATTATGCAACTTAAAAATACCTTTTTGTCCACGATCGCTTTTTTATCCATCCAAATAAAAAAAGTTGGGTTGATTGCTCACAAAATGCAAAAGGATTGTTTCGGTTTTTATTGTAAGTACGCCGTTGTATTACTGGTAACCTGCACACCTTTTTTTGTAGCAGCCCAATTGCCGGTATTATCATTAAAAGAAGCCGTTTCATTTGCGCTGAAAAACAATTTTGATGTAGTAATTGCAAAAAACGAAACTGAGATTGGTAAAATAAACAACAATTGGGGTAATGCAGGCGCCTTGCCGGTAATAAGTGGTACAACCAATAAAACGCTGGCTACAAACAATATCAAGCAGGAGTTGGCGAATGGAACCAGCAGCAAAAGAGATGGGGCATCGGTTAATAATTTTAATGCAGGGGTAGCGGTAGGCTGGCAGTTTTTTAATGGCATGCGCATGTTTGCAACAAAAAAAAGATTGGAAGAACTGGAAAAAATTGGGCAGTTAAATTTTACAAAAATGGTTAATGAAACTGTTTTTAATTTGATTAATGCTTACTACAATATCGTAAGGCTAAAACAACAGTCCAGTGCAGTAAAAGAGGTTATCGGTTTATACCAGGAACGTCTTAAAATAGCTGAAACCAGGTTTAATATAGGTAGCAGTGCCAAGCCCGATTTGTTGCAGGCAAAGGTTGACCTTAATGAACAGGAAACAGAATTGTTGATAATTGATAACAGTATTATTATCGGAAAAACTAATCTCAATAATATCCTGGCAAGAGATCCATCAACAGCCTTTGATATAATTGATAGTTTTTCCATATCGAAACCAATTGACCTCGTTGGCATTCAACAAAAAATTGATACACAAAACCCGGACGTGTTGCTGGCAAAAAGTAACCTTGCTGTGCTGATGCAAACAAAAAAGGAAATTAATGCCGATCGTTTACCCACAGCATCTTTAAACAGTAATTACAATTTCATCAAAAATAAAAGTGGGGGTGGATTTATTTTACTCAATCAAACCTACGGTCCTTCCGCATCCCTTGGCATTAGCATACCAATATTTAGGGGCGGTGTTGTAAAGCAGCAGTTAAAAGTAGCTGACATAAATATTAAAAACCAGCAAATTGCAGCAAAGCAATTACGGAACCAGTTGCAAGGCACTTTAATAAACAGTTATGCCAATTACAATTACGGTTTAAAACTGGTAATAAAAGAGCAGGAAAATCTGGTAATCGTGAAGGAAAATAATTTTATAAATATAGAACGGTTTAAAAAATCATCCATCACATCAGTGGAGTTACGGCAGGGGCAAATTAATTATTCCAATGCACAAACAAGGCTCATCAATGCCCAGTTTGTAGCCAAAATTGCCGAGGCAGAAATATTGTTGCTTTCGGGAGAAATAGTGGAATGATTTTTTAAAATCACAATTGTAAATGATTTGAGCACTAAAGTGTTTTCTAATGTGGTATTCAAAAATTTGTATAATCTTGCATTTCAAATAAAAGATAACGGCTTCATGTCGTAATCAATTAATATATTCGTAAAACGGTCTTCAAATATTTAAAAACAGGTAACAAATTACAAGCTAAAAATGAGTGAGCAAATACCAACCATTAAACCACAAACCGTTTTAGTAGGAATAGTAATGGGGAGCGAAAGCGATCTCGATATCATGAAAGGTGCAGCCGAAATGTTGCGACAATTTGATGTAGAGCCCGAACTTACCATCGTATCTGCCCATCGCACGCCTGAGCGTTTGCGTGAATATGCAACCAAGGCAAAAGAGCGTGGATTAAAAGTAATAATTGCAGGGGCAGGTGGCGCCGCTCATTTACCGGGGATGATAGCCGCCAATACTATTTTGCCTGTAATTGGTGTGCCGGTAAAATCGTCTAATTCTATCGATGGCTGGGATAGTATGTTGTCCATCTTGCAAATGCCCTATGGCGTGCCGGTAGCAACGGTTGCATTAAATGGCGCAAAAAATGCAGGCATTTTAGCAGCACAGATTTTAGCTTTGCATGATACTTCTATAGCCGGCAAGTTGGAAGCGTACAAAGAATACCAGGATGATATTGTAATGGAAAGTGTAAAAAATGTAAAGCGTTTTGGGTTTACCAACGAGTTTGATAAATAGCC
>JANYCA010000193.1 GCA_025360525.1 Chitinophagaceae bacterium | reverse complement strand
ATTTGTGTACTATTGATTCTTTTGGTGGAAATGATTTTGGTAAATACGCCGGCAACAGTTGGTACAGTTAATTCTTTCACATTGCGGTCGGTTACTTCCTTTGGAGAAAATACATAGTAGTCTGAAACCGTATTATAGTCGTTAACAGCAATGTGATCTACACTAAAGCTCTCAAAATTATCTGTTTGGCTGCGTTGCAATTTTATTTTGAGGGTTGCCTGTGGGTAAATATTAAGCCGCACCGGCGGATAGCCACCAGGTGAATAAAATCTGTAAGAGTCATTGCTTGCAAAAGTTGAATCCCTGATAACTATAAAATCATCATTTTTTGATACATACAACTTTAAGCCATAATTTTTAAACATGCTGGTATCTATATTTGCCGTAATGGTAAAACTGCCATCGCTGCCCGATTGGCCGGTAAACACATTTTTTTGACTGCAAATGCAAATACGGGCTTGCGCCCAATCCAACGAAATGGGTACATTTGGCTGTGCTGTATTGCTGATTTTATTAAAGGTGGTTCCACTTATTGTAATGGGAGCACAATTACCGGTGCATATAATGGTTTGTTTTCGGCAGCTTAAAAGCAGCAGCACTAAAAAAAATGGCAGGTATATTTTCATAAAACAACTCATTGATTTTTTTCCAACTAAAGATACACATATATAGGAGTGCCAAACCAGTTGAATGGTTGCATGAAGTAAAAAGAGTATTTAATATTCAGGTTTAAATTTAGCTCTCAACTGTTCAACTCTGAATGAACAAGCCATTTACCAACTAAAGAAACCCCAATTGCAGCAGCCCAATAGCCATTCTCCCTTTGAACGGAGCGTCGCCACCGCAGATCAATCAAGGCTCAAAAGCTGGTCTCAAAAATTTCAAATTTCAAATTTCAAATTTTAATACGCAACCCTTACCTTTGCCGCCAAAAATAAGGACTACTTATAAATAAAATATAATTTATGGCCAATACCGGTAAAATAAAATCAATCATCGGCGCTGTGGTTGACGTGCAGTTTGACAGCGACAGCAGCCTCCCCGAAATTTTAAACGCTTTGGAACTTACAAAAGAAAATGGTGATACACTTGTTTTAGAAGTGCAGCAGCATTTGGGTGAAGATAGCGTGCGTACCATTGCAATGGACGGTACGGAAGGTTTGGTAAGGGGAACCACAGTTATTGATACCGGCAAGCCAATCGCAATGCCCGTAGGTGAGGCTATTAAAGGTCGTTTGTTTAATGTAACCGGCGATGCGATTGATGGTTTGCCACAGGTGAGCAAAGTAGGTGGTCGGCCCATTCATGCCAAGCCGCCGTTGTTTGAAAATTTGAGTACTGCCAACGAAATTTTGTTTACTGGTATTAAGGTAATTGATTTGATTGAACCCTACGCAAAAGGCGGTAAAATTGGTTTGTTTGGTGGTGCAGGTGTAGGTAAAACAGTTTTGATACAGGAGTTGATTAATAATATTGCGAAAGCTTACAATGGCTTATCGGTGTTTGCGGGTGTGGGTGAGCGTACAAGGGAAGGAAATGATTTGATGAGAGAAATGATTGAAGCCGGCATTATGAATTATGGCGAGGAGTTTAAACATAGTATGGAAGAAGGCGGCTGGGACTTAAGCAAAGTGGATGTAAAAGGTTTGGAAGACAGCAAGGCTACATTTGTATTTGGACAAATGAACGAACCACCGGGGGCAAGGGCACGTGTGGCTTTGAGCGGTTTAACCATTGCAGAATATTTTCGTGATGGAGATGGCAGCGGACAAGGAAAAGATATTTTGTTTTTTGTAGATAATATCTTCCGTTTTACACAGGCAGGTTCTGAGGTGTCGGCTTTATTAGGTCGTATGCCAAGTGCGGTAGGTTATCAGCCAACATTGGCTACAGAAATGGGTTTAATGCAGGAAAGAATCACCTCAACAAAAAACGGTTCTATCACTTCGGTACAGGCGGTTTATGTACCAGCGGATGATTTAACGGATCCGGCCCCGGCAACAACTTTTGCCCACCTGGATGCCACAACGGTATTGAGTCGTAAAATTGCGGATTTAGGCATTTATCCTGCGGTGGATCCTTTGGATAGTACCTCTAGGATTTTAACGCCGTTAATTGTGGGAGAAGAGCATTACAATACAGCTAACAAGGTTAAATTAATTTTACAACGCTATAAAGAATTACAGGATATCATCGCCATACTTGGTTTGGATGAATTAAGTGACGATGATAAATTGATTGTATCACGGGCCCGCAGGGTTCAGCGTTTCTTGTCTCAGCCATTCTTTGTGGCCGAGCAGTTTACCGGTTTAAAAGGTGTATTGGTTCCTATCGAAGATACCATCCGTGGTTTCAATGCTATCATGGACGGAGAAGTGGATGAATATCCTGAAGCAGCATTTAACCTGGTAGGTACCCTGGAAGATGCAATTGAAAAGGGAAAGAAGTTGATGGCGGCTGCGGTGTAAAGCCCCCTGTCCCTCAAAGGGGGAATTTAGGACGAGGTATTCTTAGTAAGTTGAAACAGTTTTTAAATTTATAAGTGTAAGTTTTTTTGAGCCAGGCCTTAGAATCTCTATTAGGCTTCATTGGCAACAGTTGTTTGTTAAAAATCTTTTTTGGTATAAAAGATTTTTAATCACACTTGTACTGAATATCAATCCTGAGCTTTTATCGAAGCGAATGAACTGAAGATAATTTGAAATTAATCATTAACCAACAAATCAAGTTCCCCCTTTAGGGGACAGGGGCATGACACTCGAAATTTTAACACCAGAAAAAGAAATATTCAGCGGCGAAGTGTATGGCGTACAATTGCCTGGTATCAGTGGGTCGTTTGAAGTATTAGATAAACATGCTTCTATGGTGAGCGCTTTAAAAGCAGGGAGCCTTAAAATACTGGTGGACAAAACTTCCACCACCTTATACAACATTAAAAGTGGATTTGTAGAAGTGCTTAATAACAAAACAGTCGTTTTGGTTGAAGGTGCCGAACAAAAATAATTACCATTACTATCACTAACTGCTATAAAAAAGCCCATACTACTTAGTGTGGGTTTTTTGTTTTGTAAGCTTTTTTACGGTTACCCCAATTCCTTTAAGGTTACTATAAACCTGCATCCTTTTTCAGGTGCTGAAATAACTTTGATGGTGCCGCCATGCTGCTGAATAATCTGGCGTGACAAACTCAGTCCAATACCCGAACCGTTTTCTTTGGTAGTAAAAAATGGGATGAAAATATCTTCAATCGCTTCTGGTTCTATACCAGGGCCATTGTCAATTACTTCAATAAACACCAGTTGATTTTGAGTATAGGTTTTTATTTTTATTAAGCCATTATTTGTATGGTTCAGCGCTTCTTTTGCATTCTTTACCAGGTTAATCAATACCATGGAGAGTTGATCTGCATCTGCCTGTATATGATTGTTGTTGGCAGCATTTTCAAAACTAAAATTTATGCCGGAAGCAGCCATTTCCGCTTGCAATAAATTCATCAGCCTTTGCACCAGGTCATCTATCGCCACGTCGCTGAAAGAGGGTGGAGGAATACTGGTGAAACTGCGGTAGCCATCTACAAAATTGATCATGCCAATGCCCCTGCTTTCCAGTGTTTGCAGGGCTTCCTGCAAATCTTCTTTAGCGCCATTGTCGTTGGCATTGGGAGGCAATTCTTTATCTACAATATGCTTCATGGTGCCAATCAATGATAAAATTGGCGTGAGTGAATTCATGATTTCGTGGCGCAGTACACGGGTTAAATTTTGCCACGCTTCCACTTCTTTTTCCTGTAGCTCCGGTTGTATATTTTGCAGCGACACCAGATTTTTAATTTGACCATTCAGCCGGATGGCAACTAAGTTTACCGCTACTTGTAATCCATTGGCGCTTTGGTATAAAAAATGTTTATCTGCGGTATTTGCTAATTTGTCCGCCAACTCCGCATGATTTACTTTTAATTCTGAAATATTTTTTAATCTGTAAAAACCCAGCAGTTTGCAGGCAGCAGCATTGCTCAGTTCTATTCTTCCATACTGGTCGTAAAGGAGTAAACCCGTTTGCACATTTTGTATGATGGTATTTACTAGTTGCAGGCTAGCTTCATTTTCTGCCCGTATTTTTCTAAATGCATCCAGCACTTTATTAAACTGATAGTTTAGATCTTGAAAACTCTTGCCGTATTTATTGTCTGATGAAAATTTGATGGTAAAATCATCGTATTGTATGGAATCGAAAAAGCGTATCAGTTTTCGGTTGGTGGAATTGGCATAGTTGAACAAATTTACTCCACGGTAAACAATCAAAATAAAAAGCAAGGCAGCACCAAGCCAATAGATGGTAATGCCTTTAAAAAGGTACTCCTGCAATATGCAATACGCCATTGCTGCCGATAGCATGATGATGAATACAATACGCCAGATTAATCCGAGTGCAAAACGTTTGAATATCATAAGCCCCCTGTCCCCCAAAGGGGGAACTTAGATTGTTAGTTTATTATTAAATACTTGTTTGCTTTAATTTCATGACTTTTTATTATCAATATTGTAGATAAAGGCCCCCTTTCCCCCAAAGGGAGAACTTAAATTGTTGGTTTATTATTAAATAGTTGTTTGCTTCAATTTCATAACTTTTTTTATATTTTATATTGTAGATATTAGTTCAATATAGATTTACTGTACAAGAGTGCGACGCCTATGAAGCTTAATAGAGATTCTAAAGGCTGGCTCAAAAAAAACGAACCCTTTTAAAATTAAAAACTGCTTAAAATTACTCAGTGTGCCTCCACCTAAGTTCCCCCTTTGGGGGACAGGGGGCTTTTAAATCCCATACTTTTCCAATCTCCTATACAGCGATGCCCTTGTTAAACCTAATTCCCTTGCTGTTTCTGTAATGTTGCCATTGTGTTTTTGCATCGCTTTTTTTATCAGCAGCACTTCCATTTCTTCCAGTTGCAATGTCTCTACCAGGTTACTGCTTTCAGTCGTAAATCTTAAGCCTTTAAAATCTTCCGGTTGCAGGGTATCTGTTTGCGATAAAATTACAGCCCTTTCAATAGCATGTTGCAATTCCCTTACATTGCCCGGCCACTGGTGTTTTTGTATTTGTTTAATGACTGCAGTACTCAATGACGCAACTGGCCGGTTGTACTTTTTTGCGTACAGGTGCACAAAATAATCGGCCAGTAATGGTATGTCATCTTTCCTTTCTCTGAGTGGCGGTAATTGCAACTCGATTGTATTGATGCGGTACAATAAATCTTGCCGGAATTGATTGTCGGCTACCATTTTGTACACCGATTTGTTGGTGGCACAAACCAGTTTTATATCAATGGATTTTGTTTTATTGCTGCCCACTTTAGTAATGTTTCGGTTTTGTAATACTGTCAGCAATTTAGCCTGCATGGGTAAAGAGATATTCCCTATCTCATCTAAAAAAATAGTGCCACCATCCGCTTCTTCAAACTTGCCAATCCTGTCTTCTTTAGCATCGGTAAATGCACCTTTTACATGGCCAAATAATTCGCTTTCAAACAGGCTTTCTGATATGGCTCCAAGATCTACCGCTACAAAAGGTTTGTCTTTTCTTAAAGATTGCTGGTGGATATTTTTTGCCACTAAATCCTTTCCAGTGCCGTTTTCGCCAAGAATCAGGATGTTTGCATCGGTGATGGCAACTCTTTCAATAGTGTTTAAAATATGTTGAATGGGTTCACTGATTCCAATAAACGGATGCTCGGACAAAGGGCTGGTTTGCTTCATTAATTTATTATCGGGCAGCATTACTTTAGCAGCTTTATTTTCTTGCGCAATAGCAAGCGCATTTTTTAAAGTATCTATTAATTTTTCATTTTGCCAGGGCTTTAATACAAAATCTTTTGCACCCAGTTTGATGGCCCTTACCGCCATTTCAATATCACCATAAGCGGTAAACAATACTACAGAAATGCTTGGATCAAGATCCAGGATTTTATCCAGCCATTCAAAACCTTCTTTCCCGCTGCTAAGGTCACGGGTAAAATTCATATCAAGCAATATCACATCATATCCGCCACTGTTTACCCAATAGGGAATACGCAGCGGATTTTTTTCGGTATCTACTTGTTTAAAATGCCTTTTAAGCAACAGGTTGGCTGCACTCAGTACGCCTGCATCATCATCTACTATTAATATTTTTCCCTGTAAGGTTGAGGTCATGTTGTTTTTTTTATCCCTGGGTTTCACCCTGGGTTACTCATATTCAAGTCCTTCGGACTTGGGAGTGATTGCGTTAATTGTTGCTATTATTCAAACATGTATTTTTCGTCGAACTCAATTCCATTTTCTATAAGTAATCTTTTGTACTCATTATAAAAGTTTTCATGTAGATGGTGTTCTTTCTGATTTTTTACATAATTAATGATCATGTCTTTTTCTCTGATTGAATAAGTGAAAGCCCCATAACCATCTGCCCAGCCAGAGAATAATGGAAACAATCCACTGTTTTTAATCCACTCATTACTGGCTACTTTTATATCTTTTACATAATCGCTCAGCCTGATAGTTGGATGCAGGTCAGATACGATATGGATATGGTCTTCAATACCATTTATGCGGTATAGATGACATTTTTTTTCTTTGATAATTCCAGAAATGTACCTGTACAAATATTCGTCATGCTCCCTTGCAATTGTTGGTAGCCGGTGTTTGGTGCCAAACACAATCTGATAATAAATTTGCTTGTGCGTACCCATTTGGCAATTTTTATTAAGTGAAAATATTTAAAAGCAAGCTAATAAAACTAAAAGGATTTAAAAAGCTATTTCACTCAAAAGTCTGGAAGACTTCAACATGAGTAACCCAGGGTGCAACCCCGGGAATACCAAGATGATCCCTCAGAAGTCTGGAAGACTTCAACATGAGTAACCCAGGGTGCAACCCCGGGGCTACCAAGATGATCCCTCAGAAGTCTGGAAGACTTCAACATGAGTAACCCAGGGTGCAATCCCTGTATTTGAGACGTTGCATCATATAAGCCATCAGTCCATACAATTCCGCTCCTTTCTGTTCGCTGCTGTACACTCCTGTGTTCGATATCGGACACTTTAAATGATGTAAACTGATGTAACTGATGCTGGTTAAGGCTTTTACTCTTTGGCATACCTATTGGCATACTGCTTACAGCTAATAATATTAAATACAATGGATAAAAAAATTGAAAAGAAATTCTGGACAGCAAAGAGGATACTTTGGATTGCTGCTGGCGTTTTGGGAAGCAGCTTTTTGCTGTATCAACTGGCATTTGCGGATAAAAGAACCAAGCTGAATGTTGATAAGGAAAAGATTACCGTATCTGATGTAACTCAGGGCGTTTTTGATGAATTTATTGCAGTGAGCGGAGTGGTGCAACCCATCAAAACATATCGCATAGATGCTATTGAAGGAGGCTATGTAAAAGAGAAAGTGATTGAAGGAGGAAATACAGTAAAGCAAGGGGATATTATTTTACGCCTTGAAAATAACCGCCTTCAGATGGAATTTGTGCAACAGGAAACTGAAATCAACCGATTAATTAATGAACTTCAAAATACGAGGTTGCGACTGAAGCAAGATAAATTTACGCTGAAGAGAACTTTAAATGAAGTGGATTTTCAATTGTCGCAGGCAAAAGATAATTATGATAGAAATGAAAAATTACACAAAGACAAAGTGATTAGCGATCAGGAATTTTATAAGACGAAAAGGGAATTTGAAAAACTTTCCAACCAGAAAGACATTGAAGTAGCATCGCAAAAATACCAGGAACAAAACTCGGTGCTGCAGATAAAACAACTGGAAGGCACTTTGCAAAATTCGCAACGCAACCTGCAACTGATGAGAGAGAACCTAAGCAATCTTACAGTGAAAGCGCCAGTTGGCGGGCTTTTATCATCAATTGAGGCAGAGGTAGGAAGCAATATTACTGCGGGGCAAAATATTGGCCAGATAGATGATCTCAACGGTTTTAAAATGCGGGCCGGTGTTGATGAACATTATATCAGCCGCATTTTTGTAGGGCTTAAAGGTACAATGGAATTTACCGGACAAAACTATGAGCTTACTATTTCAAAAGTGTATCCTGAAGTAAAGTCCGGCAGGTTTGAAGTGGATATGACTTTTGCTGCAAAAACTCCGGATGGCATCCGCCGTGGCCAATCTGCTTCTATCAGAATGGAGCTGGGCAAATCATCAAAAGCAATTTTAATTCCGGTAGGTGGCTTTTTTTCTGAAACGGGTGGTAACTGGGTGTATGTGATGGATGCTAGCGGAAAAAGAGCAACCAAAAGAACGATCACTTTAGGGCGGCGCAATCCTGAATATTTTGAAGTGATTGATGGCTTGAAACCTGGTGAAAAAGTGATTACCAGTTCGTACGAAAATTTTGGGAAGAATGAAGTGCTGGAGTTTTAGCTCACTATAACTTAACGATAAAGATGGATCGTTTTTAACTTTTAAAAACTTTTAAAAATGAGTAACAAAAAATACATTTTCATGACAACTTTTTTGGTTGGCATTTTAATAAGCCTTTCTACTCAAAGTGGTATTTCAATAAAAAAATCTGCCAGCTTCGTTATTGAAAAGCATTCAGAATCAGCAGCATATTACGACGACTATAATCCTTTATTTATTAAATATTTTTTTTAACATAAAACAGATCAGCATAAAATAATTACCATGATTCAGATTAAAGAACTACAAAAATTATTCTCTACCGAAGAGGTAGAAACTACTGCATTAAATGGCATCAATCTCGAAATTAAAGAAGGCGAATTTGTAGCCATCATGGGGCCAAGCGGCTGTGGTAAATCTACCTTATTGAATATCGTTGGCTTGCTCGATAATCCATCTGGTGGCGATTATAATTTCTTTGGTACCGAAGTGGCAAAAATGACCGAACGCAAAAGGGCACAATTGCGTAAAGGCAATATAGGCTTCGTTTTTCAGAGTTTTAATCTGATTGATGAACTCACCGTTTTTGAAAATGTAGAACTGCCATTGATCTATATGGATATGCCAGCTAAAGAAAGAAAAGTAAAGGTAGAGGCAGTATTGGAGCGGATGAATATCATGCATCGCCGCAATCACTTTCCACAGCAATTAAGTGGCGGACAGCAGCAGCGTGTGGCCATTGCAAGAGCCGTGGTTGCCAAGCCAAAATTGATACTGGCAGATGAACCTACCGGTAACCTCGATAGTAAAAATGGCGAAGAAGTAATGAAGCTGTTGCAGCAATTAAATGAAGAAGGCACCACCATCATTATGGTAACGCACAGCCCTTACGATGCAGGTTTTTCTCATCGAATTGTTAACCTGTTTGATGGGCGTGTGGTAACGGAGAATTTTCATGTGTAAGCTCAAAAGCTGTAAAACAATTATTAATCTATCATTCACAAAAATTAAAGATATCTCCAAATAGCAGGAATCTAAAGCCCCTCTTTTGGCTGGTGGGTATTTGCATTGGAAGGAATTATCGCTACAGTATTAGCCTTATCAACGGTATTTTTTCAGGCAATAAAAGCAGCAATTTCGAATCCAATTAAAAGTTTGAAAGCAGCGTAAAATCTTATCATCATGCTCAAATATTATTTTAAAATTGCCTTAAGAAACCTTTGGTTACAAAAAGGTTTTTCTGCTATCAATATTATTGGGCTTGCTATAGGGCTAGCCTGTTTTATCATGATCGCCTTATATGTAACAGACGAATTGAGTTATGACAGATACAATGAAAAAGCGGATAGAATCTACCGAATTAATTCTGACATACGTTTTGGTGGTACTGATTTAAATATGGCAGTAAGTGCAGACCCAATGGGTGCCACACTCAAAAAAGATTATCCCCAGGTAGAAGATTTTACGAGGCTGTATGCCAGTGAAGGTTCTAAATTATTTAAAAGAGGTACCCAGTTTATTACTGAAGACAGAGTTACCTATGCAGATTCAAATTTGTTCAATGTATTTACATTCCCTTCCCTTATCGGTAATACAAAAACAGCTTTGAATGAACCCAATACAGTTGTTATTAATGAAACAACTGCTAAAAAATATTTTACTACTTCAGAAAATGCAATGGGTAAAATGATGGAGTGCAAAGACGACAAAACACAGCTTTATAAGGTAACAGCAGTTATTAAAGGCATTCCTAAAAATTCCCATTTCAATTTTGACTTCTTTCTATCAATGGATAATGTGGAGTATGAGTTTGGCAATTTTTTAAGCCATAATTTCCACACCTATATTTTACTTAAAGCAGGAACTGATTACAAAGCTTTTAATAAAAACTTTATACAAGTAATTGATAAGTACATTTTGCCGCAGGCTAAACAATTTATGAATATTAAAAGCATGGAAGATTTTGCCAAAAGCGGCAATAAGATTGAATATTCTTTAATACCTCTTACTGCTATCCATCTTCACTCCGAACGCAATGTGGAATTGAGTGCGAATGGAAACATCCAGTATGTTTATATTTTTTCGGCAGTTGCTATTTTTATCCTGTTGATTGCCTGCATCAACTTTATGAATCTGTCAACTGCACGTTCTGCCGGTCGTGCAAAAGAAGTTGGTATTCGCAAAGTACTAGGCACAGAAAAAAAGTCTTTGATTGGCCAGTTTCTTACTGAATCAACAATAACTGTTTTCATTGCTTTATTCATAGCGGTTGGTATTACCTGGTTGTCACTTTCCTGGTTTAATAACCTTGCCGGAAAAGCAATGCAGTTGAGTACATTGCTCAAGCCACAGTATATGATTTTTCTAGCAACACTTCCTTTTGTGGTAGGTACATTAGCTGGTATGTATCCGGCATTTTTTCTTTCATCTTTTCAACCAATAACTGTGTTGAAAGGAAAAATAAATGCTGGGTTTAAAAAAAGTACACTCCGTAGTTCATTGGTCATATTTCAGTTTGCAGCGTCTATCATTCTCATAATTGGAACGATCATTATTTACAAACAACTAAATTATATTCAAACAACCAAAACCGGGTTTAATAAAGACCAGCTGCTTGTAGTTGATAATGCTTCTATGAAAACATCAACAGCAGAAACCTTCAGGAATGAAGTTTCAAAACTGGCAGGAGTTAAAGCTTCTTCATTTGGTGGTTTTCTTCCGGTAAGTAACTCATCTCGTAACGATCAAACATTTTTTACCGACGCTGTAATGAGTGATAAGAATGGTTTTAATATGCAGGTATGGCGAGTTGATTATAATTATATACCCACACTTGGAATGGAAATACTTAGTGGCAGGAATTTTTCTGAGCAATACGGATCTGATTCGTCTGCTTTAATTATCAACGAAACCCTTGCAAAATCTTTAGGGCCTGGAGATCCAATTGGAAAAGCAATATACAATTCCGATGGGCCAGACAAGCCCACACGGGCTTATACAATTATCGGTGTAGTTAAAAATTTCAATTTCGAATCGTTGCGCAAAAATGTTGCGCCGCTATGCATGCGATTGGGTAATAACAAGTGGATGTCGGCCTATCGGGTTGAATCGGGTGATATTAAAAGCTTGCTTGCAAAAGTTGAAGATAAGTTTAAAGCAATGTCTCCGGGTATGCCTTTTAATTATTCTTTTCTCGATGATTCTTTCGATAACATGTATCGGGAAGAGCAACGTGTAGGAAAGGTAGCATTAACTTTTGCTTTGCTTGCTGTTTTAATTGCCTGTCTGGGTTTGTTTGGATTGGCTACCTATATGGCTGAGCAACGTACGAAAGAAATAGGTGTGCGCAAAGTATTGGGTGCAACGGTACCCAATATTGTTACTATGCTTTCCAAAGATTTTTTAAAGTTGGTATTCATAGCATTTTTAATTGCTGCTCCCATTGCATGGTTGGCTATGCATGAATGGCTAAAAGACTTTGCATTTCGAACTAACATTGGCTGGTGGATTTTTATCATTGCTGGTGTGGTTGCAATGTCGATTGCATTGTTTACAGTAAGTTTTCAGGCTATCAAAGCAGCGATAGCTAACCCGTTAAAAAGTTTAAAAGCAGATTAAATTATTTTTATGTTACAGCATTATTTTAAAATCATGTTTCGCAATTTAGCAAAGACTAAATTGTACAGCACCATCAATATAGCCGGGCTGGCATTGGGGCTTACCTGCTGCATGCTGATTGTTTTATACAATAAGGATGAGGTAAGTTTTGATCAGTTTCATGCAAACAAAAATCAATTGCACCGCCTGGTTACCACCATGAGTAATGAAAAAGAAACCCGTAAAATGGGTATCAGCAATGCTCCATCAGGGCCTGCCTTTAAAGAAGGGCTTGCAGAAGTTGAAGCATTTGTTCGTGTGCAAAATGATTACAGCAATGTAAAAAAAGGTACGGAAGTAATTGGGCAGGAAGTGATCAATGCAGACAGTAACTTTTTTGCTGTTTTTACTTTCCCATTGCTGGCAGGCAATCCGGCTTCGGTATTAAAAGAGCCCAACTCGGTAGTGCTTACAGAAGAAACGGCTATCAAATATTTTGGCACCACAGATGCCATTGGTAAACTGTTAGAGTTTAAACTTCAAGATTCATTTATTACTAAAACTGTTACCGGTATAGCTAGAAATGTACCGCAAAATTCATCCATAAAGTTTAATATGGTTTTGCCTTTTAATGATAATAGTAATGAATGGATTAACTTTTACCTGAGTACTTATATACTGCTGAATAAAAATGCCAACTACCAGGCTGTGGCAGCTAAGTTGGATAATATCTATTTAGCAAAGGCAAAAGATGAAATAAAAATGGCTCGTGAAAAATATAATTTTACAGACAATGTTCATTATAGTTTGCAACCTTTTATGCAGGTGCACCTCGATACAGCATTTTCGAGTGAAGCAGTACAAAGCAAAAGCAAGCCTATATACTCCTATATTTTATCGGCCATTGCTTTATTCATTTTACTCATTGCCTGCATTAATTTTATCAATTTAAAGTTGGCCCATTCTCTGCAACGAGCCAAAGAAATTGGTGTACGAAAAGTTATTGGCGGACAGCGCAGGCAACTCATCTGGCAGTTTTTGGGCGAATCGTTTTTGTTGAGTTCCCTCGCTTTTATACTTGCGATTATACTTACATTACTGGTGCTTCCTGTGTTTAATACATTGGCCAATAAACAACTTAGTTTTATTGCTTTACTGGATTCAAAATTAATACTGGCTTATATTCTGTTGTTTTTTACCACCAGCATGGTGGCAGGTTTTTATCCTGCATTTGTAGTAAGTGGTTTCAATCCTTTGCAAAGTATTTACAATCGACATCGGTTTACGGGGAAAAATTATCTCACTAAGGGATTGGTTATTTTCCAGTTTTCGTTAGCCACTTTTTTAATTATTACCACCGTATTGGTGTATGCCCAATTTGATTTTTTAACTCACAAAAGTTTAGGTTACAACGATAGTAATGTAGTGCTGGTAGATGTAGGAAGAGGGACTGCTGCAGAAAAAATCAATCGTTTTAAAAGTGAATTAGCTCAGCAACCGGCTATAAAATTAGTGGCAGGTTCTAATAGTGGATTTAATGTAACAATTGCAAAGGCCGAAGGCAAAGAAATAGAATTTGCTTACAAGCGCATGGATGAGAAGTATTTAAAGACTCTCGAAATTCCTTTGGTGAAAGGAAGGAATTTGCTCGAAGGGTTTCCTGGCGACTCCACCCAATCTGCTATAATCAATGAAACTTTTGCAAAGCAGGTAGGTTGGAATGATCCTATCGGAAAGCAGGTCGATTTTTTTTGGGATAACCGAAAAGTGACAATAGTGGGCGTGGTGAAGGATTATCATTTTGAAGCATTACAAACTAAAATTACGCCAATGCTTTTGGTAGCTCATCCCAAATACGGCATAGGGCAAATGCTGATTAAGGTTGATTCAAACAATACTGCAACTGCAGTAAAATTTATTGAATCAAGTTTCAAAAAATCATTTCCATTGCAGCCCTATAGTTATGCCTTTATGGATGTTGAAAATAAAAATAATTATAAGGAAGAAGCCAAGTGGAAAGAGATCATCAGCTTTGCAGCCTTTCTTTCTATTTTCATTTCCTGCATTGGTTTGTTTGGCCTCTCTATTTTATCTACCGAAAAAAGAACCAAAGAAATTGGCATAAGGAAAGTACTGGGTGCAAGCGTGCAAAGTGTAGTGAGCTTACTCTCTTCCAATTTTTTACAATTGGTTATGGTTGCATTTGTTATTGCCATTCCGTTTGCATGGTATGCAAATGATTTGTGGTTAAAAAACTTTCCTTATAGAATTGGCATATCCTGGCAAGTATTCGTTACTGCGGGTCTTTGTATGATGCTGCTTGCATTTGTTACCATTAGTTTTCAAAGCATCAGGGCAGCATTAATGAACCCGGTGAAGAGTTTGAAGGCGGAGTAAAAGGCCGCACCAACTTGCCCTCATCCCCTAAAGGGGAGAAGGGCAAGAGACTAAAATTATAGGGTGTTTGCTGAGTAGCTGGAAGAAGATGCAGCCCCCGGCCCCAAAGGGGAGAATGGCAAGAAACTAAAATTATAGGTTGTTTGCTGAGTAGTTGAAAGTGGATGTTTTTTTAATTCAAGATTTTATAAACGTTACTACCAAGTCCGAAGGACTTGAATATGAATAACCCAGGCTACAACCCCGGGGCTAAGTAAAAATCACACAACGATAAAAACATGATGAAAAATTATTTTAAAACGGCCTGGCGGAATCTGCTTAAAAATAAAGCGTTTTCAATCATCAACTTACTTGGCTTGTCAACAGGCATTTCTGTTTGTTTTATTATCATGCTATTTGTGCAGGATGAATTGAGCTATGATGGTTTTAATACCAAGGCCGATCAAATTGTACGGGTGCTTTTTAAAGCCAGCATTAATAGTGGCAAAATAAATGAAGCAAGTGTAATGCCGCCAACTGCCGCAGCCATAAAAAATGATTATCCGGAAGTTACGGCTGTAACGAGATTAAGAAATACAGGCGGGTCTAAAATTTTGTACAATGGCAAAAAGTATAATAAGGAATTATTTGCTTTTGTTGATCCCAATTTCTTTCAGGTATTTACAGTTCCTTTTTTAAAAGGCGATGCAGCCTCGGCATTGCTGGAACCCAATACAATTGTAATTACCCAAATGCTGGCCCATAAGTATTTTGGTGATGAAGAACCTATTGGTAAAACCATCCAGTTTTCCAATGGAAATACATTGTACAAAGTAACCGGAGTTATAGAAGCAATTCCTTCCAATGCTCATTTTCATTTTAATATGTTTGGGTCGATGACTGGCGACAGCGAGGCTGCATCTGACAGTTGGATGACTTCTAATTTTTTTACTTACCTCGTTTTGCAGGATGGATATGACTATAAAAATTTAGAAGCAAAGTTGCCCGCCATGGTGGAGAAATATATGGGGCCTCAGATAGCAAGGTCAATGGGTATGAGTTTAACTCAATTTAGAACGAAGGGCAATTCACTCGGTTTTGCATTGCAGCCCCTAAAAGATATTCACCTTCATGCGGATAGTACTGCTGAATTAGAGCCTGGCAGCGATATAAAGTATGTGTATATATTTAGTGCCATTGCAATTTTTATGCTGCTGATTGCCTGCATCAACTTCATCAACCTCTCCACTGCCGGTGCATCCAAAAGAGCCAAAGAAGTTGGAGTAAGAAAAGTGATGGGGTCAGGACAGTTTGAATTGATAAAACAATTTTTAGCGGAATCTTTTCTTTTGTCTTTCATTGCACTATTGTTTTCTTATGTAATGATTCAATTGGCGTTGCCTGTATTCAATGATTTATCAGGTAAAAATTTACATATTGGATATAGCTTCCAACCAATGTTGCAATTGCTGATACTTGGGATAACGGTAGGGTTGCTTGCTGGTATTTATCCGGCTTTTTTTCTATCTTCTTTTAACCCGATCGCTACTCTAAAAGGGCGACTTAGTGCAAGTACCAAAAGCCTTGGTTTAAGAAGTGGATTGGTAGTATTTCAATTCTTTATTTCTATCAGTTTAATCGTTGGAACTATCATCGTATACCAGCAAATGAATTATATCCAAAGCAAAAAACTGGGCTACAGCAAAGAGCAGTTGCTGGTGTTGCCTAACTCATGGGCATTGGGTAAAAATGAAACTGTTTTTAAAGAAAATTTATTAAAAGATTCACGGGTAGTAAACGTAACTATTTCGGCCTATAAACCTGCCGGTCCCAGTAATAATAACAATTCATTGGTGTATCCAGAAGGGAAAGAAAACCAGATAATGAAAATTGTTAGGTATGATGTAGATGAGCAGTACATTCCAACGCTGGGAATAACGATGGCTGCCGGTAGAAATTTTTCAACCGATTTTTCAACCGATTCTTCAGCTGTAATCATCAACGAAGCCGCTGCCAAAGCTTTTGAATTAAAGGGCGATGGAGTGGGAGAAAAGATTGTATGGATGAAAGATAATGACGCTAATAAAGCAACCTATACTGTAATTGGTGTGGTTAAAGATTTTCATTTTCGTTCGCTGCATGAAACGATTACCCCTTTGCTGATGACCCTAAATCCTCAATGGGGTCTGATGGTAAAAGTAAAAACTGCTGATATTGCCGGGCTGTTGGTTTCTATGAAACAGCAATGGATAAATTATAATACAGATGAGCCATTTGAATATGCTTTCATGGATGAACTGTACAATAAAACGTATGTGGCAGAACAAAAAAGCGGACGTATCCTTAGTATTTTTGCTGTGCTTACCGTCTTTGTTGCCTGCCTTGGTTTATTTGGTTTAGCAACCTACACAGCAGAGCAGCGCACCAAAGAAATTGGTATCCGAAAAGTATTGGGCGCCACAGTTACGCAGGTGTCAAATATGCTATCCAGGGAGTTTTTAAAATTGGTATTGATCGCCTGCATCATTGCATTTCCTGTTGCGTGGTGGGCTATGCATACATGGCTGCAAAGTTTTGCCTACCGGATTTCTATTAGTTGGTGGGTGTTTGTTTTGGCTGCTTTTGCTGCAATAGTGCTCACCTTATTTACGGTAAGTTACCAGGCTATAAAAGCAGCATTGATGAACCCGATGAAGAGTTTGAAGAGTGAGTAAAAGCCCACAGCCCCAAGGGGGAGAAGGGCAAGAGCCTGAGATTTTAAGGGTGTGTCCTGAGTGGCTTGGAGTGGATGTTTTTTAATTCAAGATTTATTAGACCTTGCCACCAAGTCCGAAGGACTTGAATATGAGTAACCCGGGGTGCAACCCCGGGACAAAATACAAACAATGATACAACTAAAAAAAAGCTACAAGTACTACAACACCGGTTCAAGAAAGGCATACGTGTTAAGCGACATTAGCCTCGATATTGCAGCAGGAGAATTCGTTTCCATCATGGGACCATCAGGCTCCGGAAAGTCAACACTGCTGCATATTCTCGGGCTGTTGGAAGAACCCAATGACGGAGAATATTTATTCCTCGGCGAAAACGTTTCTCATCTTACAGAAAAGAAAAGAACGGAACTGCGCCGCAACCAGATTGGTTTTGTTTTTCAGGCCTATCATTTAATTGATGAACTAACGGTGTATGAGAATATTGAAACGCCTTTGTTGTATAAAGGCCTCAATTCATCTGAACGAAAAAGCCGGGTGGCAGAACTGCTGGACAAGTTCAATATTGTTGGCAGAAAAGATTTGTTTCCATCTCAATTATCTGGCGGCCAACAGCAGTTGGTAGGTATTGCAAGGGCTATTGCAGGTAATCCAAAAGTGATTTTTGCAGATGAACCAACAGGTAATTTACACAGCGAGCAGGCAACAGAAATAATGGAGTTGTTTAAAAAATTAAATGAACAGGAAAAGGTAACCATTGTGCAGGTAACGCATAGTGAACACAATGCCACTTATGGCAACCGCATTATCAGGCTTAAAGATGGGCTAGTTGTTCAGTAGTGTACAATGCAGTGTTCAAAATCGAACAGTAAAAAGTAAAGCCCTTGCTGAAACGTTGTGATAGCAGGGGTTTTTACATTGGCATAGCAGTTGAATTTAGGGATGTAAAAATTACGATGAAATATTTTTTCTTACTGATGATCACTATCCTCTCTTTTGGTAATTTGCATAGCCAACAACAACTTACCCTTACAGATTGCATTAATATGGCTTTAAAAAACAGTCAGCAAATTCAAGAGTCAGCATACCAGCAAAAGTTCGTTGGTATTACCTTGCAGCAAGCCAACATGCAGCGGTTACCCAATCTAAATGTAAGTGTACGGCAGGGACAGAATACCGGGCGTAGCTTTGATCCTTTTAGCAACCAGTTCATCAATCAAACCATTAAGACAGGTTCTTACGGATTAGATCTCGACATGAATTTATTTAGCGGAATGCAGCTTACCAATACCATTAAAAGAAACAAAGCCAACTTGTATGCGGCTGAAAGTGATAACGAAGCTGCAAAAAATTTATTGGTGCTTTCTGTAACCAGGTTGTTTTTGCAGGCGGTTAGCAACCAGAAAATAATCAAAGCTATTCGGTTGCAATTAAATACAACCAAAGAGCAATTTACCAATGCAGAAAAAAGATTGGCCGCTGGTGTAATTGCCGAATCGCAACTAGCCGATTTGCAAACGCAAATTGCTACGGAAGAAATTAATTTGGCCAATGCAATCAATAATTTTGAATTGGGTAAACTTGATCTATTACTTGCAATGAATTATTCGGAAAGCAGTTCAATTTCGTTTGTGCCACCATCCGAAACTGGCTTATTGGCTTTAACGGAATTGCCAGCGGCAGCAACTGTTTACAAAGCTGCACTCAATTTTTTACGGATATAAAAAGTGTAGTGTTACGCAAAAATGCGGCTGAGTTGGATAAAAAAATTGCCCGGTCATATTACTTTCCCAGTTTGTCTTTGTATGGTTATGCTGGTACCACGTATTCTTCATCTGTTGCCAAAACATTGTTTGTGCCGGATGGAACATTTACCAATTCGGTTGCTACTTCTACCTCCAGTTTTATCACCGTTAGCGGTAGTGATTACTTCCTGAAGGAAAATCAAAGCATTAAAAATGGCATTACAAAGCCATTTACTTATTTCAATCAGTTGGATGCCAATATTAATGCAGGTGCAGGGGTGTCGCTACGCATTCCAATTTTAAACGGATTGCAGGCAAAGTTCAGGAAAGCCAACGCCACAGCCAATATACAACGCCTGAATGCACAGGAGATTGCTGTAAAAAATCAGTTGCAAAATGCTGTGGAGCAATCCATTCAAAATCTACGGATTGCTGCTGAACGAATTTTATTGACCGAAAAGCAAATTAAAGCATTGCAACAATCGTTGGGTTATGCCACTTCAAAAATGGTTGCCGGTACGTCTAATGTAATAGATTATTTATTGGTAAAAACAAATTTGGATAAGGCAGTTATCAACCTCATACAATTGAAATACGAATGCCAGTTGCGGTCTAAAATTGTAAATTTTTACTAAAATGGTAATTGGTAAAATACATCGAAATTTACAATCTATTAATCGGTTTGTTTTTTTAATTGCACATAACTCCAGGCAAAAAATGGTGGCAAAATAAATGCAGTTATCCACCAGAAATCTCCGGCAATAAAGTTGCAGAGTAGTGCCAGCAACAACAAATAGAATGGATATAGTATAGTTAAACTGCCTACTATTATTGAATCGTAGTGGCCGGTTTTAAAAGCTGCTTTTTGCACTATTCTTTGTAGCGGAAAGTATAAGGGGAAGTGTACACAATAGCCAAGTATAGCAGGTATAACAAGTACTGCTTTTTTTAGAGCGCTTATTTTTATTTCAAACGAGGAAGCTTGTTTTGCCTTATCGCTGCTATCAATTTCATACACCATCACCTGCAACTGTTGTTGTATTGCATTGGTAATGGCATTTAAGTTTTTGCCAGATTCATCGTCGTTGATGGTTGAAAAATTACCTTGTTCAATAAATGAACCGAAATTGATGTGTACATTTTTACCAAACAAATGAAAGCTGCTGTAATTGATGCCAACGGATAAAATTTTTACCGGGATAGCTTTTTGCCAGGTTGCAACGGCTAATCTTGCAGTTCCTTTTTTTAGGGGGCGAAGATGCCATTCGTTTTCGCACAAAGCCTCAGAGAAAATCAATACAATACCTTCCTTTTTAAAAATGTTAATACAATCATCAAAGGTGCTGTAGTTGAGTTGGAGATTTCCTGTGCCTTCTCTTTCCCTGTAAACAGGTAGCATTTTCAAGGACCTTAAAATTGCATCCGATATTTTGTTTTTAAAAGCGTCACCTCTTGCCAAAGCGTAAATAGGTTCTTCAAACAAAGTGTCCAAAATAATGGCATCTAAAAATGAGTTGGGATGATTTGCGGCCAACAACACAGGCCCTTTCGTTTTCAATAACTCGCTGTTATTAATCCGGATATTTCTGCAAAAGATAGGGAGGAAGAGACGTGCAACTATTTTAAGAATTCGGTATAGCAAATGATAATTTTTTATGAATATAGAAAAGAAAAATGCAGCAATTTTAACAAGGTGAAATTATTTGTGTTTCAAAGTTTAATTGCCCTTGTTTTGTAGCTAAATACATTTGCAATGAAAGAAAAAGAATGCCGCATGCAAGACTGAAACTGTACAATAAAATATGGGCTAATTTAGCTGGGGGTCTATCGGGTAATTGATCATCATTTCGTAATCACCGCCTAAATGTTTCAGACTGTCTTTCCAGATATCGTCTGGTTTTTGATGAAAAACAAGCGGCGCTGTTGCATCTACCGTTAGCCAGCTTTTTTCCGCAATTTCTTCAGATAACTGGCCTTTGCTCCATCCGCTGTAGCCAATAAAAAATCTAACTTTATTATAATCAATGGTATGGTTTTTTACCATTTTTGTGAGAACATTAAAATCTCCGCCCCAATAAATGCCTTGCATTATTTCTTTGCCTCCGGGTATTTCTTCCGGGTATTGATGTACAAAATGTATCGTATCATTTTGAACCGGGCCTCCATAATAGACAGGAATAGGGAAGCCATCAAAATTGGTAATAAGATCGTCCATGGTTTGTTCAAATTTTTTATTTAAAACAAATCCAAATGTGCCTTCATCCTGGTGTTCACAAATAAATACAACCGACCTCATAAAATTCGGATCCTTTAAAAAAGGGTCTGCAATTAACAATATTCCGGAAGTAGGTAAAATCATACTTCTAAAGTTATTGCTTATTTTGTTTTGCAAGTGTAATTTTTCATTGAATTTTTGATCATAATTAATAGTCTAAACCTTCGTTAAAATTTATTTTTAAAGATTAGGTGTAATCTTGCAGCAGTTAACTCATATACCTTTGCTTCACAATGAAGAGAATTTTCCCCATTATTACTATATTGATTTTGCTATCGTTGCTGGGCATTATTTTTTTTCAAATTCTGTGGATTAAGGGATCACTGGAAACAGAAGAGCAAAAGTTTAATGATCATGTAAGCGTTGCTACCACACAGGCTGCAGAAGATTTGATGGAGCAAAAGGGAAACCTGGTGCCGATGATGAAAAAGAATAATGGCTTTTTCCCAAGCGAAAAATTACAGCTTGAAATTTTTAAACCAACCATCGTTAAGCGCTATTCAAAAGACGAAATAAGAGGAATTATCCGGGCCGCTTTTGATAAAAAGGGACTAAAAAAAGTACCCTTTGAATTTGCCATTATACCTACTACATTAATGGGCGAAGAAATTCAGTCCGAAAATTTTTTTAAGCTATACTCCGATTCTGCCAACAATAAAATGCATGTGATACAATTGGAATCGCCGGGTGGCAGCCTTTCGGAGGGAATATCGCCGCAAGAATTGTTGATGATTACAGTGCCACATGCAAAAAACTTTATCTGGAACTCCATGACCTGGTTTATTATAGGGGCCATATTATTTACTGTAATTATTGTAGCTGCATTTTTTTTAACCGTAAGAGCATTGCTAAAACAGAAAAAATTGAGTGAAATTAAATCTGATTTTATCAATAACATGACGCATGAGTTTAAAACGCCGCTGGCGACCATTTCGCTTGCGGTAGATGCTTTAAAAAACGAGAAGGTAATCGGTAACCGGGAAAAAATGGAGTACTTTACCCGTATCATAAAGGAAGAAAACAAGCGCATGAATAAGCAGGTAGAAACCATACTGCAGGCTGCTTTGCTGGATAAGCAGGAAGTTCAACTCAATTTGAAAATGTTGCATGCACACGATTTAATTACTAGTGCACTTAATAATATTCATTTACAGGTTGAAGAAAAAAAGGGGCGCCTTGAGGTGAATATGGAAGCCGAAAAAGATCTGCTGATGGCAGATGAAGTTCATTTCACCAATCTTGTAAGCAACCTGTTAGATAATGCTGTTAAGTATTCTCAGGATAACCTGGTTATAAAACTAACAACTAATAATACCGGTAAGCATTTTCTGTTAAAAATAGAAGACAATGGTATTGGAATGAGCAAAGAAACCGTAAGCCGCATTTTTGAAAAATTTTACAGGGCGCACACTGGCAACCTCCACAATGTAAAAGGATTTGGTCTCGGGTTGAGTTATGTAAAAACAATGATAGATGCCCATCATGGCATTATTAAAGCAGAAAGTACACTGGGAAAAGGAAGTACATTTTTTATATCTATGCCATTGGCCAAATAGCTAATCTATTTGTCACCAGCTTTTTATTGTCCTTTAGCATACAGCTTGTAGTTGATTATTTTTCTTTTTAGAAAACGGAATCAAGATAAAGGCATTTCAATTGGATTTGGAAAAACTCCTCATTAAATAAGTAGCTCCACCGTTAATTAAATTACGATCCACCCAAAAATCGCAGTAAATATCAAAAAGTACCCACGCACTTTTTTACAATTGTAATTGCATTATGGGATAATTCACAGGTTATCCACCGTTATTCACATGCTATCCACGTAGAAATTTAGGTAAAAGGCCCTCATTGGCAATGCTGGTAAGCCATACAAAGATGTGGACAAAAATGTTTTTTCTATTTTTGATAAGAAAGTGGGAAAAAGTGTTATTTTGTGGTAATATTTATTTCACATTGAATAACGCATTGTAAATGATTGGTTTTTTGGGAGAATTTGAGGTTACGTTAGATGCCAAAGGAAGGTTTCTATTACCAGCAGGTTTTAAAAAACAGCTGGCAGGAGATGCTGCTACCCAATTTGTAATAAACAGGGGTACAGAACAGTGCCTTGTGTTATACCCAAAACAAACATGGGATCCAATATTTACCAAAGTGAGCATGCTGAATGATTTTGATCCAAAAGTAAGAACATTCCGCCGCTACTTTTTAAACGGCGCTACTCAAATGGAACTGGATAGTGCCAGCAGGTTGTTATTGCCGAAAGCATTGATGGAATATGCCGGATTAGAGAAAGATATCGTACTGGTATCTGCTGTGGACAAAATTGAAATATGGGATGTAATAAAATACAAACAGTTCTTTGAATCTTTTTCGCCGGAATCGTACAGCATACTGGCCAATGATGTAATGGGAGGCAACAACGGGCAGCATAACTAACCGTATGAGCACTAACCTACCAATAACACCGAATGGACAGCAGCAAGAAGCTTCCAATTACCATATTCCGGTTTTATTACAGGAAGCGGTGGATGGATTGGAAATAAAGCCTGCAGGCATTTACGTGGATTGCACATTTGGCGGTGGTGGGCATAGCAAACTTATTTTGGAAAGGCTGAATGAAAACGGCCGCCTTGTTGCTTTTGACCAGGATGCAGCCGCTATAAAAAATCTGCCTGCAGATAGCCGGGTGATTTTTGTACCTCAAAACTTTCGTCACATACAGCGGTTTTTACGGTTGCATAAAATTACGCAGGTAGATGGGATTTTGGCAGATCTGGGCGTTTCAAGTCATCAGTTTGATGAGGCTGAAAGAGGGTTCTCTTTTCGCTTTGATGCAGCACTGGATATGCGCATGGATCAACGGCAAAAATTGACAGCAGCTGATGTACTAAAAGAATTGTCAGAACAGCAGTTACATAAAATGTTTGAACAATATGGCGAAGTAACCAATGCAAAAACATTGGCCAAAACAATTGTGCAGCAACGAAAAATAGTTGTCATTACCACTATAAAAGAATTAAAGCAGGCTGTACAGCCGGTGGTAATGGGTAACCCCCAAAAATATTTTGCACAATTGTTTCAGGCACTTCGCATACAGGTTAATGATGAATTAGGCGCTTTAAATGAATTGTTGCAGCAATTGCCGGGCTTGTTAAAACCTGGTGGTAGAATAGCAGTAATTACGTTTCATTCGCTGGAAGACAGAGTTGTAAAAATTTTTTTTAAAACCGGTACCATGGATGAGCCTGAGCCAGCAGATGTATTTGGTAACAAACCGGTAAGTCCGTTCACTATAATTACAAAAAAACCAATAACACCTTCACCGAAAGAATGTAAAATAAATACCAGGGCCAGGAGTGCAAAACTAAGAGTTGCAGAAAAAAGAGTAGACAACGAATGAGTGAAATTGATTTGCAATCGGCACTATTTAAAAAAGGTTTCAAAGAAAATTGATTGATAATATGGCGGAATTAACCAGTGCACAGCAGGAAGCACCTGTTCAAAAAATAGACTGGAAAAGATTTCTCAACCATCAATGGGTGGTAAAGAACATTCCTTTCTTTTTGTTTTTGGCAATGCTGGCAGTGCTATACATATTCAATGGCCACTTTGCAGATAAACTAACCAGGAAGATTGCAACGTCGGAAAAGCACATAAAGGAACTGGAATACGAATATAAAACCATCAGGAGCGAAGTAATATTCAGAAGCAAGGCAAGTGAGCTGGCAAAAGCAGTAGAACCATTGGGATTAAAAGAATTAACCGAGGCGCCTACTGTGTTAAGAGACGAGCCTAAGGAAAAATAAGCGGATAAAGATCAAAAAAAGGTATGCCGTACAAGTGAGTGACACAACGATGATGATTAGAATTAATAATGCTTGTTTCAGGAAAATAAAAAATAATAACTCCGTAGATGGAGCTGGGGTATGGATGTAAAAAAAGACATATTGTGGCGGGTTTATCTCTGTTTTTTGGGGATGGTAGTACTGGGTTTAATAGTGCTGGGTAAGGCAATTTATATTCAGCAGGCAGAGGGCAAATATTGGATGAGTATGGGTGACAGCCTTCACCAGAAATTTATGCCATTGCTTGCAGAAAGGGGAACTATTTATAGCGAAGATGGAAATATGCTCAGCACTTCGGTTCCCATTTTTGATGTATATGTAGATTTTGGTGCAGATGGCCTAAGAGAAAAAAATGGCGGACGCTTTAAAAATAACATCGATTCTTTAAGCTATTCACTGGCTAAACTTTTTAAAGATAAAACGGCTATAGAATACAAAAGGGAAATGCAGCTGGCATATAAAAATACAGACAGGTATTATCCCTTAAAAAAGAAAATTTCTTTTGTTGAATATGCAACCTTA
>JANYCA010000186.1 GCA_025360525.1 Chitinophagaceae bacterium | reverse complement strand
GACAGAGATTTTTATTATGGCGATCCTGCCTTTTTACCCCATTCGCCCATGCAGGGCCTATTGAGTAAAGCCTACGCCAAACAAAGAGCCGCAACCATTTCCTTTGACAATAATAACCCGAATGCCGGCCCCGGTGACCCTTATCCTTTTGAGGGGAAAACAAATCCTTACCTCGGTCTTTTAAAGAAAAGAGGTTTTTCATTTGACAGCAGCAGTAATAAAAAATCGGATTTTGTGCCTGCACATGATGTGAGAGGTGTAGCACTGATTGCAGCCCCGGGAGCAGATGCAGATGCGGCCTACATGGAACGGTTATGGGCTGGCACAACATCTGTTGAAGCAGCAGATGCCGAGGGATGGGTAGTTTCCATTACACCTTCCGGAGGCTGGTTGCCCGCTTGCATTGCAGGTAATACAGGAGTTGGTATGAGCCAGCGCCTGCAAAGTTTTGTATTGGATTCCACCCTCAACCCATTTAATGTGATGGAGCCGGGGAAAAGACCAAGGGTTACGTTAACACCCACACTTGCATTGAAAGATGGCAAACCATTTTTAGCATTCGGCGTACAAGGCGGCGATACGCAGGACCAAAACCTGTTACAGTTTTTTTTAAACATAACTGAATTTGGAATGAATGTGCAGGAAGCCTGCGAAGCTGCCAATATCAACAGCAATCAATTGTGGCTTTCTTTGGGCGGCACAAAAACCGAAGACAGGCAGCCAAGACCGGGTAATTTATTATTGCATGACAACACTCCTGAATGGGTTAGAAAAGAATTACGGCAAATGGGCTACACGTTGTCGTTTGATGACCGCACCAGTGGCCCCATCAATGCTATTTGGTTCGATTGGAAGCATGGAAGTTTTTGGGGAGGCAGTAGTAACCACGGAGAAGATTATGGAATTGGGTGGTAACTATTTATTCATGACTGCCTGCAATAAAAAATGGTAAGTCTCACCAACAGAATATTTAACCCGTACATTTTAAATCTTACATTTTTACATGGTTACTGCACAGCAATTAATAGCGCTTTATAATTTGCAACCTCACCCGGAAGGGGGTTGGTACAAAGAAACTTACCAATGCAGGGAACAGATTGATGCAGATCATCTACCTGAACGATTTAGTGGAAGCAGGGCTTTTTCAACTGCTATCTATTTTTTATTGGAACAAGGAAATTTTTCTGCATTTCACCGTATTAAAAGTGATGAGTGCTGGCATTTTTACGCAGGTGATCCTTTAGTTGTTTATGTGTTGCAGCAGGATGGCACGCTTGATGAAATTATGTTGGGCAATGATATTACAAACGGACAATTGTTTCAATATGTGGTGCCAGCGAATTGCTGGTTTGCCAGCCGCCCCGCTACTGATAGTAAGTTTTGCTTTGTAGGTTGTACGGTTGCGCCGGGTTTTAATTTTGCCGATTTTGAACTGGCAGATGCTGATACGTTAAGTGCTTTATACCCACAACATCGCATTTGCATTAGGGAATTATGCAGGTAAAATAAGCCGTATTAATTTTTATAACTTTTTCTATTCCTTAGTAAAAAAAGCCACTTTAATTCCAAGTGCAATTAAGGCAATGCCACAAATTTTATGGATATAATCCGACACCGTTTTACGCTGCTGTAGTTTTCTAAAAATTGCAGCTGCAAAAATGGCCAATAGCAAACACCAAATGGTTCCTGTAGTAATAAACGTAATTCCCAGTATCAAAAACGGCCACACAGTTTTGCTAAAATTTGGCTCGATAAATTGTGGCAAAAAGGCTATAAAAAATAAGGCCACTTTGGGGTTTAGCACATTGGTAATAATGGCGTCTCTGTAAATTCTACGATAATTAATGTCTTCATTGGTGTGGGTGATGTCTGTATCCAATTGGTTCTTATCAAGCAACATTTTAAGGCCAATATAGATGATGTAAGCTGCCCCTGCGTACTTAATAAGGTTAAAAAGCAGCATTGATTTTGCAATGATTAATGAAAGGCCCAATGCCGCCAAAACCGTATGAATAAAACTTCCTGTTCCGATGCCCAAAGCGGAAACAATGCCTGCTTTTTTGCCCTGACCTATACTTTTGGATAAAATAAAAATAGTGTCGTTGCCCGGCGTGATGTTCAATAGAATGCCTGCCAGCAAAAATGTTTCAAAATGAACGATGCCTGTCATATCAGAATAGCGTGTTGTATGCTGAACAATTTAATTCCGTTTACTAAAAATACGGCTAAAGAATAGTTCCATTGGTACATCTATTAACAGCAAATAAATTTATTGTAAATGGAAGAAGATTGAGAACCAAAGAACTCACATTTTATTCAAGTCTTTTACCAGGCAAGAAATAATCGGTGTGTTAGCATTTTACCCAAATCAAAACCCAATACTAAGTATTTTACTGTACCCAGTAGCTCAAAATCACTTTAAGGATTTTATTTTCTGCTGCTTATGTAATCCTATAATTCTTATCATCCTTGTAGCAAATAAATCTACAATTATGAAGAAAGTAATGATCATTACAAGCTTGATGCTATTATCGTTTACTGCTATTTTTTCGCAAGACAGTTCCAAAGCAGATGCCGTATTAACCGCTGCCACAGTGTATTTTGGCTATGGTGCCGAACTTACGCACAACGCAACTATCAACATCAGCACCGGCACCAAACAAATTATTATTAACCAGTTAAGTACGGCTATTGATATTAATAGTTTGCAGATTAATGTAACTGAAAATGTGGCCCTTCTATCTCAACGATACCAGTTGTTTACTCCCATGGTTCCGGTAGTAATCAATCCCCAAATAAAAAAATGGCAGGATAGTATTTCTCTAATTAAAAAGGAAATCAGCCGCAACGATAACCTCAGCGACATTGAAGAACAGACCCTGGAAAAAACCGGCAAACTGATTGAAATAACGATTACCAACAGTGGCAATAAAACCATTACAAGTGAAGAGACACTTAAGCTTATCAATGCTTATAATTCTAAAATGGAAAAATCCAAACTGGCTATTTTTAAACTGTCAGAAGAAAAAGATTTGCTAAAGGAAAAAATTCAATTGCTCACCAGGCAAATTAATGAAGGAGCCAATGTTCCTGCTAAAAAAATAAAATCATACGGGCAACTTATTTTACAGGTTATCTGTGGAAAAAATGGAGAAATTCCCATAACACTTAGCTACTTTACTAACCATGCCGGCTTTACACCTTTGTATGATGTACGTGTAAATTCAAAAACCAACGAAATGAAACTGGTGTACAAAGCCGCTATCACACAATCTACTGGCATTGACTGGAAGCAAACCAAATTAACCTTAAGTACCAGCAACCCGAGTTGGAGTGGTGTTGCACCGCTATTAAACCCATGGTATTTACAGGAGTATGTTCCGCAGTTATATGGTAAAATCACCAGCGATTTAAATCGTTCAATGGCTATCAATTCCATTCAATCAATGCCAGGTGATGATAAGCAATTAAGTGAAGTGATTGTAAATAACGGATATGAGATAAGTAAAAAAAATGCCCCTGCTGCTGCATTCCAATCCGTTGATCCATCCACCGTACAAAAATATACCACCCTAAATGAAAGCCAGCTAAACACCAATTTTGAAATTGATCTGCCATACAATATCGACAGCGACGGACAGATACACAGCGTTACCATTAAAGAAGAAAAAATATCAGCCAATTTGAAAAATTATGCAGTACCAAAAATGGATAAAGACGCCTACCTGCTGGCTGAAATTGCCGACTGGCAAAAACTGGATTTATTGCCGGGCAACGCAAATATCATTATGGACAACACCTACCTCGGTACATCTTATATTGACCCTAACAGTACGGCAGACACGCTGAACCTTTCGTTGGGTAAAGATAAAAGGGTAGCCATCAAACGCAGTGTGGTAAAGGATTTCACAAGTAGTAAAACCAGTGGTAATTTTATCAGGCAAACATTTACCTATGAAATAACAGTGAAAAACAACAAGACTACCCAGGTTGATTTATTGTTGAAAGATCAGTACCCGATTAGTGCTGTAAAAGAAATTGAAGTACAATTAGAAAAGGATAATACCGCTGCTGTAAATGAAGAGCTAGGTATCCTAACCTGGAAGCTTGCTTTACAACCCGGGGAGAGCAAAAAAGTAAGGTTTAGTTATACGGTGAAATACCCAAAGGAAAAAAGGATTTATAATTTGTAACCAAGATCAAATTCAAAAACAGGTTCTTCAAACCAGCTCCATCAGTCTCTAAAAAAAAGGCACACACTCAAAACTGGATGTGTGCCTTTAATTTAACTGATATTAGTTTGTTAATGTTGAACTACAATTTTTTGGGTACTTGTGCCCTCACCTGTTGTAATTGAAATCAGGTAAATGCCGTTAGCAAATTTGCTCACGTCAATTCCTTCCACCAGTTTATACATCTTGTGCTGTGCTACAATTCGTCCGCTAGCGTCTGACACAACAAGTTTAGCAGGGCTTTCAGCGGCTTTTATTTCGCTGTAACCAGTTCTCTCCACCACTACCCTGTTACTGGCTGGGTTAGGATAAATTGTAAAAACCGGACCTGCATCGTCTATAAAATCTTCCGGTGACGCATCCTTTATAGATTCTCTTGCTGCAATAATATTTATGCTGTAATCTTCCACTTCGCCAAAGTTGAAAGTGCCGCAGGGTGTTGGTGGTGCGTCATGGCGAAGCGCTATTCTCATTCGTATTTTACCCGGAATTACCGTATTAGGCACCTTAACCAACAATTTTAATTTGGTGTTGGATGGGGCCCCGTTGTAAACCATTTCTCCCTCATCTGTAAAGTCACCGTCGGCATTCCAGTCTATCCATATCCTGGTATACACTTTTGGCATTTTGAAGTTGGATAAATAACCAGGAGTTACTGCGATACCCAAACGTTTTCCTGATGCCGTGTTTACGCTCAAACCGGTGTAATCGCTATATCCATTCCAACAACTGGTTTTATTATAGCCACGACAAACAAACACATTTCTTATATAGCCCATATCGCCACTATACCCCTTTGCTTCGCAATAAGTAATATTACATTTACTTACAACCACTTTTGTAGCTGCAGAAACAGACTTGCATCCTGAAAGATTATTTACCGTTACAGTATATGATCCAAGCTCGGTAACCGTTATACTTCTTGACGTAGATCCGTTATTCCACCGGTTACCAGTAGCAGCACTTGAGGTTAATACAACCTTATCGCCCATACAGAAAGTTGTGGGGCCGCTTGCTGTGATAACTGGAATTGGCGGTAATGCATTCACAGTAACTTTTGTTGCTGCGCTGGTACCTTTACAACCTAAAGCATTAGTAACTGTTACGAAATAGTTACCTCCTTTTGTAACTGTGATGCTTTTTGCAACCTCACCTGTACTCCATTTATTTCCGATATTGGCACTGGATGTGAGTACAACTTTTCCTCCTTCGCAGAATGTGGTGGTACAACTTGGAGTAATCACAGGCACTGGTGGCAAAGCATTTACAGTTACTGATGTAGCAGGCGATGTTGATACGCATTTATTTAAATCTGTTACTTTTACAAAGTAATTACCAGTTGTTGTTACTGTGATACTTTGTGTTGTTTGTCCACCAGGGCTCCATAAATAACTTACGCCTTCCGAGGCAGTAAGTTCAACACTACCACCAACACAGAAATTTGTAGCAGAAGAAGGGGTGATGCTGGCCTTACAATTCATATTGCAATTTGTTACGGTGATACTTTGTTGTGCCTGGTTTGTGCACCCATTCGAATTAGTAAAGCTATAGGTGATAATAAATTCTCCAACACTGGCATTGGCTGGATTAAACTTGCCCCCGCTTACACCTGTACCACTGTATGTACCACCTGTTGGTAATCCACCTGTTAAAATAAAAGGAGTATAGGTAATACAAATTGGTTTAAAGCCTGTCATACTAACCGTTGGGAGCAGATTAACTGTAACGTTTATTGCGGCTGATTCCATGGAAACACACCCTTTGACGTTGCCAATTTTTACTGTATAATTTCCGGTGGCAATTACTTTGATGCTTCGAGTTGTTTCACCATTGCTCCATAAATAGCTTGGCGCTTCTGATGCTGTGAGCATTACTGACCCTCCACTACAGAATTCCGTTACTCCGCTTGCAGTAATACTGGGTGTTGCAGGTAAATCATTTAAGGTAACTATCGTTGTTACACTCGTTGCTGAACAATTGTTTCCCTTGCTGATTTTCACAAAATAATTACCTCCGGTTATTACATCGATGCTCCTTGTAGTAGCACCATTACTCCATAAGTAAGCTGCCGCTTCAGATGAGGTGAGTTTTACCGATCCTCCAATACAGAATTCCGTTAAACCGTTTGCAGTAATAGTTGGTGTTGCAGGTAAATCATGTACCGTAACTGTAGTTGCTAAACTTGTACCGAAACAGTTATCTGCATTGGTAACTGCCACGCTGTAATTTCCGGTAGTTGTTACAGTAATGCTTCTTGTTATTTCACCGTTACTCCACAGGTATGTTGCTCCTTCTGATGCCGTGAGAGTAACCGATCCACCAACACAGAAGGTTGTTTCGCCTCCGGTAGAAATTGTTGGTGTACAGCCACTGCAATCATTTACCGTTATGTTTTGTGTAGCCGAATTAGTACAACCATTATTATCCATAACTCTATAGGTGACAGGGAATGTACCAAGGCCTGCTACAGCTGGATTGAATTGGTTATTGCTTACACCTGATCCCGTGAATATGCCACCTGCTGGTAGGCCTCCCTGTAATGTAAACGGAGAAGCAGTGCTGCAAACAGGAGCTATAGTTTCCAGCGAAACCACCGGTAATAAATTTACCGTAACTGCAATAGTAAGTGCAACCGCACACTGTCCTTCAGTTGGGGTAAATGTGTAATTGGCAGATGCCAGGTTACTTACGGTTGCAGGGTTCCAGGTTCCTGAAATACTGTTTGTTGAAACAGTTGGCAACAATGGAGCGGCTGTACCATAGCAAAGTGTTTTATCAAAATTAAATATTGGAGTGGTAGCTGCGGTTACTAATGTGGAGAGAGAAAAAGAAGCTCCATTCTGTGTATAAACAATGGTATGCTCTCCAGCACCTGCGGTGGAAGGATCAAAGAGATTACCTGAAATACCCGGGCCGCTAAATACTCCTCCTGTTGGTATTCCCGTAAGGGATGTGGCAGGTGCATTATTGCAATAAGCAGCTTTCAATCCTGTAAAGCTTACAGCCGGTGTACCGGTTAGGTTTACTACCACATTCACCACATCTGTAGTAAACAGCAATCCGTCATTTACAATCAGCAGGAATGAAAAAGTTTTTCCATCATCTGCTGCTGTAATATTAAAGGTTGGGCTTGCCACATTATTTGCACTTAATGTAATGCCGGCAGGCGTTACCCACTCGTATGTCAGTGGGTCGTTTTCAGAATCTGATGATCCAGTACCATCAAGGCGATAAGTGCCCCGTGCATTGATCGTAATATCATTTCCTGCATTGGCAACCGGTGGATTATTGATGGCCGCAACAATCCATTCCAGCGTTGTATTATCTTCCCCGGATTTGCCACTATTGTATTTCTTAAACGGTTGTAAATTGAAGGATAATTGATAATTACCCGGAGTCCTGCCTGATGTCCGCAGTCCGAATACATTGTACACCGTATCATTTACAGGTTTAAACTGAACACCCGTCAACAACGTTCCATCTCTTCTAAATTCAACATTGTTCAAAAACCCGTTGCTACTTAATAGCTTCGAAGAAAACTTCAATTGTATGCTGTCTGGCTGTCTTGATATTTGCTGACGGCCTGCCTGTTGGTTATCAGTAAACAGCCATTTGCCCGTTAATGGTTGTTCATCAATAAACAAATCTTTTTGAATGGATGCTTCTCCGCCATTGGTGCCAATAGCTATAATCTTGATACCCGTACTTCCACCAGACAACAGCGTGATGGCTGTAGTAATATTTCCTGCCTTAGCATTATAAAGCGTTGCTAATAACGTCTCCCCACTTAAATCTTTTTGCAGAATTTTAACTTGTGCTGCATCGCTGCTGATATTGAACAATACATTCAACGAACGGGTATCTGTGATACCATCTGTTGCAGAAAATCCATTGTCCGGTATCACGTTTACATTAGTGATCAATATTTGGGCAGACCTGTTCACCGTCCAGCTAACTTGTTGGGTGCCGGTGCTCACATTACCCAAAGCATCCGTAAATCCTCCAGGCAAAACAGTAAAGGTATAGTCACCCTCCGGATAGGTATCAAATCCAAAATTACCTGCCAGCCAGTTTTGCAAATTGATATTGGATAACTGGGCAATATTTAAAAATATTTGCTGTCCGTTTCTGGTCAACTTCAGAGATGCCGTATTGAAGCCAACTACATTCTCATTGAACTGCATTTTTACATAAGTGATGTGCTGCTGATCAAGGCCACCTGAATCCGATTTTTGTAAACTTATCAGCACCGGACCACTGTTATCAATGGTTAAGGTGACGGAATCTTTTTGCAGACCGGCTACCTGTGTAAGGGTTTTGATATTTGGCAGATCAACTACTAACTGATACACGCCATTTTGCGTTAGTATATTTTCAAGCCCGGATAAATAGTACAATTTATCTCCATTTCTAATGGAATCAATGGTGATGGTACCAGGAAGTGCAACAGCATTTTGATGTATGCTGAATTTATCAGCAGTTGCTGTGGTGGCATCAATTGGCAGGTTGAATGACACCTGTAATTTACTGATAGCTGTTGCTACATTACCTGCTGGTAAACCCTGGTAGGCCTGTACGGTTGGAACTGTTAAGAACTGTGTCCAGGTGATGTTTTTACCACTTGTTCCTGTAATGCCGTAAGTATCTGCGATGCCGGCTGCCTGCACCGTAAAGTTGTAGAAACCGTTGCCGGTAGTGATGCTGGAAAGATCTACTGTAAAGGTTACACTATCAATTTTTGTAACAATTACGGAAGGCGTTGTTATGTTGCCACCGCCCTGAAAAGTAAGTGTAAGATCCTGGTAAGTAAAGGATGAAGGATTAATAGCTTTGTCAAATACCACCGTAAGCTGCTTCACCTGCGTTGAACTAACTGTTTCCGGAGCACCGTCAATGCGTACTATTTTTGGTGCGTTTAAATCTTTAGGCTTCCACACTACGGTGTAAGTAACAGCTGTTACTGATGGGAAATCATCCACGAAGTGGAAATTATTTTCGTACACCGGTGGCCTGCTTACTGGCAGGGTTACAAAAGTCAACCAGGCATTATTCAACGGAATCACCTGTCCGTCACTACGGGTTACACTTGCCAGTTCGTACCTGCCACTGCCGGGGTCTGTCAATTTTATGTAATTCCATCCTGCTTTTGATGCAGTTACGGTAAGCGTATTGGTAAATGTTGGCGGCAATACCGGTGATGAAAAACTTCCGGATGTGGCTGCATATACTGTTGCTGTGCGGTTGCCTTGTGAGAAATAAATGATATCCGGCCTATCGTATGGATCAAAGAAATCATTCACCAAAAAGTCGTTGATGCCGTCTGCTTTACTGCCGTATTCTTTAATGCTTTTGGTAAGCTCATGCAATTTTACACCTTTTACCAGGCTTAAATCAGGATTACCAAAGCTGTTGGCATGCACCACTTTTGCATCATAGCTTACAAACTTGCCTAGCAATGAACTGGTGAAATACCATTGCCCAATCCTTGTTTCTAAAGGAGGGATAGTGTGGAAATTAATATTGGTTACACCAAGGTTGGCTGGCTCACCCTGGAAGTTAGAACCCACTAATTTAAATTCTATTGCCAATCCTTTTTCATTGTCAATTATTTTTGGCTGCGCCGATGATATAGTCATATTTACAGCCGGGCCATAGCCTGAATTTTCTACCATCACTGCAAGTTCTGCAGGTATCGATGGCTCAATAGCAGGGCTGGTAAGCGCATCATCACCCAAAATATTCCGCTCCATAAAGTAGTGGAGGAATAGGTTGGGGCTGGGGTTTACTGTTAGTGGAACATTACTCAGCGGCAGCGTAACCATCGCTTTGGCATAAGGATCAAAATACCTCACTGTACCACCAAAACTGTACACTATTGGTGCTGTTGGTGCTGCACCAATTTCCGGTATAAAGATGAATTTAACCAAGCCTTTTTGCTGTGCACTGATATTGCCGGTGCCGGTAATGTCACTCAGGTTGGTAAGGCTTTTGGTTTGAATTTCGAAGAGGCCATTGCTTGGTACACCATTGGCATCTTTGATCAAAATATTTACGGTCAATGAATCCATTTTGTCTGTCGGGTGACCATTGAATATTTCTAGCGTTCCTTCAAAAGCCTCACGGGTCATGGTAAGTTGCTGACTTAATTGAACAGTAACAGAAGCACAAACAGCCTGGCTGTTTTGAGCATCTATAACTTCATTAAGTGCTTTATATTGTTTCAGGTACATATCGTACACTGATGTGTAACCAACACTAATGGCATAATTAGAAGCAGTCACCATAGAGTCTGACCAGACTTTTACAGATAACCAATTGATGATATCAGGATACTGAATGTTGGCAGATAAAATTCCCTGGCTTCTGGCAAATACTGATGTATTCCATTTTACAAAGAATGCCTGAATAGTAACTGCCTGTATTTCGTAACCCGCCATGGCAGCCAGTATGGTAGCTTGTGCGTTTGGCCGGATAGAATCCACCACAGCAACGTATGGTTCCAGTAATGGATTAAGATCTGTCCATGCATTACTGTTTAGCATGTCGCCAAAATATTCTCTTGCCCAGTTTTCTCTTACCCTGAAGGCATCTGCTGCAACTTTCAAGTTATCTCCAATTTGTTTAAAGGCTGTACCTAAAGGAGAAGCAAGTGTTACTGCTCCACCCTTGGCAGCAGCTGATTCAGAGAAACCTGCAGTTACTGGCCTTGACCCTAATCCGCCACCTCCCAGACCTCCGCTTTCAGAGCAACCAAGCAGGGCAGTAATTAATCCTTGTAAACAACTTTGTGGAGGACTTAACCCAGGAATACACTGTACATAATCTGTGATGCCACCACCGGAAAGGTAGGCACCGGTAGCACAAGAAACTACCCCAACACCTGTTCCTATTGGACCAGGAGCACAGTTGGCTAAAGCGCCAATAATATCATTTAAACATTCAACACAGCTTTTTTTACTGTTGGTGAAGGGAGGGGGTATGCTAGCACCGCCTCCGGGAACTCCCTGGCAAAATAGGCATGGTAAATTGAAGTAAATGCCGTTGCCATTGTAAGGGAAATTACCGCCGCCAATCAATATACCTGGACCGCCTCCCGTTCCTGTACAGGTTCTGCCGGTGTAAGTAAACAACACTCCCGTTTGTTGCCACAAGCCTGTGGAAAAATTACACTTAAATCCATACACCACGCCTACAAAATCCTGACAGTTTGATCCGCCTGACAGCGTACTATTCTGTGGGGGTGCAATACCGAGAAACTGCGATACAGCTGCAAAAGATACCCCTCCCGGTCTTCCACCCACCGAGCCAGCACGCCGCCTCATAATAATGGGAACCTGTATGCTTTGCTGTGCCAGCAAATCTGCCGGAACATAGTTAGTTACAAATTCATATTCAGGATCGCCTTGCGGCAGGTTTAGTGTTACTTCAAGGGCTGTAATTAATCCATGATTGGTTAATGTAGCATTGAATGCATACACATCATTGCCAAAAAGCTGTGGCATTGTTTTAGGCATATCTATGGTAACCACCGGTATGGGAACATTGGTTTCAAACTGTGAGGTTAATGTAATGTCATACTGATCTTGTATTGCAGTTGGCACTACCGTCCAACTGAAAGTAACAGCCTGGTAATTGATGAAAGCATTGGCAATAACAGTATCGCCTGGGTTGGTAGTGACTGTACTATTATACGGAAGATGCTTATCCTTTTCCACTACAATGCGGTGCTTACCTTCAGGTATGCCGCTCGCTAAAAATATGCCATCAGCATTGGTAAATCCTTCGGCATATACTTCGCCTGTAAAATAATTTTGAATTTTAACAGCCGCATCTTTCACCTTAGGTGCCGCATCTGTTAGGTAGGTAAATTGGTTGGTAACAATCACTTTAACCACACCGCTTGTAATGGATACCTTCTCAAATGTTAGGGGTAATGTAATGGCGTTTCCATTATCAGCACTGATTACGATGGTACCATTAATGGGGAAATTGAAAGGTACATCCGGCGTAGCCGTAAATTTAAAAATAACCAATGCACTATCGCCGCTTGCCAGTGATGGGATCGTTTGGAGAGATACAGTTGTTAGCCAGCTTACTTGTGGAAGACTTACCTTAATGTCTCCTGTAAATCCGGTACCATTATTTTGCAATTTGCACTCTACTAATCTTTCGCCAGTAGTTGGTGAAACGCTCACTTTAATATTGGTAATATCGGCAGTAATAAATCCATTGGGAGCCTGGCAATAATAGAAAGCATTGAATGGCTGAATTGCTCCTTCATTGGACTTAGCCTGCAAATTGGCAACTGTAAAATTATTACCACCGGTTAATGTATTACCAACAACCCGGTAGCCAATATTTACAATAGTATTAGCAGCAATGGAGGCAATGGTATCAAATTTTATAACAGCACCGCCGGGTAAATTAACCGGGGCAAGTGTGAATTTGGTTAGTGGAGTTTTACTTAGATTTTCTACAGACAATTCGCCTCTAAGGGTGTCATTGATGATCACTTTAAACTGCGGCGGTGTGTTACCATTTATTTTAACACCCAATATATCAAATTCATCCTGCGTAGCAGTGGCATTTAAACCCGGGAAACTGGCGCCTGCTGTGTAATGACCCGCTTCATTTGCCAAGGGTATAAATTGGGTTGAATAGTTGCCGGCAGCATCCGTAGTTGCTGATAACACTCTTCTGAATCCATTGGTAATAATATAAATTTCTACTTCTTTATTGGCTGCCGCACTTGCATTGTTGCGGACAGCTTTTCCGGTTACGTCAATAGCGCCGCCTCTTAAATAATAAGGTTGTGCAATAGTTGCAGTAGCGGTATAATCCGGATTGATGGTAACCGTAAATGGTTGTGATGTATTATTGCTGTACAGTAATTCTGTTAATGCTCCCAAAGGATTTACTTTAAAGAGAAGCTTGTACTGTCCCGGCAAATCCGGTGCAGTAGCGGCATTGATGATTTGTACTATTTGTCCTACCCCAATAGCACCGGGTATTATATCTTCTGTTATCAGGGAATCTGTTTCATCCACCACCTCATCTTTAGATAAATAACCCCTTACCACAGCACCACTTGGCGCTGTTGCAAAACCAGAATTTTTCACACTTACCTGGTAATTGAAAATCGTCATTGCCTGTAGGTTGGCTACAACCGTAATGGCGGGAATCTGCAGATCTGGTTTATTCAAATCAGTAACGATAACCCACAGAGCTCCCGGTGCAAAACCTGTAGATGATGCCTGCAAATTTACCTGCTGACTTCCATCAGCAATGCCGTCATTAATGGTAGTAATCGGAATGTTTACGGAAGCTGCTCCTGCAGGTATGGTTGCTGTAGCAGGAAGCGTAACTTCTGTTAGATCTGTTGATAAAAGATTGACCGTTAATGGTTGGGTAGTAGGTGTATTTCTGGTGATAGTTAGTGTGCCTGCATTGGCTGAGCCTTCTGCCAATGTGATTGGATTGGCAGACAGTTGTAGGGAAGGTCCATCATTATCGCTGACAGTAATATTGGCAGATACAAAACCTGCAGAATTAGGTGGAGCACTACATCCACACGAGTTTACAAAAATGGACGCTGTAACCGCAACAGTACGCTGACCATCTACCAATAGATTATCAATAACTCCAATGGTAAATGTTTTTTCATTTTCGCCTGCGGCGAGAGAAATAGATGGAGGCAGAATTAAATTGTTGGCTGGCGATGCAGCAAGGTTGGCGGTAAACGCTAAAGCATTGCTGCCAGCGGTTCTGCGAAGCGTTGCCTGTGTGGCAAAGTAGCCTGCCGCCTCAGAAATAAGATTTGTTTGAATCACTAACTCCAGTCCCGGTACATCATCGTCTTTTACTGTGATGCTGGCGCTGGCCGAGTTAAGATTAGCAGCACCTGCTATCACCTGTACGGCAATATCTACCTCTGGTATATTGTCCTGTGCAAGGCTTACGGAAACATCCGCAAACAATGCTCCGGCTGGTATGGTTACCGATTGTGGCAACGGGAAACGGCTATTGCTGGTAGAAGATAAAAATACCTGCAAAGGCGCAGTGGGAGCAAGGTCTGTGTACACCCTAAAGTTTGCAGTCTGTCCTTCGGTTACATTGGCTGGAAGATTGACTATGGTAAGGGTTGGATTATCATTATCCAATAGTGAAATAAAGCTGCTGTCTGGTTGAAAATTAGTCGCAGCAATAGCAATCGTATCTAAAATTGTTCCTTCAATCAGGTTATTATCCAAAGCTTTTAATTCGAACGTGGCGCCCGACTGACCAACAGGAATGGTAATGGTTGACGGGAAAGTATAGCGACTTGCTTTTTTCAGGCTAATGTTAACCGTTAGCGGACTTGTTAGTAAACCACTCCTGGTGATGGAGGCGTTTATCCCTGTAGCAGCGCCTTCAGTTAGCTGTGTGCTGTTTACCTGAAGTTTTAATTGCTTAATCACCGTCCATGACGAAGATTGAACAGCAATATTATTAGCTGTTGTACCACCGGCCTCCTGTACACTTGCACCGGGAATAAGTTCAACCACAAACACACCCTGGTCACCAATATTTATTTGTGCCGGAATAGTAACAATATCACTCCGGGAAATGGTTTGACCATTATTGATAGTAGATGAATTACTGAAAACCGTTTGCTTTAATAAAGTTCTGTTATCTCCGTTTGGAGCCTGCATGTATATCTTTTCTGTCCAGT
>JANYCA010000167.1 GCA_025360525.1 Chitinophagaceae bacterium | reverse complement strand
TACAGATGAAATACAGGAAAAATTATTGTTGCTGCTAGATAAAGAACTCAATAAAGCGGAGGTAAAAAATATTGCTTCGGTCATTAGCCAGGATGATGCTTGTAAAAAAGAATGGGATGTTTTACAACTAACCAAAATTTCCGCAGATAACAGCATTGTTTTTAATGATAAGGCCTCGCTGTATAAACAGGAAGATAACGGAAAGGTGATTGCTGTCCGCTGGTGGAAAATGGCTGCTGCCGCAGTTTTGATAGGGTTTGGTTTGTGGGGTACCGTTGCTTATTTTAATAACAACGAAAGAGCGACCATAGAAACAGCGTCCACCAATAAACAGGAAACTCCGGGCAATAATAAAAAAATGCCGGCAATTGAAAAAATGCAAATTGATTCATTTACTACAACAAAAACTGATGCGCAAATTGCCGAAATAAAAAGCTCAAAAAATACCGGTGATTCTAAAAATGCTGATGCTACCAATGGTGTAAAAAATCCGGTTGTTAATAATGACAAGGTACAAAGAAACTTTGCAACCCAACCGAAAGAAAAGCCTTCCAATCATTTGCCAAAGCCATCTTTAGAAAACCTTAACAATACCCAGCGTAACAATACTACCATTGTAACCGTATTATCCAAAGAGGCGCAACCCGATAATAATGTCGCCATAAATGATTTGCCGGTTAATAAAAATGTGTATGCAAGTAATGCTTCAATTACCAATGAAAATCTTGATAACAACACAATTAGTTTCGGCTTTGATGACAAGGAAGAAGACACCAAAAAAACAAAAATTGGAGGCTTTTTTAAAAAAGTTAAACGTATAGTACAAAGAAAAACAAATACCCAACCTAATGGTGGCAATGATAATTTTAAGATTGCCAACCTCTCTTTTGCAATTCAATAAATTTTAAACTACACAACATGAAACAGCTATTTACTCTAATGGCATTACTATGCTATGTTAACAGCACAAATGCACAAACTGACAGCACCGTAACAACAAAAAAAAATGATGATACCATTCGCATAGGTAATATCATAATTATTAATAGAAAAAATACAGACGAAAAACATCCTGGTACGAGTATTTCAGTCACAAAAAAAGAGAGACAGGAGCCTAAAAATGTAAGTACTAACTGGCTTATTGTAGACTTTGGTTTTTCTAATTATGTTGATCGTACTAACTACAGTAATACTGAAAATTATCTTTACAACAGGGTTGGTCCAGCTCGTACCGCTCCATTAGGTACTAACGATTTTAATCTTAATGTAACAAAGAGCCTCAATATAAACTTTTGGTTATTTATGCAACGACTCAATCTTATACAGCATCATGTAAACTTAAAATATGGCCTTGGAGTAGAGCTAAACAATTATCGCTACAATTCTGCAATTAGCTATCGCAAAGAAAATCCCTTTATAACGGGCCAGGCACCGGCTCCTGTCGTTTTCAGGGATTCTGTTTCTTTTTCAAAAAATAAATTGGCCGCAGATTATCTTACGGTGCCGCTCATGATAAACTTTTGTACCAATACGGTAAATCAAAATAAAGGGTTCAGTATAAGTGTAGGGGTAAGCGGCGGTTTTTTATACAATCATCGTAACAAACAAGTAAGTGAGCCAAGGGGTAAACAGAAGGTAGAGAACGGGTTAGGTTTAGAACAATTTAAGTTTTCTTATATTGGAGAAATTGGTCTGGGCCCTGTTAGGTTATATGGTTCCTACTCACCTACCAGTTTTTATAAAAAAGGGCTGGATATGCGACCCTACACTTTGGGTATTAGATTGAGTAACTGGTAATCGTTTTATATTATTATTTTAAAAAGCAGGCTTGGTTGGCCTGCTTTTTTGTACCTGACATCCATTAAACAGGTTCTTTAACTAAAAAATAGTTAACCTTTTTGCAATGCGTAAAATATTTATGTATGGCACAACGTTTGAATAACGGTATTCCATAATTTCCGTTATGAGAAAAGCTGTTTTTTACTCCATTGCAAGTTTTGGAATCTTTTTGCTGACAGTTTCTTTTGTTACACCCGGGCACAATAAAAAACGCAGTGCAAAAAAGACCAATAACCCTGCGACAGTGAAAAAGCTGTTATCTCCCGTAGAAGAAAGCCCCTACTACATTATTATTGATAAGAGTGATTACGAATTAAAAGTGTATGACGAAGATGGCTGGTATGCTACCTATCCCATTGTTTTTGGCAGTAAGGATTTGGGCGATAAAATGAAAGAGGGCGATAGAAAAACCCCCAATGGAAGTTTTAAAATCATACTAAAAAAGATACACAATAAGTGGGGGCCGGAGCTGTTGTTAGATTATCCCAACGAAACCAGCATCGAAAAGTTTAATGATCGCAAACGAAAAGGCATCATTTCAAAAACTGCAAAAATAGGTGCTGGTATCGCCATTCATGCCACAAGGCCAGAGGAAGAGTGGACCATTGATAATTTTTATAACTGGACAGATGGATGTGTATCTGTAAAATATAGAGAGATGAAGGATTTATTTAGTTACATACCGGTAGGCACGGTTGTAACAATACAGTACTAAAAGCAATTAAGCCAACAAACCGTATCCACTTTTATTTTACAAAAATCAAACTACCATCTCCATAACTCAAAAAGCGGAATTCATTTTCCAGGGCGTAGTCATACATTTTTTTCCAATCATCTCCTGCAATAGCAGCTACCAATAATAAAAGGGTAGATTGTGGCTGATGAAAGTTGGTGATAATAGCACGGGCCATTTTAAACTGATAGCCGGGTGCAATTAAAATTTGTGTTGGCGTCAATATCCGATGTTGCTTATTTTTTTTCATCCATTGCAGCAAAGACTTTAACGCTTCTATAGAGTTATAATTTGTTTCGACTAAGGGCGCCTCATACACATCCCATTGATAAATTTGTAAAGCTGAAGAAGTGATATCCGGATAAATAATAGTTTTTACGCCAATCCAGTAAAGGGTTTCAATTGTACGCAATGATGTTGTACCAACTGCAATGATATTCTTTGTTTGATGGCAGAGGAATTGTTCAATCGTTTCGATGGAAACTTCCATCCATTCGCTGTGCATTTCGTGGCCTTCCATGTTACTGGCTTTAACAGGCTTAAAAGTACCTGCGCCTACATGTAGCGTAACGTAAGTTTTTGCAATATTCTTTTTTTCAAATGATTCAAATATTGCTGAAGTAAAATGCAATCCTGCGGTCGGGGCGGCCACACTCCCTTCGTGTTTTGCATAAATAGTTTGATAGCGTTCTTTATCCGTTGTTTCCGGTTTTCTTTTTAGGTAAGGGGGCAATGGTATATCCCCAAATATGCCAAGTACCTCAGCAAAACTCTTCTCTGCTGGTTGCCACGAAAGCTCTACTATATAAGCATCAGATAGTTTTTCAACCAAGCTTGCAGTAAGTGTTACCGCCATATTTTCTATGGGGTTTTTATCTGCCGTTATTTCTTTTTGCAAACTCCCCGACTTCCATTTACCTGCGCCGCCAATCATGCATTTCCATCTAACAGTTGCTTTCTTACCCATCACCACACTATACTCATTGTTAGTTTCGTAAGGCTCAAGGCAAAAAATTTCTATTACACCGCCGGTTTGTTTTTGAAACAAAATCCGTGCTTGTATTACTTTGGTATTATTAAAAACCAGTAAGCTGTTTTCAGGAATATATTGAGCAATATTTTTATAAATATCTTCTGCTATTATCCCTTCTTTATAAACCAACAATTTAGACTCATCCCTTTCCTTTAAGGGAAAAGCAGCAATTCTTTCATCTGGTAAATGATAAGAAAAGTCATTAATAGAAATATGTTTAGGGTGCATCAATAAATATTAATTGGCCAAAAAATCACTAACGGTTGTCATCCATTTTGTGTGCTCTTTTTCACACAGCGATTCATGTCCCGCTGTTTCATATACTACCAATTCTTTTTTACCCGGCAAGTTGTTGTAGATAGCATCGGTTTCAACTTGTTGTACCCGTGGATCTTTTCTGCCCCATTGCAATAAAGTAGGAACAGTAATATTTTTTACAAATTCTGATGGCTTCATATTAAAAGCCCAAAAGCCATGTAATGTTCCACCCCAGAAAGTGATAAAGGTTGCCAATGGCTGACCGGGCAAACCCATCATTTTTATCCTGCCTTCTGCAGCCTGTAAAATAGAAGCAAAAGGCATTTCTAAAATTACTTTTGATGGGCGCAACGAATAATCGTTCATGGCCTTTGTAATAGAAGCTGCCCCCATTGATATACCCCACAACACAATATTTTTCTCTCCTTTATCTTTTATAAAATCATACGCCAGTTTTACATCTTCCGATTCGTAATAACCTATTGTTGTAGTATTTCCACCGCTGCTGCCGTGTGCCCTAAAATCGAGCAGAAACGTATTATAGCCCATTTGCCTAAACCCAGCCGCCTCGTCTAACACCGATGATTTTTTGTTGCCATGTCCATGAAACAGTATCACTGTTCCTTTAGATGCATTGTTCGTTTTAATATACCAGCCCTGCAATTTGATTTTATCTTTCGTTGTGATGTACACCGTTTCAAATGCAGAGTCGGCTTCAATATTTTTTTGTTTAATAGCGTTGATACCAAAGAGTATTTCACTGGTTTTATCCCAGGTGGATTTATCCTCATTTTTTTTGATAACAACCTGCCCGATATCATAAAAATGAGTAAACTTGTACGCATGAAAAGCAGTAATGATAGTGATGAAGACAAATAAAATAAGGAAAATGCGGAGGATAATTTTTAATACTCTTTTCATATTTTACTAGTTAGTGGTTTTGATGAATCGTTTAGGTTTTACTGCAAAATACAGCAATTTTTTTATGGGCTATTATGGCGCTACAGCTTTTGCATAAGAATAGAATAAACAAGAAAGAAAGTAGCTTGTTTTTCCTAATTTAAAATATCAGTTAGGAAAAAGTTTTACAAGTATTAATGAAAAATCTTTTCAACAAACAGGTTGATTACTTCTACTAAAATCAGGATGATAATTATCCACTCCAGCTGGGTACTGTTTCGGTATTGCAGCAGGTCTTTAAAAAGTTCCAGGTTTTCTTTCACAATTTGTAACCCTTCCTGAATATCTCTAAATCTTGATTGTAAATCAAAGGTTTTTTTAAGGCCAATATCTAATTTGTTGAGGTTCTCATCTTCCCAGGTTTCTTCCGGAGAATCGAATATATAAAGATTTTCTGCAATTCTATTTTTGAGGTTGAGTGTGCGCCCAATATATTTTTTTAGATTGATGCCAGATAGATCAAGACTCCCTTTAAACTCCAGTTTTTGTGTGTGCCTGTTGGTTTCTTCCAGCAAAATATCTGTTTGCCTTGAGTAATGATCCAGTGCTACCGATTGAGACACATTGAGCATGATTAAACGAAGCATTTCTGTATCAGGGTTTACAATGTCAATTTTGTTATAACCAAACTTCATCCGGGCACTATTTGTTTCTATTTCAAATTCTTCACTCAGTCTTTCATCTAACAGGTTTTTACAATAAGGCTTAATTATTTGTATTAAGGCTGTCGTTTGCATTTCATTGTAATTACAAAAACAAACAATGCCATATTTAAAAACGTAAAGAAGCTTGTTTTCTTCAATTTCATAAAACAACTCGTCGTTATCTGCCTGATAAATTGCTGCAGTAAAGGCTGTTTTAAACTGCTTTAAATCTATACTTTCTGCAATTTGGTAAGCGTGTACAAGTAAAGACATGAGGTTGTTATTATAATTTTCTTCCTGGTAAAACAGAATGCTAATTGTAAGACAGTAGCAAGTTAAAGTTAAGTATATATTGTTGGAGTGGTTTAAGGGTGTAAATTGTTTTGTCCTGATTATTAAAATGATAGTGCCAACCAACTCCCGTTATTCTTTTCTTTTCACAATCAAATACCAATCATTATCGAGGGGCAGGTACCCATACTCGTAGCAAAAGAAATAAACATTGCCTTTTTTGTTAGCATAGGTATGGGTAATGTATTTAAAATTAAATCCTTTGGCTTGCAGTTTTTCTTTGTTCGCTTTGGCCATTTCTTCGGTAGCCGGCAACAGGTCTTCTAAAATCCGCCGGTTCTTTTTTAGTGCATTATTGATATTGGTAACCAGTTTATTGCTATCGGTTTTTAGCTGGTTGTTAAAAGCATTTCTGCAATAATCATCACAAAACTTTTTATCCGCTCTTCCTTTTACAGGTTTATTACAAGCCAGGCAAGGTTTAGGTGTAAATGCTGCTAACATAATACCGTATTGAGTTTAAGAAGATAAGATACAATAAAATTTTATAAGTACAAACGTTTATAAACGGCTATATCCGAAAGCAAACGTATAAATACCGACTATCGGTTTCAGGCAAATGCATCTTTGTGTTGTCAATTGGCAATGGCGCCTTGCTGGTTGATTGAGATAACAAATTGCCCCCATCCCCGAAAGGAGAAAAAACTGAAGGGCTTAACCATTTAAAAATTTATCAACCATGTACGCATTAAAAAACAAAGTCCAGTTAATTGGCAACGTAGGAAACGCAGTAGAAATTAAAAACACAGAGAGTGGAAAAAAATTAGCCCGGTTCAGCATCGCTACCAACGAAAGCTACCGCAACACAAAGGGCGAAAAAGTAACTGAAACAACCTGGCACAACCTGATAGCCTGGGGCAAGGTAGCCGAGCTGGCAGAAAAGTTGCTTCAAAAGGGTACCGAAGTTGTGATTGAGGGAAAACTCACCAACAGAAGTTACACTGATAAAGACGGTAACAAAAAACAGATGTGTGAGATATTGGTAAATGAGCTGTTGCTGTTGGGTAGCAAAGCAGTTGCGTAGTTCCGCTAACAAGGATTGTACACATGAAAAAAGCTATTTGCTTTTAGTTGGGTACAATCCTTTTTTGTTTGTACTAATTGGAATAAGCCATCAAAAATCAATTCGTATAAATTTGTGTAATAAGCGTGAACTTTATTGAACAAAACCAAACAATCTGTGGCAACAATAACTGATACAACCAATGCTTCTTTTCAATTGGCGGCAGACTTTGTGAATTATACCAATGCTTCCATTTTTTTAACCGGCAAAGCGGGCACGGGCAAAACAACTTTTTTAAAATATTGCAAAGAAAACGAAAAGAAAAATACAGCGATAGTTGCACCCACAGGTGTAGCTGCAATAAATGCTGGCGGTACTACCATTCATTCGTTTTTTCAATTGCCTTTTACTCCTTTTATTCCGGAGAGCCGTGGTTTTGGAAATAACGAGCATGTTACAGACAAGCATAGTCTTATTGAAAAACTCCGACTTACCAACGACAGAAAAGAAGTAATGCAACAACTGGAACTGCTGATTATTGATGAAATCAGTATGGTGCGTTGCGATGTGCTTGATGCAATTGATACCGTACTGCGGCATGTCCGCAGCAGGCATTCACAAGCTTTTGGGGGAGTGCAGGTTTTGTTAATTGGTGATATGCACCAACTACCTCCGGTGGCTAAAGAAGAAGAGTGGCAGTTGCTTTCACCTTATTATAAAAGTCCTTATTTTTTTAACAGCCGGGTAATAGAAAGTTATCCTCCGGTTTATGTGGAGCTCAATAAAATTTATCGTCAAAAAGATGAACGGTTTGTTGCTTTACTTAATAAAGTGCGTAACAACCAAATGGATGTATCAGACTTTGAATTGCTGCATAGCCGTTATCATCCAACATTTAAACCAGCTAAAGAAGAAGGCTTTATTACACTTACAACGCACAACAATAAAGCTGATGCCATCAACTATAAAGCATTAAATGAATTAAAAGAAAATGTTTTTTCTTACAAAGCTGCCATCATCGGCGATTTTAACGAAAAGGCTTACCCTGCAGATGAAGACCTGCTATTAAAACTTGGGGCACAGGTAATGTTTATTAAAAATGATGTAGAGAAAGTGCGCCGCTATTACAATGGTAAAATTGGCGTGGTAACCCAACTGGAAATGGAAAAGATAATGGTGCTTTGTAATGGCGACACCGTTCCGATTGAAGTAAAAAAAGAAACCTGGAGAAACATCCGATATTCTGTTGATAAAACCACCAATCATATTGAAGAAAATGAACTCGGCTCGTTCAGCCAGTTTCCGCTGCGGCTTGCCTGGGCCATTACCATTCACAAAAGCCAGGGACTTACTTTTGAAAAAGCTATAATTGATGCCGGTAATGCATTTGCCCCCGGGCAGGTATATGTTGCACTTAGCCGTTGCACCAGCTTAGAGGGAATGACTTTGCATAGCCATATTCAAAACAGCAGTTTACATAGCGACAACCGAATAACCAATTTTGCCTGTTTACAAAAAACATCCCTGGAGCAACTGCAAATATTACATAACGCTAAACATGCTTTTCAAAAAGAGGAAATTATTAGTTTATTCAATTTTACAGAACTAGTTAAAGAAATAGAACCCATTGTGGGTATTATAAAGAGCCACCTAACTTATTTAAACAAGAAAGCTTTGCCGTGGATATTAGAGCTTGAAAAACTACTTGTATCAGCACAGGATATCTCCAATAAATTTAATCCGCAATTGCAGGATTTATTACTACAGTCAATATTACCAGAAAGCAATGAAGCCTTTCAAAAAAGAGTGATTGCTGCCAGCAAACATTTTAGCGATTCGATGCAACTAATAAAAGAAACCATTCAAAAATGCCCTGTTATAACTGACAGTAAAATTATTGCCGGGGATTTTAATAAAGTAGTAAACGAGTTGCTAAAAAATATTTGTTTCCGTTTACACCTGCTGAATGCTACCCATAAAGGTTTTGAAGTAAATGAGTATTTAAAAAGCAAACGTTCCTTTAACAGGCAAATACAATTGGTGAACATTTATGCAGGTAAATCCACCGCAAGCTTTGCCGACAGCCCTTATCCAGAACTACAACAACTGTTGCGAAAAAAGAGAGATGAAATTTGTGATAAAAAGGGAGTAGCTATTTACATGGTTGCCAACAGCAAAAGTTTGGAAGACATGGTAAAATATTTACCACAAACTTTTGATGAACTCAACCAAATAAGCGGATTTGGACCGGGCAAAACCGGACAGTATGGAGAAGCTTTTCTTTCCATCATTAATCATTACTGTGAGGAAAAAAACCTTCATAGCAATATGGAAAGCGTAGCGGTAAAAAAAGCACGAAAAGTAAAAGGTATTGCCACTGCCGACAAGCCCAATACAAAACTGTTGAGTTTTACTTTGTACAAAAAAGGAAAAACTATCAGCCAGATTGCCCAGGAAAGGGTTTTTTCCGTAACGACGATTGAGGGTCATCTTGCGCATTACATCGCCACCGGTGAAGTTGATGTTAACGAACTGGTGACTGAAGCCAAACAGTTATTAATAAAGAGTTCAATTAAAAAAAATGGCGCTGAAAATTTTAAAGCAATTGCAAATGATTGCAGACAGCAGGTAAGCTATGGTGAAATCAGAATGGTAGCAGCCTCCTTAAAAAATCCTGCAAACCAATCTTAAATTTAATCATAAAAAGCCTTTAATAAACCAAAGTAATTTTCATTCCAACCATTCACCATTTCTTCATAAACCTCATCCGGAATATTGCTGTGCTGTAATTCAACAGAGCAACCTTGTTTATGCGGATGCAGTTTTATCGTAACGATGGACTCTTCGTTCTGGTCTCCAAAATACCATTCCTGCACAATTTGTTTGCTTTCTTCAAAAGAAATATTTTTACCAACAATACTTCCTTCCCACAACGAAAATTCACTATCCGGTTCAGTGCTCATTTCGGCTTCTGCGCCCGTCCATAATTGAATAGTAGCAGGATTTGTTAGGGCAAGATAAATTTCTTCCGGATCGGCCGGTATTATGTAATATTTTTTAAAGTCTTTCATTTTTCTTTATTTTCTGTCTTCAAAAACAGATACGTTTCTTACAGATTTTTATCAAAGCTATTACTATTTTCAATCCATCTTCACCACTCTTAAATAATCCAGCATAGCCTGGTTTACAATTTCGTACATATTCTTGTTCCAAGGCTCATAAGAGAGGGAAATAGAATGGGTTCCTTTTTCTAAATGTATGGCTATGCTGTTGGTAACCCCCCAGTTGCTCCATTCATCATTGCCACGTTGAGGTAACACAATTGTTCCAATTTTTTTCCCATCTTTATTTAGCGTGCGGATAGCACATTTATTAAGGGTGTTGGTGGGCCGTTGCCGTTTGCATAACGACAATCGATTGTATAGTTTCCAGACTCAGTAATATTAATTATAAAAGAAACTGTTTTGTTTTTTGTTGTACTCAATTCTATAAATCCATTTCTTGAAAAACTTTGGAAGGATAGTTAGCTGCCGGGGCTACCAAAGATGCGGCGGTACAGTCGAAATGATGATCAACACCAGGTTTCATTTCGTTATCTTTTCCATTAATGCTGAATTTGAAACTGATATTACTACTCAGAAATTCGTTAGTGATACTTTTATAGACAAATAGAATTTAGGTTGCTGAAATTGCCTTTGCTACGTACTTGTTTTTACACAACCTTATCGCTGTATACAGCCTACTGAGGGTTTTGATTGGATTGCTGGGCTAATAACATTTGTATGCAAAGTGGATTAAAAAGGAACGAAATTCCCAGTATTATATTTTCAATTTTCATAATTGCTTTTTTGGATGCTAAACAATAATCTAAGGTAAAAAATATAAATATCGCAAAATAAGAAAGGAAGCAATGGATTAACTCCCGCTTCCTTTATATTCTTTTTCAACAAATCTTAACGTCCAAAATCATCCTGTAGCCTCACGATATCATCTTCGTCACTTGGGTTATTGGCATCTGTATGACGCCATATTTCTGCTACTATTCCCCAACCACCTTCCAGGCCTATCAGCCGATGACGTTCCCCTTGTTTTAATTGGATAATATCACCAATTTGTAAATGCGTTGTTTCTTTTTCTTCATCGGTATCGCTGGTTATAACACCGGCTGTGCCGCCAATTAATTTCCATATTTCTGCACGGCGATGGTGATATTGCCAACTTAATCTTTTGGCTGGTGCTACCACCAAAATTTTGGGACTAAGTTTTCCTGAAATATTTAGTTCATCCTGGGAAAGGTTCGGAAAATATTTTGCAATAAATTTTTCTGATTGACTTTCATCCAGCACAAAAAATCCTCCCCATGGGCGGGTACTATCTTGTTTATTAATTTTTAATCCTTGCTGGTGCAGGTACTCTGCTACAGTTTCAAATACAAGTTCCTTTGGTGTTGTAATAGAAAAAGATAATGGCATAATTAGGTTGTTTTAAAATAACAAGTTGCTTTTGAGTTTTAAATCTATTTTAAATGTTTTGATTTAAAGCTTTCATTTTGGAGACTGCTGCTTACCTTCCCATGTACACCATCAATATCTGCACATCACTTGGATTTACACCGGAAATTCTGGAAGCTTGGCCCAGGGTACGTGGCCGGATTTTAGTGAACTTTTGCCTTGCCTCATTGCTAAGCGAAACTAATTTATCGTAACTAAAGTTATCGGGAATCATCAAATCTTCCAGCTGGCTCATTTTGGTTACCAATTCTTTTTCCTTTGTTATGTAAGTATCGTACTTTAATTGTATTTCTACCTGTTCTATCGCATCGTCACTAAACCCTTGCAAAGCATTTTTCATACTTGGTAGATACGTTTTCATTTCCTGCAATCCAATCAAAGGTCTTAATATAAGTTGTGCTGCTTTTTGCTTTAATACTAACGGAGACGAACCAACGCTTTCCAGATATTCATTGGCTTCAGCTGGTTCTATCGCCAGTTTTTCAAGAATAGTTTTCAATTTCTCAACCTGTTCAACCTTTGTTCTTACTTTTTCCATTCGCTCCTGGCTGGCTAATCCAAGCCGATAACTTTTTTCTGTAAGGCGGATATCAGCATTATCCTGCCTCAGTAAAGTTCTAAACTCTGCCCGGCTGGTAAACATACGATATGGTTCGTCGGTCCCTTTATTAATAAGGTCGTCTATCAATACCCCAATATAAGCCTCACTCCTCTTTAGTACAACGGGCTCCAACTCATTTGCTTTTTGATGTGCGTTAATCCCCGCCATTAGCCCCTGGCAAGCTGCTTCTTCATATCCTGTGGTACCATTAATCTGGCCAGCAAAAAAAAGATTGTTTATTAGCTTTGTCTCCAGGCTAAACTTCAATTGTGTTGGTGGAAAATAGTCGTATTCAATTGCATATCCCGGGCGAAACATTTTACAGTTTTCAAAACCGGGCACCAACCTAAGCGCTTTTAGTTGAACTTCTTCTGGCAAGGAAGAAGAAAATCCGTTTACGTATATTTCTACCGTATTAAATCCTTCCGGCTCAACAAAAAGCTGGTGCCGGTCTCTTTCTGCAAAACGGTTTATCTTATCTTCTATACTTGGGCAATATCTTGGTCCGGTCCCCTGAATTCTTCCCTGAAACATCGGGCTTTTTTCAAACCCTGTTTTTAAAATATCGTGTACAGCCTGGCTGGTATAGGTAATCCAACAACTACGCTGCTGAGCTGGTGTAATTTTATGGCTATTGGTATAACTAAAACCAACAATTTCTTCATCTCCTTTCTGTTCTTCCATTTTGGAATAATCGAGGCTACGACCATCGATTCTTGGTGGAGTCCCTGTTTTTAACCGGTCGCTTTCAAAACCAAGTGCAACCAATTGTTCTGTTATACCTGTTGCAGCTTTCTCCGCCATTCTTCCTCCACCTAGTTGCTTCTCTCCTATATGTATTATTCCGTTTAAGAAAGTTCCGTTGGTAAGCACCACCGCCTTTGCAGTTATTTCATGACCTAAACTTGTAATCACGCCATATGCCCTGCCTTCTTTTATTAATAAACCATTAACAGTATCCTGGTAAAAATCGACATTGGGTGTTTGCTCCAGCATTTCTCTCCATTTTGTGGCGAACAACATCCTGTCACTTTGGACTCTTGGGCTCCACATGGCAGGTCCCTTACTCCTGTTTAGCATCCTGAATTGAATCATACTCTCGTCAGAAACAATTCCACTATATCCACCCATAGCATCAATTTCTCTTACTATTTGTCCTTTTGCTATGCCGCCCATAGCCGGGTTGCAACTCATTTGGGCAATAGTTTGCATGTTCATGGTGACCAGTAACACTCTGCTACCAAGGTTTGCGGCGGCAGCGGCGGCTTCACAGCCTGCATGTCCTGCGCCTACTATTATTATATCGTATTTTGGAAACATTTCGATTGTAAAGGTAACTGAGTAATATTTGATGGGTTTTACTATTATCCGAATTTCTTTAGAATTTCCTTTTGAAGTAAAATATCCCTAAGTGAGGTTCCCTGATTAAGTTGACTCATCTCCCCTGCTGTCAATCCACTCAGGGCTTCCAGTTTCTCCAAATTTTGTTTTATAAACAATTCTTGCCTAGCATTATAGATATTGACCGAGGCTTCCATTTGCTGAATTCTATCCAGCATCTGTCTGCAAATCAGGAAACCTGTTTTATTAAATAGGTCTTCAAAGTAACTCCTTACAATCAACAAAGCCGCCTTGTTTGATTTGCTATTTTCCTCATCGAGGCGTGCTACTCTGATGTTGATAAAACTCCAACATAAATAAAGATCCTTCTCGTGTTCGAACTCAAAAAAAGCTACAGGAACAACATGATCAAACTGCCAGGCAGATCCAAAATTACCCCAGTTTACCCCTTCGGTAAACTGTAATTCTATCCAGTTTCTAAACCCCTGAATATCTAAACCAAAGTAAGGTGCATAGGCAGATGTTTGGTTATCCTGCAAAATATACCTTCGTAAGGCTATTTGCCACTTTCTTTTCTCCTTGAACTTATTGGCAGATTTAATTGCTTCCTCAGCAGGAACATTATTATTTTCGTCCATTCTACAAAAATAATGCTTGTTTCTCTGTGAAACTGTGATTCGTGGAACAGCGGGATTTAGGATAATTTACAGGGTTTAGAAAAATAAAATAATTATTTCAATCCAACTGTGTGCGTAGGGCAACTAACGGATTTGTTTCATCCAGAAACAATGACACGTGGAACATTTATTTTAGGTATGTTTTTAGGTTTTCATCTTCCCTTTTTCTCATTAAAACTTTCTGCGCCTTGGATTTATCTTTATAACCACAAAGGTGTAAAGCACCGTGAAAAATGACTCTATGTAACTCTTTTTTAAATGAAACTCCCAGACTATGTGCGTTGTCTTTGACCCGGTCAACACTTATATAAATTTCGCCGTGTAGCTTTTCTGTATTTGAAGAAAGGTTAAAGGTTATTATATCGGTATAGAAGTCATGTTCAAGAAACTGTCGGTTTATGTGTAAGAGGTAATTGTCGGAGCAAAAAATATAAGTAAGGCGCTCTGTCTCATTAACTCCCTCTTTTTTTAAAAGGGAAACAAGGAAGGCTTTTAAACAGATGCGGTTCCTAAGTGTTACCTTTTTATCAACATCAAAAAAATGAACGACTTGCATAAAATATTAAATAGAAATATTCATTTTTAACAAAAAAGAGAGATTGTCTATTGCAAAAAGAGAATAAAGCTACAATAATAAAGATGCATAACTATTACTAAAGTCAACATTGAAAAATAAATATATTACACCAATCTGTGCCGATAGTAATATGCAACATAAATTTGTATACGTTAAAAGAAGCAAATGGATAAAAGGTTGTCAGATATAGTGGCTGGAGTACCAGTTATAATTAAGTCGTTTGAAAAAGATGATATATTTCTAAAATTAATGGAAATGGGTTGTGTACCTGGTGAAATAATTAAAATTGATCATGTAGCCCCACTGGGTGATCCAATATCAATAATTGTTGCTGGATACCACCTTAGCCTCCGAATTAATGAAGCGGAGATGATTTGGGTAGAAGAAATTTAAATAATTAATTGCTAGATAATTATGAAAATAGGATTGTATTTTGGCTCTTTTAACCCAATACATGTAGGCCACCTTATAATTGCGAATCATTTACTAAATAATTCCGATTTACAACAGGTTTGGTTAGTAGTGTCACCTCAAAATCCATTAAAACCTTCCGCCTCTTTACTGAACGAATACCATCGATTGCATCTTGCAAGAATTGCCATAGAAGGTGAAAAAAATCTAAAAGTTTCTAATGTTGAGTTTAATCTCCCAAAACCTTCATTCACAATTGATACACTTATATATTTAGAAGAAAAATACCCTGAAAATCAATTTGCCATAATTATGGGTAGCGATAGTTTATTAAACATTAGTAAGTGGAAAAACTATCAGGCCCTGTTAAAAAACTATCCAATTTATATATACAAAAGACCCGGGTATGCAATTAATCAAACAATTACAACAAACCTGCACATTGTCGATGCGCCTTTATTAGAGATATCAAGTTCACAAATACGCAAGTTGATTAAGGAACGTAAGTCTATGAGATATCTTGTACCAGATGTGGTGTTAGAGGAAATTGAAAAATATGGCTATTACAAATAAATTTTAGAAAAGTAATCCCATCAACAGGCAACAGACTACTATAATAGGTGTTGGTAATTTGGTAAACCTTAATATGAAAAAAGTAGTTAGAAGTACCAGAATATTAATTAAACTGCTGATATTGAAAGATGTAATACTAATATCCTTAAGCAGAAATAAGGTAGCAGCCCACATAAACCCTACAACAACGGCATTTATTCCTTCAAGTGCCCTGTAAACAACAACATATTTTTTAAGATACTGCCATACAGGAAAGAAAAATAATACCAACAAAGCGCTAGGAAGAAATATTGCAACGGTCCCAATAACACACCCTAAAAATTGGTAGCCCATTCCCTTATCTTTTAAGGCAACACCACCGGTATAAGCAGCAATAGAAAAAACTGGACCGGGGATAGCCCTAACAATACCTGCACCGGTTAATAATTCATCTCGATTTATTTTTATAATATTAGATTTACTTCCCATGAACTTTTCTGCTGTCGGCCTGGCTACATATTGATCTAACATCATTGGAATCAAAACATCTCCACCGCCAAAAACAATACTACCAAATCGATAAAAGTTTTCAAATAAGTTAAACGCTTTCCGGTTTTCCCATTCTTGCTTTCGTGCACTTTCACTTAAATAACCAGCTACAATAAAAATTAATACAAACAAAGTGATATTTCGCCAGCGTATTTGTATCGGCTTTTTTCTTTCCTGATCAGGAATGCGCTTGTTACTAAAATTCGTAACTATTCCACCCAAAACTATAAATACCGGAAAAACCCACGGTGTTTTAAATAGAAAGTATGTTGCTACCATTGCAAGCAACATTATAATTTGGGTAATTAAATTATTTACAGAAGCTTTAAAAGATTTAACCGCAGCATATAAAAGAAAACCAATAGCCATTTCTGGAATGAATTTAAAAACATTGTTTTTCAAATTGATTGTTCCAAAATAATTAATGAGAAAAGAAAAGGCGCCCATTAAAATACAAGCTGGTAATATCCATATCAAGAGAGTTGCAATTGCTAACGGAGCACCGCCTCTTTTATAGCCGATTAAAGTAATTGTTTGCGTGGAAGAAGCCCCGGGGAGCATCTGACAAAAAGAAGTATAATCCATTAGTTCTTCCTTTGTGACATCTCTTCGCTTATCAACAAATGTTTTCATCATCATGCCGAAATGTCCTTGGGGTCCACCAAACGCTGTGATGCTATAGGTAAATACAGCTTTTAAAAAGGGTATATGGCGAATAAAATTCAATTGATGTCCATGTCAGTTTACGATACCATCTCAAAAAAATAAAATCTGTACAAAAAGGCCTTACCAGTTACTTACTTTTTTAAACCAATTTCCTTTAAACGTTCATCAAGATACTCCCCAGCAGTAATGTCATCATAAACTTTTGTATGATGCTCATCAACACAACTATCAATACATTTTAAACTCATAGAAGACTGGGGATGTAGAAAAAAGGGTATTGAAAAACGCGAAGTATGCCAAAAGTCTCTTGCTGGGTTAACAACCCTGTGCGTAGTACTACGTAATTTATTATTAGTAAAACGCTGGAGCATATCACCAACATTCACAACAATTTGTTCGGGTAACGAAGTAACACCAACCCATTCATTTTGCTTTGTAAGAATTTGTAAACCATCAGCTGATGCACCAACCAATAATGTTATAAGATTAATATCCTCATGCTGTTCTGCTCTTATGGCACTTTTTGGTTCGCTTGAAATAGGGGGATAATGTATCGCTCTTAAAATAGAATTACCATTAAATACAAATTCATCAAAATAATGTTCTTCTAGTCCCAGATATAACGCGATGGCTTGTAATAGAGCTGTACCTGATTTTTCAAAAGCACGATAAGCAGCTTGAAACGTATCATTAAATGCTGAAACCTCGTTAACAATTACATTATCTGGATACGCTTCTTCTATAAAGTTTTCCCTAGGGGTTTGCCCGTATTGAAAAAATTCTTTTAAGTCAGGTGCCTCGCTTCCCTTTGCATGTTCCTTACCAAAACTTGTATACCCACGTTGCCCTGCAAGCTCAGGTATTTCATATACTCTTTTTTGCACAGACGGTAAAGAAAAAAAAGCTTTCGAATACTTATATAAATCTGCAATAAGTTCATCCGAAACTCCATGATTTTTTACAGCTACAAATCCAACATCTTCATAAGCAGTGCCTAACTCAGCCACGAACGAAGCTTTTTTTACTGGGTCGCCAGACAAAAAATCGGATAGATCAACTGAAGGAATTGCCATAGAATTTAATTTTTATTGTATGAAGTTAAATTTATAATAGTATTGTTATTATTTAAAGGCAAAATTTATTTTAATCATGACGATCCTACAACATCACTCTTATTTAAACTACAAAATTAAAAACTTATCTAGAATAAATATAACAGTCTATCCTATTATTTTAATTATAGCATATACTATAACGTTAGTAACTTCAGGCTGTTCACCCAAAAACAGAATTATAACTCAAAACTACCGTTTCGAAAGTAAAAATCTATTACCGGATTACAACAACATACAATACTGGGCAGCACATCCGTGGAAATGGGATCCTTCTGATAGTATACCACGCCCGCTTAAAAAGGACCTTATAAAAGATACCAGTATAGATGCATTTTTTATTCATCCAACAACACTAGTTGATGATGCAGATGATAGATGGAATGCAACAATTGACGATTCTTTATTAAATAAAAAAACAGACTATACCACTATTTTATACCAGGCAAGTGTATTTAATAAAAACTGTAGGATATTTTGTCCCAGATACAGACAAGCACATTTACGATCATTTTATACTGACAATAAGTACGAAGCAGCTAAAGCCTTTGAAATAGCCTACAGTGATATTAAAAATGCTTTTGAATACTATCTGGCAAATCTTAACAATGGCCGTCCGATAATTATTGCTTCGCACAGCCAGGGAACGATGCATGCGGGAAGACTACTAAAAGAGTTTTTCGAAAACAAACCGTTACAAAAACAGTTAGTATGTGCTTATTTGATAGGTATGCCAATTTCAGAAACCTATTTTACAAAAATTCCTCCATGCAAAGATTCAATGGCAACTGGTTGTTTTGTAAGCTGGAGGACTTTTAAATCAGGTTTTATAGACTCGGGGTATATAAGCAAAGAAGAATTTAAAAGTATTGTTACTAATCCTTTAAGTTGGCGAATTGACAGCGATTACGTAGCTACTAAGTTTAATACAGGTGGTGTATTAAAGAATTTTAATAAAATAAAAAAAGGGTTAGTTGATGCAGAAGTCCATGGAAATGTACTATGGACTTGTAAACCAAAGTTTTTTGGAAATATTTTTTTTACACAAAAAAACTATCATATTGGCGATATAAATCTTTTCTATTCAAATATTAGGCAGAACGTAAATACCAGGATTGGTTATTTTTTCAAACAGTAAAGTAAATAATTAATTAGTCTATTACAAACCATATTTTTTGCTTATTTGTAACATTCTTTCGATTGGTTTTGCAGCAGCTATCCTAAGTGTTTCGTCCATTAATATTTCCGGTTGTTCATATTGCATACACAGATATAGCTTCTCAAGTGTATTCAATTTCATATGTGGACAGTCGTTGCAGGCACAACTATTATTAGGCGGTGCAGGTATAAAAGTTTTAAATGGATTACTTTTTTGCATCTGGTGAAGTATGCCCGTTTCAGTTGCAACAATAAATTCATTGGCATCCGATTGTTGAGAAAATTTTAATAATCCAGTTGTACTTCCAATATAATCAGCCACAGCCAATACTACTTCTTCACATTCAGGATGAGCAATAACCAATGCTTTTGGATGACGAACTTTTAGTTTGGTAATTTTTTCCAGGCTAAAAATCTCATGTACCATACACGAGCCATTCCACAAGACCATGTTCCTTCCGGTTACTTTATTGAGATAAGCACCTAAGTTTTTATCAGGTGCAAATATTATTTGTTGCTCTTTTGGTAAACTCTCAATAATTTTTTGTGCATTGCTGCTAGTACAAATAATATCACTCAATGCCTTCATCCCGGCAGAACAATTAACATAAGTTATCACTAAATGATCTGGATACTTATCTCTGAACATTTTAAAAAGAGCGGGGGGTGCACTATCACTTAAAGAACACCCAGCTTTTAAATCTGGTAGCAAAACCTTCTTTCCGGGATTTAATATTTTAGCTGTCTCAGCCATAAAATGAACACCAGCAAAAACTATAATGGAAGCATCAGTTTTTTCTGCCTGTTGCGCTAGCCCAAGACTATCACCTATAAAATCAGCTACATCCTGTATGTCTGGCTCTTGGTAATAATGTGCCAGTATGATTGCGTTCTTCTCTTTCTTTAATCTTTCTATTTCTGCAAACAAATCAAGTGTTGGATCAATTGCAACATCAATAAAACCTACTTCGTCAATACTTGATTTTTCAATGTTAATATCTTTCATAATAGTTTTTAATAATTTTTTTATTTAAGATAAGCTACTATTACTAGGGCTGTGGATATGTGGAAACATATTTTTTATATTACTTGTAAAATTAAAATTACCGACTTATTAACCTTTATGCACAATAAATTAACACTTAAAATTTAAAGAAATTCTGCTTTATAAACTGTGATATTGCTTACTCCCACATTTTAAACCAATATTATCAACAGCGGTTAATAAAAAAGAATGAGGAAAATAAAAGTATTAAAATCCTAAAAAACACTGTGGATTCAACAATGGTTATCATCCTGCTCACCAACATAAAATAGGATCTTAACTTTTTGTTTGGAAGTTTATATCCAAGTATCCCCTTATTTAAATCTTAATAAGCATCCTTATTCACACTATTAAACCGTTATCAACAACCAATGTTAATATCGAAAAATCTGCCAGCTTTATTCCTGATAATTTTAATTAACAAAAGGCATTTTTAGCACACAGAATTTTATGATAATTAAGATAATGCACTTACATATATATATGCATAGCTACAAAATTTTATTGATTATGGAACGTTATTGAAGCCGGTAATTAATACAACGCTTATTCAACCTGATTTATAGCGAATATGCTACAGGTTTTTTTTGGTTTTGGATTTAGATTTTTACCCTATTTTTGCCGTCCATTTTAATTAAATAACAAATGCAGATAATTCAGAACATTCGTGAAAAAGGTACAGCCATCGTTATTGGTGTAATTGCCCTTAGCTTAATTGGATTTATTTTGATGGATGCAAATTTAGGGAGTAGCCGAAATTCAGCATCAGGTAACAGCACTATTGGAAAAATTAATGGTGTAGCAATCGATACAAAAGAATATTCCGACAAGGTAAAACTAATTGAAGATCAATATGGTGGACGTGTAAGTGGCGCTCAAACGAATATGATTCGTCAAAATGCATGGGACCAGCTGGTTGCCGAAAAAGTATTAGTCGCAGAATTTGAAAAACTCGGCCTTAGTTTTTCTCCTAAAGAGTTAAGTACTATTATGTTTAGTGAAGATGCTCCACAATCTTTAAAGCAGGCATTCACAGATAAAACTACCGGTCAGTATGATATATCTAAAGTGCAACAGTGGTGGCAAACAGCGAAAAAATCTAAGGGTGAACAAAGAGATGCAATTGAATCTCAGGTGGTTGAGCCAATTAAAATACAATCGCTGTACACAAAATATAGTAGCTTGATTGCAGCAGCAGGATATTATCCAAGCTGGATGAAAGAAAAAGAAAAAGTCGAAAATAAAGCATTTGCTAACATATCATATGTTGCAGTTCCCTACACAGTTATTAATGATAGCCTTGTAAAAGTAAGTGACCAGGAAATAACTGATTTTCTTAACAAGCACAAATCGCAGTACAACCAGGAAGGAGGAAGACAAATTTCTTATGTTTCGTTTAGCGCCAACCCTTCTGGTGCAGATACATTAAAAATGATTGAATCGCTAGTAACTTTAAAGAGTGCTTTTGCTACAGATACCAATGCTACCAATTTCTTGGCAAGAAACATGAGTAATGTGAATTTTAAGGATGTTTATACTGTAAAGTCAAAATTACCTGCTGCTCAAAAAGATACATTGGCATCATTGGCAATCAATGAAGTTTATGGTCCTTATTTAGATGGTAAAAATCTTATTGTTGCAAAGAAGATTAGTGGCAGGCAATTACCGGATAGTGTAAAATGCAGACATATATTAATTGGAACCAAAGATCCGCAAACAGGTCAGATAACTTTATCTGATAGTATTGGTAAAAAAAGGATTGATAGTATCGAAGCTGCTATTAAAGGCGGAGAAGATTTTAATAAATTAGTATTGCAATACAGCGATGACCAGGGTAGCAAACAAAAAAAGGGTGAATATGATTTCTCATCAGACCAAACCCTGGCAAAAGAATTTTATGAAACCGTGTTTTTTGGTAGTACAGGGGATAAAAAAGTAGTTCATACAGACTTTGGATGGCATTATATAGAAGTGTTAAGTCAAAAGAATTTCGAACCGGCTTATAAAGTTGCTTATTTGTCTCGAGAAGTAATCCCCAGCGATGAAACAGTGAATACCGCCAGTACAAAAGCAAATAAGTTATCGGGAGAAGCTAGGGATTCAAAAGCAGTGGATGCTTATTTAACCAAAAACCCAGGGTTACAAAAAATTGACGTACCCACCATCATAAAAGAAAACGATTACCAATTGGGTGCTTTAAGAGATGCAAGGCAATTAATTCGTTGGGCATTTGGTGCCAAAGAAGGTGAGGTAAGCGAACCATTTAGTATAGATGATCAATTTGTTGTTGCTGTTGTAGCTAAAATACAATCAGAGGGTTTACCAGATGTAAAAACAATCAGGCCGCAGATTGAATACCTAGTTAAGAATGAAAAGAAAGCAGCACAAATAAAAACGAAGTTGAAAGCTTCGCCTACATTAGAATCAGCTGCAGCAGCTTACCAGTTGCAAGTTGGTACAGCGGGTGCAGATTCATCTATTACATTTAGTGCTCAAATAATAAACGGTATCGGGCAAGAGCCCCAAGTAATTGGTGCAGCATTTAATAAAACGTATCAAAGTAAAGTTTCTGAACCCATCGCCGGAAACAATGGCGTGTATTTGGTAAAAGTAAACAGCATCGGAAATAAGCCAGCAGATTCTGCAGTGGAACTTGCAAAACAAGCTAGTGATAGAGCAAAGTCATTATCACAACAAATAAATTCAGGTTGGTTCGAGTCGTTGAAAAAATTAGCAACAATCAAAGATGATAGAAGTAAGACATTCTAATTAACTTCCTAATAATATTTAAGCCCCGATTTTATTCGGGGCTTTTTTATTAACGAAATACTTCAACATCAAATAATAGCACAGCTGAGGTTAAATATTTCACTATTCGAAACCAGAAAAATACGCTTGCTAAAAAGAACACCTAATTTTGCGATATGAGCGAAGCAATTATTAATAAGGTAAGCGAAAGTGCCCTGTTTACCCTCAATTTGGAGGACCTTTATCCTACAGATGATATAGCAATATTCGACCTGAAGGATTATTTATTTATGGGCCTCATTTTAAAGGAAAAGGATTTTCGGGAGGCATTAAAAAACCTCGATACAACTAAGTATGATAATAAAATAGTAGCCGTTACCTGCAGTGCAGACGCCATTATACCTATTTGGGCTTATATGTTGGTAGCAAGTTATTTACAACCAACAGCCAGTGAATTATTTTTTGGTGATGTAGAGCAAACAAAAAATCACCAGCTGATCAAAAATATCAAGGCCTTACCGACAGCCGATTTTATTGATAAAAGAGTTGTTATAAAAGGTTGCGGCGAATTACCTATTGGCGAAGCCGCCTATATGGAAGCGACCAAATTGTTAAGACCAGTAGCTAAAAGTATTATGTATGGAGAACCATGCAGCACAGTACCTATATACAAAAAGAAATAATCAGCATTTATTTTTATCTTCACTTACAACATGTTTCCATCCAATTTAAAATGAATGATTGACGCATTTTTAAAAGGTTTTGCCATAAGCCTCTTACTGGTATTTTCTGTAGGACCCGTAGTATTTACAATTATAAAACAAAGCATCAACAATGGCCGTGCAGGTGGTTTTAGTTTTGTGGCCGGCGTTTGGCTCAGCGATCTTTTCTGGGTGATACTGAGCAATGTATTTTCTGAATTGGTGGGGCAAATGTTGCACTTTAAAAAGGAGATTGGTTTTGCAGGAAGTCTATTTTTATTAGCGCTGGGTATATATTACCTGTTCTTTAAAAAAATTCATCTTAAAGAAGATGAAGCAAAAATAAAAATTACAACGAGTAAACATGCTCAACTGGTGCTATCGGGTTTTGTGTTAAACTCTGTAAATCCAGCCGTAATGGCATTCTGGCTTACCACCGCAACTGCAATTGCAGCTTCTCACAATTTTAAAGAGCGTATAATAATTTTCACCACTTGTATTGTAATTAACACCACTGTCGATATACTAAAAGTGCTTTTGGCTGGTAAAATTCGAAAAAGCCTCAACGAAAAAAATATATCGTTGATTAATAAAATTTCGGGTTTAATATTACTTTCTTTTGCGGCAGCCTTAATTTTTGGATTATTTTATACCAAGGTTAAATAGGTTTTAAAAATTGATAAATGAAAAAATTACTTATAATACCTTTTTGTTTTTTCACTTATATAACATTTAGCCAGGCTTCGGATTTTATTTTATTAAAGAAAAGAAACGTAACAATTGCCACGTATTTTTCCGGTGGTACAATTTCTTTTACTACTAACACCGGAGCATTTATGGAAGCAAATATTTTACGGATAAAAAAAGATACCCTTTTTTTAAAAGAGTTTATGGTAAAACCGGTAATGACGCAGTTAGGCGTTTATATTTTAGATACCTTAGGAAGCTACCTTCATTCTTATCATTACAAAGAAATATTTTCAATTGCAATAACAGGAAGGCGCTTTGATGTAAGCGGTAGTGGCGCAGCCTTACTGGGAGGAGGTATTCTTATTACGTTGGCTAGCGGTGTCGTTTATTTGGCAGATAATAAAAAATTTAGTCCAGAGTTATTAGCTGCAGGAATTGCATTGGGAGGGCTTGGCTATATATTATCAAAACAAGGAGGAAAGGGAATGGTGCTTGGTAAAAAATATAAACTGGAGTACATACAGGCACAATCTGTTCCCAATAATTTTTAACTTCTCGCTATCAAAATATCTAAAATAACGCATGAAAAAAGCCTGGCGCTTTCTTAAAAAGCTTTTTCTATTTCTTTTCATTTTTCAGTTCGCATATATCCTTATCTGTAAATGGGTAAATCCCCCCATTACCATTACACAGGTGGTAAGCCTATTGCGGGGTAATGGCTTAAAAAGAGACTATGTAAGTTATAGCGAGATGAGCCCCAATATCAAACTGGCAGTAATTGCCAGCGAAGACCAGCTCTTTCCCGACCATGATGGTTTTGATGTAAAAGCCATTAAGAAAGCTATCAACTACAATAAAAAACATCCCACCAAAACACGGGGTGCAAGCACAATTAGTCAGCAGGTTGCCAAAAATGTTTTTCTATGGCAAGGCGGAGGGTACTTCCGCAAAGGACTGGAAGTATATTTTACTTTTATGATTGAAAAAATATGGGGCAAAAAGAGAATACTGGAAACATATTTAAATATAGCCGAGATGGGCAAAGGAATATTTGGAGCACAGGCCGCCGCCAAAACATATTTTAATAAAGATGCCCAAAATTTAACACAGGCAGAAGCGGCCATGATAGCAGCCTGCCTGCCCAACCCTAAAGTTTTCACGGTAAAACCAATGTGTAATTATGTTGCCCGTCGTTATGGAAACATTATACAGCAGATGAACCATTTGGATGGTGACGAAGAGATAGATGCAATTATAAAATAACAGGAGCTACTTACCATGCCCCCGGTTTATTTATTAATAGCTTTAGCAATTTGGTGCTGTTAAAGTCATTTATTCATCTAAGCTTAGATGAGTTTAAAAGTTTAGATATAGACCCAATTAGCAAACCATTAATAAGTTAAATCATTCAGCGAAAAATCACATCAAAAAACAAATCCCTACCTTCGCAACCTACACCATACAAGTAATACGGCAAGTTGTAAGCCGTTATGGTAAAATTTCCTTCGCTGATTTAGAAAATGCAACGTCTTTCCCAGCCTTAAAAAAACAAAACCATTACATGGATTTTAAAAAATTAGAATTAATTGAACCCATCCTGAAAGCTTTGGCAGACGAGGGTTACACCACCCCTACCCCCATCCAGCAGCAATCAATACCATACGTGTTGGGCAACAGGGATTTGTTAGGAACCGCACAAACCGGAACCGGCAAAACAGCCGCCTTTGCCATTCCTATATTGCAATTGTTGTACAATGCAAAGCAACAGGAAAAAGGCCGTCGCCATATTAAAGCGTTGATATTAACACCTACAAGGGAGTTAGCCATTCAGATAGATGAAAGCTTTGCAGCATACGGAAAATATTGCGGCTTAAGCCATGCAGTAATTTTTGGTGGCGTTTCGCAATTACATCAAACCAACCAGCTAAGAAACGGCGTGGATATTTTAGTAGCCACCCCCGGCCGCCTGCTCGATTTAATGAGCCAGGGTTTTATTGGTTTGCAACACTTACAAATATTTGTATTGGATGAAGCCGATAGAATGTTGGACATGGGTTTTATCCACGATGTAAAAAGAGTGATAATCAAGTTGCCCGAACGCAGGCAGACACTTTTCTTTTCCGCAACCATGCCGCCGGAGATACAATCATTGGCCAATATTTTATTGACCAAACCTGCAACCGTTTCTGTTGCACCTGTTTCATCTACGGTAGATATGATTGACCAGAGTTTGTTTTATGTAGATAAAAAAAATAAACCCGGACTGTTATTGTACCTGTTAAAAAACCACAGCATAGAAAGGGCGCTTGTTTTTACCCGTACCAAACATGGTGCAGATAAACTGGTAAAAATTTTACACCACGAAAAAATTGCGTCTGCTGCAATACATGGCAACAAATCGCAAAATGCAAGGCAGAATGCCTTGAGTAATTTTAAAGATGGACAGTTGAAAGTTTTGGTAGCTACTGATATTGCTGCAAGGGGAATTGATATTGACGACCTGACGCATGTAATAAATTTTGAACTACCCGAAGTTCCCGAAACCTATGTACACCGCATTGGTCGTACAGGAAGGGCTGGCAACGCCGGTACATCTTTCTCCATGTGCGATCACGAAGAAAAAGATGACCTTAGACAAATTCAAAAGTTGATAGGAAAAAACATTCCCATTACAGATAGCCATCCGTTTCCGTTGAGTGCTGCATCATTTGCTCCGCAACCAACAGCGGGCGGACAATCACAAAATAATAACAGGCGGCCACAGCAATCCCAAAACAGGTGGAACAGTGGAAGAAGAACAGGCCAGGCACCACAACGTGGAAACAGGTAATTACAATACTTTTTTATAATCCGGTCGGCTATTTTTAGTCGACCGTTTTTTATTATTCCCGAAAGCAATTTGTATGATTTGGCGCAACTGTGCAATACATTTGTTATAAATAGCCAACCATGTTACCCCTCACCATCACTACTATACAAACCAATCTTATCTGGGAAAACAAGCAGGCCAACCTGCAAATGCTGGAGGCAAAAATAAACAGCATTCAACCACCAACAGAAATAGTAGTGTTGCCGGAAATGTTTAGCACAGGCTTTAGCATGCAACCGAAATTGTTTGCAGAAACTATGGATGGCGAAACGGTGAACTGGATGAAAAGAATGGCGATAACAAAAAAAATTATCCTCACCGGAAGCATTATTATAAAGGAAGAAAACAACTATTTCAATCGCCTCGTTTGGATGCTACCCAATGGCCAATTCGGTTACTACGATAAACGACACCTGTTTGCATTTGCCCACGAAAACCAGCATTATACAGCCGGAAAAAAAAGATTGATAGCTTCCGTAAAAGGATGGAAAATAAATTTACAGATTTGTTATGATCTACGGTTTCCGGTTTGGGCAAGACAGGCACCCGCTCGCCCCTCGGAGATAGCGTCGGACGCAGAGGTAGCTTTGGAATACGACCTGATAATCTATGTTGCCAACTGGCCCCAAAAAAGAATCGACGCCTGGAAAACCTTGCTGGCAGCAAGGGCCATCGAAAACCAATGTTATGTAATAGGCGTTAACAGGGTAGGCAATGATGGCAACAATACTTATCACAGCGGCGACAGTGTTGTAATAAACCCATTGGGCGAAACGCTGTACCACAAAGCGGATGAAGAAGATATTAATACCATCACCCTTGTAAAAGATGATCTGGAAGCAATAAGAAATAAGTTTCCTTTTTGGAAAGATGGAGATGATTTTACTTTGATGCTTTGATTGCTACATAAAATATATCATCGGGATAAGAGGCAATTGTTTAAAGTCAATTTCTTAGATACCATCAGTTACCGCTGCCTTGTTTTTACTTCGTCAAATTTTGTATCATAATCTTGCCGGATGTATTCATCCAACGGTCCCACCAAAAAGAACAGAGCCCGTAATTTCCTTTAAAATATTGATGATGTTGGTTGTGATTAACAGAGGTATTTATCTATTTGCCAACGATGCTACGCTGAAAATTTGCAGGATATATTTCCCACTCAAGGTGGCCATATACAATGCAATTCCTTATTTTTATTAAAGCTCAATAAAGTTAGTCTGTACACGAGTGCGACGCCACCGAAGTTTAATAGAAAATCCAATGCCTGGTTCATAAATATTTCCCTACAAAACCCCCAACCTCAAAAATCGTCTTCGTAACTTCGCCGCTATGCCAAATTATTTAGACGAATTGAACGAGCCGCAGCGGCAGGCTGTTATCCATAAAGATGGCCCTATTATGATTATAGCCGGGGCAGGCAGTGGTAAAACCAAAGTATTAACTACCCGTATTGCCCACCTGATGGGCCATCACAAAGTAGATAGTTTTAATATTCTGGCATTAACATTTACCAATAAAGCAGCAAAGGAAATGAAGGCAAGGGTGGAACGCACCCTCGGCAACAGCGAAGCCCGCAATTTATACATCGGAACTTTTCACAGTGTGTTTGCAAGAATATTGAGGGGCGAAGCCAATAAAATTGGCTACCCTACCAGCTTCACCATTTACGATACGGACGACGCCAAAAGTGTTATTAAAACGGTGCTGAAAGAAATGGAGCTGGACGATAAGTTGTACAAACCCAACATTGTTTATAACCGGATTTCTGCTGCAAAAAACAGCCTGGTGGGGCCGGCAGAATATATGGCCGATTCTATGTTGCAACAGGAAGATGCCCGTGCCAACCGTCCTGCCATTGGCAGAATTTACGATGCTTACAACAAGCGTTGTTTTAAAAATGGCGCCATGGATTTTGATGATCTTCTCTTTAAAATGTATGAGCTGCTAAAGAATCATGCGGATGCATTGAGCAAGTACCAACGCAAGTTTAAATACATTATGATTGATGAGTACCAGGATACCAACACGTCTCAATACGAAATAATAAAACTACTGGGTGCTATGCATGAAAATATTTGCGTGGTGGGAGATGATGCCCAAAGTATTTACAGCTTTAGGGGTGCTACCATTGAAAATATTTTACAGTTTGAAAAAGATTACGATGATGTAACGGTGGTTAAACTGGAGCAGAATTATCGTAGCACCAAAACCATTTTAGAGGTTGCCAATGAAATTATCGGCAACAATAAAAACCAATTGCCCAAAACACTTTGGACTGATAAAGGCGAAGGAGAAAAAATTAAATTGGTTCGTACCGCTACGGATAATGAAGAAGGCAAATATGTGGCTGATACCATTCAGGAAGAAAAACTCCGTAATCATTTTTTCAATAACGACTTTGCAATTTTATACCGCACCAATGCTCAGAGTCGCAGTTATGAAGAGAGCTTGCGCCGCATGAATATTCCTTACCGTATTTACGGTGGACTTTCATTTTACCAGCGCAAAGAAATTAAAGATTACATCGCCTACTTGAGAGTGGTGGTAAACCCAAGCGATGAAGAAGCGCTGAAAAGAATTATCAATTTCCCGGTAAGGGGTATCGGAAAAACCAGTATGGAAAGAGCAGTGCTTGCTGCCAATGAGAATGATGTAACCCTTTGGCAGGTGCTGGAGAAAGCTAACATGTATGGATTTAAATCCGGAACGCTGGAAGCCATCAACAACTTTGTAACCATGATAAAAATGTTTCAAAGCGAATTACAAAAAAAGAATGCATACGATGTGGCGGTGTTGGTAGGCAAAAACACCCTGATAGTAAAAGAACTCTTCAACGATAAAACTACTGAAGGCGTCGCCCGGTACGAAAACGCACAGGAATTATTAAATTCCATAAAAGAATTTACAGAAACACCGATGAATGAAGAAGATGGGGAAGTTGGTGACAAATCATTGGGCGGATACCTGCAGCAAATAACGTTGCTAACAGATGCCGATAATGATAAAAACGAAGCCGACAGCGTAAAGTTGATGACCATACATGCAGCCAAAGGTTTGGAGTTTGCCTGTGTGTTTGTGGGTGGGCTGGAAGAAACATTGTTTCCCAGCGGCATGAGCATTAATACCAGGGAAGAACTGGAAGAAGAACGCCGCTTGTTTTATGTGGCCATCACCCGTGCCAAGAAAAAACTTTGGCTTACATATGCCAATGCCCGGTATCGTTTTGGTCAGTTGCAGCAAAATGAACCCAGCCGGTTTTTAGACGAAATGCCGGATAATTATATTGATAAAAGCTTTGCCGGCGGTGGCATCCGTAACCAGAGTGGCGCCAGTAACTGGGGCAGTGGTTTTGAAAGAATGCAGCGTGGCAACAACAACCCTGCCTGGCAAAGCCCGCCTTCAAAAAAAGAAGAAAAGCCCCGCCCGGCGTATGTGGTGCCCGTAAAACCACAAACCAAAGAACATACGCCTTCTGCAGACTTTGCTCCCAGCGATACGAGTAATTTGGCCGTAGGACAAAAAGTAGAACATCAAAAGTTTGGATTTGGCGAAGTAATGAAAATGGAAGGCTCTGTTGGAAATCCAATAGCCACGGTGGAATTTGAAACAAACGGAGAGAAAAAAATTATGTTGAATTATGCTAAGTTGAGGATATTGGTTTAGGGTTTAATTTTTTATACGACAGTATACCTGCGCCAATTTTTTTTAGGAAAGAAGTAAAGAAGAGATTAAGTTGGAAGCGAAGGTATTTACCGTTACCGTTGCCTTCAGCTAAAAAAATTATAACTAATCTTTGAGAAAAATTACAGCCGTTTTGCAAAATATAACAGCACATCAGTATCGCCGAATACCAGTTCATTTTTATCTAATTTGTACACAAACAACTTCCAGTTATATTTATCTGCCCTTAAATCAAAACCTGCATTGGTGAGTTTAATGGAGCAGGGCAACATTTCCGATTTATTAGACTGGTAAAAGGTTATTTCCCCCATAGCAGTATTTTCGCCGGTTATGGTTATAACATTTACATAGTTTATAATGGTAGAAGGTGGGTTTACAGTACCTGGTTTTGCTTCTCTTTTGTATACAACCCACTTACCTTTTATATCAGCCAGTTTAATAGAGATGGGCTCTTTAAAATTAATGCTGACCGTCCTTTCTTTTATCAAAAGTTTCATACAGGAACTGGTTGGTTTTTTTTAGTGTATGCAATATCTTTTCCTGGTTATCCAATACCAGCACACTGTCTGTAACAGATACAATTGTGTAAACATCTGCAGCCGCAATTAATTCGTTAGTGCTGCCGTCAATAGCCGCCTCCCCTTTCATGGAGGTTTCATTGCCTTGTTTGGTAAATACGGTATTGTTATCTACAAAATTTAAAAAAATAGTATCGGTAAAAGATATAGTGATATTTGTTTTACTATCTCTTGCTATCTCCTGCCATTTACCGACAAGTTGGGCCATAGTAAATGCTTTAACATTCGCTCCCGATCTTTTTTGTTTGGAAATATCAATCGGTTCTGTTCCTTTTCGTTTTACCCGTTGGCTGAATAAACAAGTGCTGATTAATGAACACAAGCAAAGCAATGCTGCGGTTTTTCTTGTAAAAGAGGTGTTTGTTTTCATCATTTTTAAAAGGCTTTTCTTGTTTTTAAATTGACTATGATCCATCTATCAATCCTCGTCCCTCACACCGGAAAGTTACTCATTAGTATAAAGTAAAATCTGCTGCAATATTGTGTCATATTTTCGAGATAAGAAATTTAACGCCCAAAAGTAGGCCCGAAAACGGCTTATAAAACAAATTAAAGGGTTATCCGTTAACTTTGTAAATAATTTAAAACATCATTAGTATGATAAAGACAGGCAGTACTGTTATCAGTATATATACAGAAATGACACCCAATCCGGAGACAATGAAATTTGTTGCCAACAAATTATTGTATCCCGGCAAAAGCATCGATTATCCGGACGAGGTAAGCTCCGCATCCTCTCCTTTGGCACAGGAGTTATTTACGTTTCCGTTTATAAAATCTGTTTTTATTGCAAGCAATTTTATAACGCTTACAAAAACCGCTGAAACCGACGATTGGCAGGATGTTATACCAGCCATTAAACAATTTTTAAAAGAATATCTGGAAGAGGGTAAAGCGGTTGTAAATGAAGAAGCCATCGCTGCAATGAAAACAGAAAGCAGCAATGCCGTAAGTGCAGACGATGATGATGTAGTAAAACGCATTAAAGAACTACTGGAAAATTATGTAAAACCTGCAGTAGAAATGGATGGTGGTGCAATACAATTTAAAAGTTACGAAGATGGTAAGGTAAACCTGATGTTGCAGGGAAGTTGCAGTGGTTGTCCTTCTTCCATGATTACATTGAAATCCGGAATTGAAGGCATGATGAAACGTATGATACCTGAAGTAAAAGAAGTGGTGGCTGAAGCAGAGTAACGCCAATCCTTTGAAAGGGCGTAAACCAGTAATATAAATTAAGCATCTTCCATAGATGCTTTTTTTATTCCATTGAATAATTTGTTACTGCTATCATTGCTCTTTACAAAACTTTAAAATGGATAGCATAAATATGTTTATTTTCCCTTCATAAAAATATATTTCTATGCGTTTACTCTTTTTCACTGCAATTTTTTTTCTTCCGTTTCCCTTTTTTTCGCATTCATTATTTATGCCCCGGGATATTGCGGCTGCATATAAACAGGAAACCCGGAATGTGGATGGTAAGTCGAAAAAAATAAAATTAGCTGCAACCGGCAATTGTCGGAAACGCTCCAATTTAAAAGTAGTGGAAGATCACCGACAAATGGTTCAGCAAAAGCTTGAAAAGAAAAAGAAAAAATCAACATGAACTTAACAGAGATATGGCAGCAATTTGCAAATGGAATGAAGCAGACAGGCTGGATGGAATACGTTGCTGTTTTTGCTGGTATAGCAAGTGTTTGGTATTCGAGAGCAGAAAATATTTTGGTTTATCCCGTAGGCCTCATCAACACGATCTTTTATATTTTTTTAAGTATTAAAGGGCAGCTAATAGGTGAGGCTTCGGTTAATTTGTATTACACTATCATGAGTATTTACGGGTGGTATTTATGGACAAAAAAAAATCAGCAACAAGAACATATTGTTCACATCACCCATTCCAATAAAAACTGGTGGCTTTACCAATGGTTATTTTTTGCGATATTTTACATCATCATATTTGTATCACTTACTTATCTAAAAAAAAATTTTGCCCCCGGAGTTATTCCCTGGGCCGACGCCTTTGCTTCTGCTTCCGCCTTTACAGGCATGTGGCTTATGACCAAAAAAAAAGTAGAAAGCTGGTACTGGTGGATTGCTACTAATATTGCGTCCATTCCGTTGTACTTTGTAAAGCAATATGTATTTACGAGTGTGTATTATTTTGTGTTATTGATAATGGCAGTGTTTGGTTTAATGGAATGGATGAAGAAGGCCAATTCAAATTTAAAATAGATTACTGTTATGGATAAACCGTCTACTTATTGTGAAGCAATAGGCTTAATGAAAGAAGGAGATTTACATGTTCATAAGGAGTACCACGACCTGCATTATGGTTTCCCTATTAATGACGACAATGAATTATTTTGTCGCCTCGTGCTGGAGATTAACCAGGCGGGTTTAAGCTGGACTACCATTTTAAAAAAGCAGGTTGGGTTTAGAGTTGCGTATCATAATTTCAACCTTAAGAAAGTTGCAGCTTACAATGAAAAAGATATTGAACGGCTGATGAATGATGCCAATATTATTCGCAACCGGTTAAAAATTAATGCGGCAATTGAAAATGCCAGATCCATCATACAAATACAAAAAGAATTTACTTCTTTTAAAAACTGGCTTAATCACCATCACCCAAAAACAAAACAAGATTGGACGTTGTTATTTAAAAAAACATTTCGGTTTACCGGGGGTGAAATTGTAAATGAGTTTTTGATGAGCACCGGTTATTTGCCGGGTGCACATCATGAAAGTTGTTCCGTATTTAAAAAAGTAATAAAGGCTAAGCCAGCCTGGAAAAGACAATAAATTATGCCAAATAAAATTGTTGTAATAGGGCCCGAATCTACCGGTAAAAGCACTTTGTGCCAAATGCTGGCTGCCCATTACCAAACAGTATGGGTAAAAGAATACGCCCGTGAATATTTATTAAAGAACGGAACCGCCTACAGCTACGAAAATCTATTGGAGATAGCAAAAGGGCAAATTTCTTTGGAAGATGAAGCCCTGAATTCAACTAATAATAAACCCGTTGTGCCTAATAGTAACGTTGCAAATTCATCACTCACTATTCACCATTCACCATTCACCCCCCACCATTCCCCCATATTTCTCGACACGAATATGTATGTAATGAAAGTATGGTGTGAGTTTGTATTTGATAAATGCCATCACTGGATTTTAAACCAAATTGTAGAAAGAAAATACGATTTATATTTACTCTGCAATATTGATTTGCCCTGGATTAAAGACGAACTAAGGGAATATCCTGATTTAGCAACAAGGGAAAAATTATACCATTATTACAAAGATATTATGATCAATCAACAGGTGCCCTGGATTGATATTAGTGGCACTTATCACCAACGCTTGCAAAAGGCAATACAGGCTGTTGATGCTTTACCGCAAACCAACCAGTAACGTTAAACCTCCGGTTAACCCTTCACTAAAAACATTAGCTGCTTATCTTCGTAATCTATGAGGCGGATCAATTACATTTATTTTACCAGTATCATTTTTTGCTGCTCCTGTGCCAGCAGTTACAAATCTTACCAGGCAGATAAAAAGTTTTCAAAAGAGCAACTTCAGCAGGATTACACATTGCTTAGAAATATCCTGGAGCAAAAGCACCCCGCTATTTATTGGTACACAGCAAAGCCGCAAATGGATTATTACTTTGATAGTTTGTATAATAATATTGCAGATAGCATGACCGAATTGCAATTTGGCTGGAAGGTAATTGCTCCGCTTACGCAAAAAATTCACTGCGGCCATACTACTTTTAGCATGAGCAACAACTGGAATCGGTTTATAAGAAGAAAGCATATACCATCATTTCCTTTGTTTGTAAAAACCTGGGCCGATACAATGGTGGTAACAGCCAATCTCAATAAAAAAGACACTGTTTTTAAAACCGGTACTGTAATAACCGCCATCAATAATGTGCCTGTAAAAATATTGCAGCAGCAAATGTTTCAATACCTGCCTGCAGATGGTTATGCCAACAATATAAACTACATCAGGCTCAGTAGTAATTTCCCCTACTTTCATCGTAATATATTTGGTATTTTTAAAAATTACCGGGTGGCCTTTATTGATAGCAGCGGCGCTTCAAAAACAGCGATGTTACCCATGTGGATCCCGGCACCGGATACCGTAAAGGGCCAAAAAAAAAGAATGGATTCCATCTATGAAAACAAATCCCGGCAACAACGAAAAAAAGAAAGAAAAGAAAGCTACCGGTCGCTGGAAATAGATAGCAGCTTAAACACAGCCACCTTTACCCTTAACACATTTAGCGGCGGCGGCGGCAGGCATTTAAGAAAATTTATTAAACAAACGTTTAAAAAATTAAGGAGGGATAGCATTGAAAACCTGATAATTGATCTACGCAGTAATGGCGGAGGCGATATTGATATCTATGCCCTGCTTACCAGGTACATTCGGAATACGCCTTTTAAGGTGGCCGATTCTGCTTATGCCGCCGCAAAGTCTTTAAAGCCTTATGGCCAATACATTCATCAAAGTTTTTTAACCAATCTTGGCCTGTTCTTTTTAACTAAAAAAAGGAAAGATGGTAATTTTCATTTTGGCTTTTATGAACGACATACGTATCAGCCCAAGACCAACCACCACTTTAATGGTAAAGTTTATGTACTTATAAACGGGCCAACTTTTTCTGCATCAACGTTGTTTTGCCATGCGGTAAAAGGTCAGCAAAATGTTATTCTTGCCGGAGAAGAAACCGGCGGAGGATGGCATGGAAACAGCGGCATTATGATACCGGATATTACCCTACCGGTTACAAAACTCAAGGTAAGATTACCCTTGTTCCGAATTGTACAATACAACCATACACCCAAAAACGGGCGTGGCGTTGCACCGGATATTTACATACCACCAACGGTGGATGGCGTAGCAAAATCGCAGGATAGAAAGATGTTGATAGTAAAAGGGCTTATAAAAAACGGGCACCAGTAATTAGGACGTCTTATTACCTGTACAAACAGCAACGCCAATGCAATTTGCAAATGGCAGGGGTGCCCGTTTAGTCAAATTTTACCATGCAGTTAATCATTTATTCCCTCAAAATTTTTTATCTTGAAGTAATTATAAGCAATCTTTTATCTTTGAATTGAATTAAAACTATTTTATGAAGTTTATTGTGTCTTCGTCTGCCTTGCTTAAACAATTGCAGCAAATTAACGGCGTTATTAATGCTAATACAGTATTGCCTATTCTGGAAGATTTTTTGTTTGAAATTGAAAAAGATAAGCTTACAGTAGTGGCTACGGATTTGGAGACAGTAATGAAAGTGCATCTTGATATTGAGGCAAAAGAAAGCGGCAAGGTTTGTATTCCAGCAAAAATATTGATAGAATCGTTGAAGAATCTTGCAGAGCAGCCACTTACTTTTAACATCGATATTAAAACCTTTGCCATTGAACTTACCAGCGATAATGGTAAATACAAAGTAATGGGCGAAAATCCCGATAACTTTCCAAAAGAGCCGGTAGCCGATAATGCTAACTCTTTTACTATGACATCTTCTGCATTGGTTACGGCCATCAATAAAAGTTTGTTTGCAGTAAGCAACGATGATCTTCGTCCGGCAATGACAGGTGTATTTTTTGAGCTGGATCAAAAAGGCCTTACTTGTGTGGCAACAGATGCACATCGCCTGGTAAAATACAAACGCAATGATGTTGTTTGTCCTAAAACGGATACGTTTATCGTTCCTAAAAAACCATTGAACCTTTTAAAAAGTGCGTTGCCGGATAATGAAGATGAGTTAACGCTTTCTTACAACAGCAATCATCTTTTTGTAAAACATGGTGGTACCGAACTGGTTTGCCGGTTAATTGATGCCCGTTTCCCTGATTATAAAGTTGTAATACCGGTTGACAATCCTTATAAACTGACCGTAAATAAGGTTGATTTTCAAAACGCATTACGCAGGGTGAGTGTGTTTAGTAACAAAAGCACCAACCAGGTGGCAATAAGCATTAACGGCAGCGAATTACAACTTGCTGCACAGGATGTTGATTTTAGTTTTGAGGGCAACGAAAGAATGGCCTGCCAGTACGATGGCGAAGATTTACAGATAGCCTTTAATGCCAAATTTTTAATAGAAATGCTGAATGCAGCAGAAACACAAGAGATCAATATTGAATTAAGCACCTCTACCAAGGCAGGCATTATAAAGCCAACCGAAGAAGATGCCAACGAAGAATTACTGATGCTGGTAATGCCGTTGATGCTGAATAATTAAAATAATAAATACGTACATATAAACCGGGTGTTTAAACACCCGGTTTATTTATTTGTAACCCTATCCAGAATGGTTCATTTACTTTCAATAAAAAATTAAAAAGAAGCGCTTTTTTATAAAGTTCTTGTTAGTGAAGCGTTGACAGTGTTTAAGACCTGCGGTAACGCTGGCGGTCAAAATTACAGTTGGCTTTTGTAGTACGAGCAACTGCTATCGGGCTTTTCCGAATTTTAATTAACATGACGGCCCTTCCAACTATAACTACCAAACTTGCCCAGCCAACCTGCAACCACCGTATATAAAATATGAAAGGGTTGTGCAAACGGAAAATAAAAAAGCAGTTTGCTATTGCTAAAGAAAGCGGCTACCGGAAAAAGAAATAATAATTCTACCAGCGTTTTGGCAACAATCAATACAAGCGTGTAATATAAAATAGAAGAAGAAAAGAACGAAGCAATCATTAAACCCATCAGCCAAAGGTTGAAAAAATACACCAGCAGCAGTACAGCAAAAATTCTTTTATCATCATATTTATCTGCCTTGCTGGCCCAACGAATCCGTTGATTGATAAAGGCCTTTAGGGTAGGTGCAGCTTGTGTTTGCACAATTACTTCCGGAGATTTAATAAATAAAACTTTTTGAGGGTACAACGAAAATATCTTGTGCATCAATAGCATGTCATCGCCACTGGCTATATGATCAATTCCTTTAAAGCCGCCTACCTCGTTAAATACTTTTTTAGTGTAAGCAAGGTTGGCGCCATTACACATGCTATGTGCTTTTTTATAAACAGAAGCACCAGTTATGCCCTGTAGTACCATAAAATCTAATGACTGAAAGATGGATAATAATTTAGTACCCAGGCCAGCCCCCGGGCTTACAGGAAGAAAAGCTACCGGCATTACCATCAATGTTGCATTGGATTGGTGGTAAAACCGGGCAATAGTTTGCAACCAGTTTTTATGCACTATGCAATCGGCATCGGTAGATACTATTAATTGACCAGTGGCTGTTGATACGGCGATTTCAATGGCCTTTTTTTTATAAGAATTGATGATCCCATCTTGTAAAAAATCCTGCAAAGAAATAAGGCGGATGTTTGTTGCCGGATAATTTTTTACAATAGTTGCTGTATCATCTGTAGAGTGGTCATCTATTACCAGTACCTCATACAATTGCGCAGGATAACTTTGCAGGCAAATAGAATCGAGGCAGGATTTGATGTTTGCAGATTCATTTCGGGCAGGAATAATAATGGAAATTTTAACTGAATCTTCCTCCGACAATGGAGCAGGAACAGGTGCAAAGACAGGCATTTGTTTCCAGCTTACTGTATAGAAAACAATTAGTAGCGCATAGCCTGTAAAAAGTAATAAAGAAATAATAAACACAACCTGCATCATAGCATTTCAAAGGTAGGTTGTATATCGATTGGTAAACATTTGTTTGGAAGGCATTGCTGGAAAGGAGTTTTTTAGAAACAGCAACTAATTTTTTGATCTCAGTTCTTTTTAGTGGAAGTAAAATTTTTTTCATACAGCTTAATCCATGCTGCAACCGTTAGTTTACCAGCTAATTCCCCGATCAAATCAAATGGAATATTTGCTGGTTTTTTAAAACGAATACAACTTTTGCCCATATCCAATTTGCCGCTTACCCGTTTGATATACTCGTCCGTAAACCAATTTAATAATTGTGTATTTGCATAAATGCCCATGTGGTATATGGCAATAAAATTTTTTTGCGATGCAACATTCATATAAGGTAATGGCAACGCAGGCGTGCAATGATAACCTGCAGGATAAAGGCTATGCGGTACAACATATCCTACCATGCCATAACTCATTTCTTCAACAAACCCTTCAGGAATATTTGTAAGAATTGCTTGCCGGATTTTTAAAATAGCCTCCTGCCTGTCCTGGGGTAATGATGCCATATAAGCTTCTACCGTGCTGGCTTTAGATTGCATAAAACATGTTTTATGCAATCTAAATATTTTTAAGGAGCAATTGAATGCAAGCCTATCCTGTTGCCTTCTGTATCTATAATCACCGCCATGTATCCGTTCTCCGGACTGATCTCTGTTTTACCTACCATTATACTCCCACCGGCAGAATCAACTTTATCTAAAATAAGTTGAATATCGGGGTTCGCATTCAGGTAAATCAAAGGTCCATCTGTAAGAGAAGGTTTGTGAAATCCACCACTGTCAACAACAGCTCCACCAATACCATTTTGAATGTCATCGAGCGGAAACATGCGCATCCTTATGTTGGGTAAGTCCATTGGTATTAATGTTGTAGCAAAAATTGATTCGTAAAATTGTGTGGCTCTGGCTAAATCCACTGCTGGTATTTCAAACCAGCTGATGGCGTTGTTCATGATAATGCTATTTAAAAAGTGTTTAAAATGTTTTTATACTAAATCACTGTTTCACAAAAAGCTTTTTATTGCACGGAAATTTTTATTGTATCTAAGCAAAGCAGATTTCTTTGCACAAAAGGGTAAAACAAAATCTTTAAATCAGTCCTACTTTGTTACTGCGTTTAGCATCTTTTCATACACTTCATCATTGGCTTCCCACAGCTCTACCCTGTTACCTTCCAAATCCAGAATGTGAACAAATTTACCATATTCGAATGCCTCAATTTCATCTACAATAGTAACGCCTTCCTTTTTTAGCTGCTCAACAAGTAGAGGTAAATTTTCTACCCGGTAGTTAATCATGTATTGCTGAGATGTATTGCCAAAATAATCACTGTTTTCTTCTAATGGCCCCCATGCTGTATGCCCTTTCTTTTCTTTTTCATCTGCCCTACGCCACTGAAAACTACTACCGTATTTATCCATGGCAATGCCAAGGTGTTGCTCATACCAATCCATTTGTGCATCGGGGTTTTTACATTTAAAAAATATCCCTCCGATTGAAGTTACTCGTTTCATTTTTTTTCAGCAAAGTAGTATTTGTTGCTGGTTTTAACAACCCGTAAAAAAAGGAGTTGAATAAGAGAATGGATATATCGGGCTATAATCCTTTAAATACGGTAACTAAAGGGAGGGTAATTATTACGCAAAATACCCCTACCGAGCAGATTAAAAAAGAGAGGGAAAAAGAAGCCTTACAGGCAAGGTTTAATAAGCAAATTCTTTTGTAGTTTTTAAATTTGCAAACCAGCAAAGACCAAGTAAGAGATACTTATTATCAATTTCATTTATTTTGCCTGCTATAGAAACGCCTGTAACGGTTGGTTGTAAATTACAATTAAATAAAGGTTGAAATTTACCTCGTCCATAAATTTGGAAGGCGGGCAAAGGGTTACTTTGTTCACGGTAAGAATACCTTGTTGAGTCAATTACAATCGTTCCTGCTGCTTTATTCTGTTTATCCAAAGCCATGCTGCCAATTTCCATTCCATACTCATTAGTATAAATATACTTATCGGAAAATGGAGATACTTCTTCAACAAAAAATAGGCGATGTTGGTTGTCGCAGCTTATTCGTACGGATTTATGTAACGGGTTTATTTTAGCTACAACCTTGCAACTATTTTCATCCATTAATTGGTATTCACGGATGATTGCTTGCTTGTTGCTGGTTAATACCCATTTCATATTGTTAGATTGAGGGCAGCAAAGTATATGAATTTGGTCATTGAAAGAACCAATTTTGAAGCTGGTAACAATTTATTAATATTGAAAAACGTACTAAATTTTAAATTCACAACCAATAGAACTCTTTTAAAGCATACGCCCTGTTTGGGTTATTGTGTGGATAAAAAAAGTTTTGACTATTTGTAATCGATTTTGCTACACGATATGTTATCAATTTTTTTTGACCGTTTTCTTCCGTATAAATTCATCCAACGGGAAATGTAATGGCTGGATTTATCTAAGGCTGTTAACCGTTTCTAGAAAGTCTAGAAGGTTTTTTATGACTCTGCCTATTTTGGATACATTCTGCTGGAGTAGCCAATAATTGCTGTAGCATGTTTTTGACCAAAATTGTACCATTGCAATTGACATACATAGTACTTGCGCTAAATATTTTACCAAAAAAATACTAAACTAATTAGTGTTAATAAAAGAAAGCCTTTATCTTCGTTTTCCATTTTATTTTTACACAGAACAAAACGGCACATCACCCGAATTATACCGGGAATAACAATTAAAAAAATACACCATGAGCAATGTAGAAAAATTGAAGGCCCTGAAACTAACAATGGATAAGATTGATAAGGATTTTGGAAAAGGTTCGGTAATGATAATGGGTGAAAAGCCACGCCAGGAGCAGGAAGTAATTTCAACAGGTTCTTTGGGCCTTGATGTTGCACTTGGTATTGGTGGATTACCCAAAGGAAGAGTAGTGGAAATATATGGCCCTGAAAGTAGTGGTAAAACAACCCTTGCCATACATGTAATTGCCGAAGCACAAAAGAAAGGCGGCATGTGTGCATTTATTGATGCGGAACATGCTTTTGATAGTAATTATGCACAAAAACTGGGGGTTGATATTGATAACCTTTTGATCTCACAGCCCGATTATGGAGAGCAGGCCCTGGAAATTGCCGATAGGTTAATTTTGTCTGGAGCGCTGGATGTAGTGGTGATAGATTCTGTTGCAGCCCTTGTTCCAAAAAGCGAATTGGAAGGTGAAATGGGTGATAGTAAAATGGGATTGCAAGCCAGGTTAATGAGCCAGGCATTGCGTAAATTAACCGCTACTATTTCTAAAACCAATTGCTGCTGTATTTTTATTAACCAGTTGAGAGAAAAAATCGGCGTTATGTTTGGTAACCCGGAAACTACTACGGGGGGTAATGCATTAAAATTCTATGCTTCTGTTAGGTTAGATATAAGGAGAATGGCCCAAATTAAAGATGGCGACTCGGCTATTGGCAACAGGGTAAAAGTAAAAGTGGTAAAAAATAAAGTAGCACCACCATTTCGCCAGGCAGAGTTTGATATCATTTATGGAGAAGGAATTTCTAAAGTGGGGGAAATTATTGATATGGGAGTGGAACTGGGTATTGTGCAAAAAAGCGGTAGCTGGTTTAGTTATGATACCAACAAATTAGGCCAGGGACGGGATGCCGTTAAACAATTGTTTACAGACAATCCGGAAATGGCTAACGAAATTGAAGCAAAAATCAGGGCAAAGATTGCTGAGAATCTGGCCGGGTAAAATAACATTTGGTGGGGTTAGTAAATATAAGAGCCATTCCTTTTTAGGAATGGTTTTTTTTGTCATGCATGTGGAATTCAGGAGGATAATAATAACAAAGAGGTTGATGAAAATTATCAACCTCTTTGATAAGGCATGTTTTCTCACCTACAAAACATGCAATAGGTAATGTTTTATTTTTATCTCCCCGTGTCAACCAACGGTATATCCCTTTTCAGCATATCATTTCTATTGGCAATTTCCCAGGCAGTAAAGAATATCATGTGTACTCTTTTTTTATACAACTCCCAGTTAATTTTATCAATAGTATCAGTAGGCTTGTGGTAATCTGCTTTTAACATGCCGTCGTAAAAAAATAAAATCGGCACCCCTTTTTTCGCAAAATTATAATGGTCGCTGCGATAAAAAATTTGTTCCGGGTCGGTTGGATCATCAAATTTATAATCCAATACCAGCATCGTGTTTTTATTGTTGGCGCCTTCGTTAATACCCTGTAAATCGCTGCTCATTTTATTATGGCCAATAACATAAACATAATTGAGTGTGTCATCTTTTTGTCTTTCAGTATCTACTCTCCCCACCATATCTATGTTTAAATCAACACTGGTTTTATCCAATGGAAATATAGGATTTTCGCTGTAATACTGGCTTCCCCATAAACCTTTTTCTTCTCCGCTTACCGTCATAAATACCATGGTTCTTCTTGGTCCCTTGCCGGCAGCTTTTGCCTTGGCAAACGCCTCTGCCATTGCCAATACGCCGCAGGTTCCACTGCCGTCATCATCTGCGCCATAGTATATTTTACCATTACGAATACCCAGGTGATCGTAGTGGCCGGTTACAAAAACGTACTCGTCTTTTTTATCGCTTCCTTCTACAATGCCAATAACATTGCTGGCATTTATTATTTGTTTCTCTTTTTGGAATTGAAAGTTAAATGTGGTTGTAACTTTTTCATATTTCGCTGCATCAAATGTTGCGCCCGCTTTGGCATTTTTTACCAAACTATCAACCTGCCAGTTTGCAAAAAAATTATTGGCAGCTTCATGGCTAATAACAAGGTAATTAGCTTTTTCCTCTTTACTATTGGCTGGATAATATACAGCTGAATTACCAGCCATTTTGCCATTGGGAACGGCCATTGCCGGATTAATTACCACAGCAGCGATGGCGCCCTTTTGTGCAGCCAATAGCATTTTGGCAGCAATACCCGGGTAAGTATATTTTGAATATTTTGATGTACCGCTTAATAAAAATTTGCCATTCATTTTTGGTTCGCCCAGCAAAAGAACAACAACTTTTCCTGCAACATCGAGGCCTTTATAATCATCATACTTTTCTTCGCTGATGCCGTACCCTACGAATATAAACTCTTTGCCTTCAATTGATTTGGAGCTGTTATTTACAACCGATGTAATGTAGTCTGTACCATATTTCAATTCCGTATCTCCAATTTTTGCACGGCTTTGGGTTAGCACAATAGAGTCCTGGTTTAGAGGATACAATTGCTGGTAGCTGCCGTTGAAATTAACAGGGGCTTTTAACCCAATTGCTTTAAACTGGGCTTCGATATATTCGGCGGCTTTTCGCTGGCCGGCGGTGCCGGTTTCCCTGCCCTCCATGTCATCGCCTGCAATAATGGTTAAATGTTTCTTTAATAAATCTGTTGTGATGGGGGCCGCAAATTTGGCGGCATCACTTATTTGTGCAAAACTGCTGTGTATAGAACCACACACAAAGGCAACCAATAAAGTTTTCTTTATTGTACGATAATTTAAAAGCATAAACAGGGGGGTAATATTTGAGAAAAAATGAATTAATAAATATAAGGATAAAGTGAGTTATATAAAAATCAACAGGCTATTTTGTTAACCCTATTAGCATGTCTGCCACCTTCAAAAGCAGTGTTCATAAAAACATCGAGCATTTTTTCAGCATCGCCATCCCGTACAAACCGGGCTGGTATGCAAATAATATTGGCATTGTTGTGTTTACGGGCCAATTCTGCCAGTTCTTCTCCCCAGCAAATAGCCGCACGAACCCCCTGGTGTTTGTTAGCAGTAATGGCCACACCGTTTGCACTTCCACAAAGTAAAATACCAAAGGCGGCTTCGCCTTTTTCTACAGCGATTGATACAGGATGTGCAAAATCAGCATAGTCTACCGCATCTTTATTATAAGTTCCAAAATCTTTAAACTGAACGCCCTCTCCTTCTAAAAAAGAAATTAAATCTTCTTTACAATCAAAGCCTGCATGGTCGCAACCAATTGCTACGGGAAGGGATAAATTAAATACTTTCATGATGGTTGATATTTATGAATTGGATAATAAAATCAATTAACACAAGCCTTATTTAGTCTATAAAATTAATCCATTTCAGTAATTAAAACTCAATATTTAGTAACAAAATTTAACTCCATTCCTTTTCTTCTTTTGCTCTTTTTCTATCTACACTACCTGCCAATAAAATACTAACCCAATACAACAAGGTAAGTGGGATTGCGACAAGAAACTGGCTTGTCCAGTCGGGAGAAGGCGTAATAATAGCGGAAACCACCAGGATAATTACAAATGCAAACTTAAAGTGTTGTTTTAAAAAACTGCCGGTTATAATGCCGAGTTTGGCCAAAACATAACAAAGTACCGGTAATTCAAAAGCAATACCACAGCCAAGTATCAGGTTTGTAAGACTGTCTATATAATCATTAATGGCAGGACGGTATTGGATTAGGCCCGATTTACCCAAAGTAAAACTGGCTAGAAAATTAAATGTAAATGGTGCCAGTAAATAATAGCCAAACAGGGCTCCTGTGAAAAAACAAAGTGAAACATAGAAGATGCTGCCCTGGCCATATTTTCTTTCTTTTGGAGATAAGGCAGGTTTTATAAAACGCCAAACCTCCCAAAAAATATAGGGAAAGGCCGCTATTAGTCCACCAATCATGGCGATGGTGATAGCAGACGTAAATGTGCCGTTAACTTCCGTAACCTGAAAATTGATTTTAACGGGTGGCATACAAAAGCCATCGCCCAGGTGCAACCAACGACCAAACTTGCAAAGTGCCCCATAGGTTACAAAACGCTCATCAGCAGGTGCCAGAATAATGTGATCATACACCCAATCTATATAAACAAATATGGAAATAGCTGCTACAAGCCATGCTATGATGCTTCGAATAATATGCCAGCGTAATTCTTCGAGATGATCGAAAAAACTCATTTCAGTTTGTTCTTCGTTATTCTTGCCGTTGCTGATACGGTTAAAAAATGATTTTCTTTCGGATGCTGTAGTCGCCAAATTAATAGTTGCTGTTTAGTTGATTGTAAACTTTCATTTTCGAGCGCAAAAGTAAAACTCTTTTTTGGATACAGCAGATACCGTTTAAAACAGTCAATTACTCAGGAAAACATTTTGTTTAAAACAATTGTAGAAATTACCAAAGATGAATGAAATGAACCGTCTTAAAGATCGTGATTTAACCTGCCGCTGAAGGTTCCACAAATTTACAGCATTAAATTCTCGACTATTTTGAATGGGTGAGCAACATGCAGGTTTTTCTGTTACCTCGTTTATTAAATGGTCGATTGGGCTGTTGCTTATATCAGCAAAGACACAATCAAGGTTAAAAAGGTAATTATTTTTTCATTTGAAAAAAATGCTGATTTTAAGAACTGGTTATAATAATTCACATCAGTAAACCACAATAATAAACAAAAGTGCTATAACACTTCTCCTAATACGGCCATTGTCTTCAATTCCCCAAAATCGGGAATATGTAATGCATAATAATCGTGGTAATGTTTTAATAGTTGACGTCTTGTAGCATGGTTTAGTTTAAACGAAGCCAACTCAAAAGGTTGTAATACTCTTAATAACTGAGATGTAAGCAAAGCATTTTCTCCTTCAATAAAAAAGGGATGAACAGGTTGTTCGCTTACAAAACTGCCCTCCTGCAAGTCGAGGATATTTTGTTGCTCATTAAAATCATCATTGATTTTAAAGCCGAAAAAATGCGCCAGTTGCAGCGCAAAATACAGTGGTAAATTAGCGGTAATGGTTCTATCCGCTTTATCCAATTCAAGGAACACATCTTCACAAAAGTAAAACAGCGCAGTGTTTTGCTCCGGCTGTTTAAGGCATTTGTGTAATAGTTCCACTATATATAGTGCGATGCTGTTTTTTATCACATCACTTAAAACATGTGTATATAAAACCGACCAGTTAAACTCCTTTATCCGCTGCATCGATTTTTGATCGCTATGATACACTACTAAATCCAACAAGGCGCCGGGTTGAAACTGATTGGCTTTTGAAGATGATTTTTTGGAAGATCGTACACCATTTACCATATAGGTTTGCACACCAAACAATTCTGTAAAAAGCGTAACCACCATGCTGGTTTCGCCATACTTTACCGTGCGTAATACAATACCTTTTGTTTTGTGTGTCATGCAACGAGTCCTTAACGGATTACCTATTTTTAAGTTTCAAAAATAGCCAACATTTACACAATGCCGGATAATTTAGTTTCCTTTGCGCAGCATTCAGCATTTATCTCTTGGCACCCAAAAATCTTACTTACTTATGTGGCAACGTTTAGGAAGTTTTGTTATTAAAAACAGGTTAATACTTTTAACAGGATTGTTTGCCGTTACAGCAGTAATGGGATACTTTGCAAGCAAAGTAAAGCTGAGTTACGAGTTCGCCAAAGCTATACCAACCGACAATCCCAAATACAAAGACTACCTGGCCTTTAGAGAAAAATTTGGCGATGATGGCAACGTGTTGGTAATAGCTGTGCAGACTACTCAATTTTTTGAACTGAAGCATTTTAAAGCTTACACAACCTTACAGGAGCAATTGAGAAAAGTAAGTAATGTAAATAATATACTAAGTGTACCCGCCGCCATCACACTCCAAAAAAACGAACTGACAGAAAAACTTATTCCGGTTAAAATTTTTAGTGACAGTATTTCAACACAAGCGGAATTGGACAGCGCCAAAAATGTATTTTTAAACCTGCCATTTTATAAATCACTCTTATACAACCAGGAAACCAACAGTTACCTTTTGGGGGTTGGCATTAATAAAGATTCGCTGAACTCCCCTAAGCGATCAAAAATTGTAAGCGATATTATTGCCTGTGTAAAAACTTTTGAAACTGCTACCAATACAACAGCACATCTCAGCGGCCTGCCATTGATAAGAACGATGGTAGGAGATAGAATACAAAAAGAAATGCGGTTCTTTTTAATAGGCTCCCTGGTATTTAGTGCATTGATTTTGCTGATCTTCTTTCGCTCCTTCAGCACCACCGTTTTATCGTTGCTGGTTGTATTGATGGGGGTAGTGTGGAGTGTGGGGGTACTGTTTTTATGTGGTTATAAAATCACCTTGCTTACAGCATTAACGCCGCCCCTGGTAGTAGTAATCGGCATACCTAACTGCATATATTTTATCAATAAATACCACACTTCTTTTTTAGCTAATAAAAACAAAAACGAGGCATTAATAGAGATGGTGAGTAAAATGGGTATTGTAACGTTGTTTTGCAATATCACCGCTGCCATTGGTTTTGCAGTGTTTGCATTTACCAGCAGTGCTGTTTTAAAAGAGTTTGGTGTGGTAGCCGGCATCAGCATCATGCTGATATTTGTTATCTCTTTTATTTTATTGCCATCTGCATTAAGTTACCTGCCGGCACCTAAGCCGGCGCAAATGAAATATCTGAATAATAAATGGCTAACGTCGTTTTTAATCAGGATTGAACATTGGGTAATGAATCATACCAAAACCATTTATGCAGTAACTGCAGTTTTGCTTATTGCAGCAGTTGCTGGTATATTCCGACTGAAGACGGTTGCATTTATTGTAGATGATTTGCCCAAAACAGATAAAATTTATACCGATCTGAAATTTTTTGAAAAGAACTTTAAAGGTGTAATGCCGCTGGAGATTGTGGTAGATACCAAAAAGCGAAATGGCCTGGGCGGTACAAGAGCATTAACCGTATTTGCAAAAGTAGATTCGCTCTCTCAATACATAGCAGCACAGCCTAACATGAACCGGCCTTTAAGTATTGCAGAAGGATTAAAATTTGCCAAACAAGCTTTTTATGATGGCGACTCTGCCAATTATCAATTACCCAATATGTTCGACGGCGCTTTTGTTGGCGAATACCTGCGGCCCAATAAAACTGATAGTAATGCAGGTAAAAACAACTTCGCCAAAATGCTTTCTTCCTTTATGGATTCCACCAGGCAAAGCACCCGTATTAGTGTAAATATGGCTGATATTGGCACGCAGCAATTACCGATTGTATTAAATGGAATAGAAAACAGAATTAACCAGTTATTTGATACGGCCCAATACAATGTGAAGCTAACAGGCACCAGCATTACGTTTTTAGAAGGCAGCAAATTTATCATCAACGGATTAAAAGAAAGTATTTTCTGGGCCTTCCTACTTATCTCTCTGTGTATGCTTTATTTGTTTAAATCGGCCCGGATATTATTGTGTTCCTTAATACCCAATTTAATTCCGTTGGTAATTACTGCCGGGGTAATGGGCTGGGTAGGTGTACCTTTGAAACCTAGTACTGTACTTGTGTTTAGCGTAGCACTCGGTATAGCCATTGACATTACCATCCGGTTCCTGGTTAACTATAAACAGGAATTACCCATCCACAACAACAATGTAAAAGACACCGTAACAGCTACCATCAAAAACACAGGTTTAAGTATTGTTTATACAGCAATGGTGTTAATTGCAGGCTTTGTTATTTTCTGCTTCAGCAGTTTTGGAGGCACCATTGCATTGGGCTGGCTTACATCGGTAACCTTGTTGGTGGCCACTCTAACTAACCTGGTTTTGTTACCGGTGTTGTTGATGTTGATTGGGGGAAATAATAAGGGGACTGTTGATAAGGGTTGAGATAATTGACTGCATAAAAAAGGTTGTTGAACTAAAATTCACCAACCCTTTACTTATTTCCGCTCTTTATCTCCTCTTTAAAAATCTCCCACACTATAAATTGAACGTTTCCCAGGAGGGTTTCCGTGCGGTGGGCAATGTATTTTGTGTCTTTGTTCGTCTTCCACTTTTGATTATGAAAAAACGAAGCTATCCCGGCAGGCCGCTGTTGTGTCTTTTGACCAACAGCCGAAGCAAGGCTTTTAAAAGATGGTAGTATTAATGAAGGAATGTTTCTTTTGGAATGCTTACCCATTGTTAGTATTGCAGG
>JANYCA010000109.1 GCA_025360525.1 Chitinophagaceae bacterium | reverse complement strand
CAGAAGTGATGAATATTTTTCCATCAAAATACATACATGTTGGTGGTGATGAAGTGGATAAAACCAGTTGGAAAAAATGTGCCAAATGCCAGGCAAGGTTAAAGACAGAAGGATTAAAAAATGAAGAAGAACTGCAGAGTTATTTTATAAAAAGAATTGAGAAATTTATCATCAGCAAAAACAAAAAAATGATTGGCTGGGATGAAATATTAGAAGGTGGTTTAGCTCCGGAAGCTACTGTAATGAGCTGGCGTGGAGAGAGTGGTGGAATTGAAGCTGCAAAGTTGGATCATGACGTGGTAATGACACCGGGCTCGCCCTGTTATTTTGATCATTACCAGGCTGGTCCGGAAGGTGAACCTCTGGCAATTGGTGGTTTTAACACCGTAAAAAAAGTGTACGATTATGAGCCTGTTCCGCCTGAATTAAATGCCGCACAATCAAAGCATGTATTGGGTGCACAAGGCAATGTATGGACAGAATACATTCCCACCGTTGAGCACCTGGAGTATATGGTGCTGCCACGTATGCCGGCATTGGCTGAGGTTTTATGGACACCGGCAAAAAATAAAAATTGGGAGCAGTTTAATCATCGACTGCAGGTGTTATTTAAAGGTTACGATCAAAAAGGATTGCATTATTCGCCGGGTAATTTTACCGTTAATATCAAACCGGTTTCTCAAAATGGAAAGCTGTTGGTAACGCTTTCAAGTGAAGCTACCAACGCCGCCATTTTTTATACTACAGATGGCAGTTTGCCAACCGCCCAAAGCAATCCCTATTTGCAACCAATTGAAGTAAACGAATCTTTAACCCTTAAAGCAGTAAATATTGTAAATGGACAAGTGATGGGGCTTAAACCTGCGGCACAATCTTTTGCAATGCATAAAGCCATTGGTAGTAATGTTGTTTATACAAACGCCATCAATAAAAATTACATGGCCGATGGTTTCAACTCTTTAACGGATGGCGTAAGGGGAACTTATGCTGCTGGCAAATACTGGCATGGCATCAATGGAAAAGATATGATTGCAACCATCGATATAGGCGAAGAAAAATTAGTAAAGACCATCAGCCTCGGATGTTTGCAAAATTATCGTGACTGGATTTTTTTACCGCAATCAGTAACATTCGAAATATCAACGGATGGGTCAAATTTTAAGCAGGTTAAAACAGTCAGTAATCCTGTATCAGTGACTGAAACCAATGCAACCATCTACGATTTTAAGGTAGATATTACAGAACAGAAAGTAAGATACATCAGGGTTTCAGCAAAGAGTTTGGGTGTATGTCCCAAAGGGCATCCTGGAGAAGGGCAGCCGGCATGGGTATTTGCAGATGAGCTGATTGTGAATTGAGTAATAAAGAATTAATTGAATAATAAGTATAGGCCGCATTTACTTTATCGGCCTCATAAAAAAGGTGTTAAGAAAATTTGAATGATTGTCGTTAAGAAATGAAATTGGTGTTACCAGTGCCTGGATTTGCTATTAGCTTGTAATTTGCACAACTGTTGAAGAATATTTTGCCGCATGAGCTAATTTCATTTTAGACAAACATTTAAATTTTTAGCCTTTTTTATGAAGACTTGATTTTTCGATTTACTTCTTTGCATTAAGGCAAAGAAGTAAATCGAGTCTAGCTAATCTGGTTACGCTTTTGCGTTTTAATTAATTATTCTTAAATAACGAATTCAACGGAACTATTCTTTTTACGGGGTATTAATAAAAATGTGTAACGAACTTTTAATAATGATGAATCTTAAAAAATATAAGCGCCTGGTTAAAGTGTTCGTAATATTTATTTGCAACCTGCTGACGGTTTCCATTTCCTTCAGCCAGCCAATTACAAATGCAACCGATCCTGCAGAATTAGTGAATCCTTTAATAGGTACGCAATCTCTTTACAGTCTTTCTAATGGTAACACCTATCCTGCAATTGCCCGTCCATGGGGTATGAATTTCTGGACACCGCAAACCGGTAAAATGGGTGATGGATGGGTGTATACGTATACGGCAGAAAAAATAAGAGGCTTTAAACAAACGCACCAGCCATCTCCGTGGATGAATGATTACGGGCAGTTTTCCATTATGCCGGTAACAGGCAAATTAAAGTTCAGGGAGCAGGAAAGACAAAGCTGGTTTTCGCATAAATCAGAAATAGTGAAGCCTTATTATTACAATGTTTATCTCGCCGATTTTGATGTAACAACCGAGTTGACCACTACAGAAAGAGCCGCACAATTTACATTCACCTTTCCTGCAACCGACAGTTCCTTTATTGTGGTAGATGCTTTTGATAAAGGCTCCTACATTAAAATAATACCCGGGCAAAATAAAATTATTGGCTACACTACCCGAAACAGCGGCGGTGTTCCGCAAAATTTTAAAAATTATTTTGTGTTGATTTTTGATAAACCATTTGCTGCCTCCTACACCTGGCATGACAGTGTTTTAGTAAAAGATCAATTGGAAATAACTGCGGATCACTCAGGCGCAGTAGTAGGTTTTAAAACACTTCGTGGAGAAAAAATAGGGGTTAAAGTTGCCTCATCTTTTATCAGCATACAACAAGCGGAGCAGAACCTTGCCAGCGAAATTGGTGCAGCTGATTTTGCGAAAACAATGCATGCATCTAAAGCTGCATGGAACAAAATATTAAGTCGTGTAAAAGCGGAAGGGGGAACCCCGGCGCAAATGGAAACATTTTATAGTTGCCTGTACAGGGCAGTTTGCTTTCCTCAAAAGCATTATGAAATGGAGGCCAATGGCAGCATCGTACATTACAGTCCGTACAATGGCAAAGTATTGCCGGGTTATCTTTTTGCCGGCACTGGTTTCTGGGATACGTTCCGGGCATTATATCCGCTGTTGAATTTTCTCTATCCTTCTATCAATAAAGAAATGCAGGAAGGTTTGGTGAATGATTATAAAGAAGGGGGCTTTTTGCCGGAATGGAGCAGCCCGGGATATCGTGATGTAATGGTGGGAAATAATTCCGCATCCATCGTTGCTGATGCCTATGTAAAAGGGCTTCGGGGATACGATATTAACACATTGTATAAGGCGCTGTTAAATGGCGCAAACAACGAAGGTCCACAAGGTACAGGCCGCACCGGTGTAAAATATTACAATGAACTGGGCTACGTTCCCTACAATGTTGGTATCAATGAAAATGCAGCAAGAACCCTTGAATATGCCTACGATGATTTTACCATTTACCAGTTGGCAAGAGCCTTAAAAAGACCGGCAACTGAAATTGCTTTGTTTGAAAAGCGCATGATGAATTACAAAAATCTCTTTGATCCCGAAAGCAAATTGATGAGAGGTAAAAACAAAGATGGTAGTTTTCAATCGCCATTTAATCCTTTTAAATGGGGTGACGCATTTACAGAAGGCAACAGCCTGCATTACAGCTGGAGTGTGTTTCATGATGTGCAGGGGTTGGTAAAATTAATGGGTGGAGAAAAATCATTTGTGTCCATGCTTGATACGGTTTTTAGTTTGCCTCCTGTTTTTGACGATAGCTATTATGGCGGCGTTATTCACGAAATAAGGGAGATGCAGATTATGAATATGGGCCAGTATGCGCATGGCAATCAGCCCATTCAACACATGATTTACCTGTACAATTATGCAGGACAGCCATGGAAAACACAATACTGGACAAGGGAAGTAATCAACCGTTTGTACAAGCCAACACCCGATGGTTATTGCGGCGACGAAGACAATGGACAAACGTCTGCCTGGTATATTTTTTCAGCACTTGGTTTTTATCCTGTTTGTCCTGGTACAGATCAGTATGTGCTGGGAGCGCCTTTGTTTAAAAAAGTTACTGTACAACTGGAGTCAGGGAAAATGCTTGTAATAAATGCAGCAGCCAACAGTGCAGATAACAAATATGTTCAACAACTAAAATGGAAAAATGCGTTGTACAACAAAAATTACCTGAACCATTTCGATTTGCTGAAGGGAGGAATATTAAATTTCTCCATGGGGCCAAAGCCCAACTTTACAAGAGGAACTACAATAGAATCATATCCATATTCATTTTCAACCAATAAATAATAGCATGCAATCACGTAGAAGATTTATCCAAAACTCGGGCATTTTATCTGCCGGTATGTTGTTAAGCAAGTCCAATGGTTTTGGAATGGCACAAAATGATATTGTAACCAAGCGCCCACCTATTGCCGATAGAAAGTTTACCAGCGAAGCAGTGGAAACAGCCATCGTAAAAATAAAAAAACAAATTGCCAATCCCGAACTGGCCTGGTTGTTCGAAAACTGTTTTCCCAACACCTTAGATACTACTGTTGATTTTGAAATAATTAATGGCAAACCCGATACCTATGTTATCACCGGCGATATAGATGCGATGTGGCTAAGGGATAGCACAGCGCAGGTGTGGCCCTACCTGGCATTAATAAAAAATGATGCAAAACTGCAACAATTAATAGCCGGCGTTATCAACCGGCAAAAGAAATGCATCATCCTCGATAGATATGCCAATGCATTTTATAAAGATGAAAATAAAGTAAGTGAATGGAAGAGTGATCTCACTGAAATGAAGCCCGGTATACATGAACGTAAGTGGGAAATTGATTCCCTTTGCTACCCCATAAGGCTTGCCTATCATTACTGGAAATACACCGGCGATACCAGCGTTTTTGATAACGATTGGATGCATTCCATAGAACTAACTTTACAAACATTTAAAGAGCAGCAACGAAAAGAAAACAACGGCCCTTATAGTTTTCAACGCACAACTGCATGGGCAACCGATGGTGTTCCGCTTGGAGGCTACGGTTACCCTGTAAAACCTGTTGGGCTTATATGCTCTATGTTCCGGCCAAGTGACGATGCCACCATTTACCCGTTTTTGGTGCCATCTAATTTCTTTGCCGTAGTTTCTTTAAGACAGGCAGCCGAAATGTTGAATAGTATTCATCACAATACCAAACTGGCAAATGAATGTATATCACTGGCAACAGAAGTGGAGAAAGCACTCCAACAATATGCCATCATTAACCATTCAACATTTGGTAAAATTTATGCCTACGAAGTAAATGGTTTTGGTAGTTTTAATTTGATGGATGATGCCAATGTGCCAAGCCTGTTATCGCTGCCTTACCTGGGAGCTGTAAAAGCCACTGACCCCTTGTATCAAAACACCCGAAAATTATTGTTATCTGCCGGCAATCCCTTTTTCTTTAAGGGCAAAGCGGCAGAGGGAATTGGAGGTCCGCATGCTGGAATGTTTATGATCTGGCCTTTAAGTATCATCATGCGGGGGTTAACGGCTACTACTGCTGCAGAAGTAAAACTATGCCTGGATATGCTAAAGAAAACACACGGTAATACCGGCTTCATGCACGAATCATTTCACAAAGATGACGCTGCTAATTATACCAGAAAATGGTTTGCCTGGGCAAACACAATTTTTGGAGAATTGGTAATGCATACAAGCATTGTATATCCGGCAATATTGAGTAGCAAATAATATAGCCGGCTGCGGTATTTCGGGTTGATTAAGCCCTCTTTAAAGTTGTATATTTACGAACGATAAGCCATTTGTATGAAAATTAAAATCACCTTAGTTTTATTATCACTGATCATGACTGCTGTAGTGTGGATTTCGTGTAACCATAAAGGCACAAAGGGAGCACCCATTCCAGATAAAATCAGCTACAATTTTGATGTAAGGCCCATTCTGTCCGACAAATGTTATGCCTGCCATGGTCCCGATAAAAACCACCAGGAAGCAGGTTTTCGCCTGGATATGGAAAAGTTTGCTTTTGCACCGTTAAAAGAAACCAAGGGCGCCTTTGCCATCGTAGCCGGTAAACCGGAGGAATCTGAATTGTACAAAAGAATCACTTCAACCGATACTGCTTACCAGATGCCGGCACCGGCATCTCACCTTGGATTGTTAAGTGAACGGGAAATCAGCATCATTGAAAAATGGATTCGCCAGGGGGGTAAATATGAAAAACATTGGGCCTTTGCCAAACCTCAAAAAGCACCGTTACCAGCAGTTGAAAAAAAGGATTGGGTGCAAAATGAGATAGATAATTTTACTCTTGCCAAAATGGAGCAACATGGTTTTGCACCCAATGAAGCAGCAGATAAAGATCATCTGTTAAAACGTATTTCGCTGGATCTTACCGGCCTTTTGCCTTCTACCCAACTAATGGATGCATTTGAAAAAGATAACAGTGCAAGCGGGTACGAAAAAATGGTTGACCAGTTAATGGCGATGCCTCAGTTTGGAGAAAAGTTGGCCATGCATTGGCTGGATGTTGCCCGCTACTCCGACAGCTATGGTTACCAGGATGATAACATCCGCACCCAATGGCCTTACAGGGATTGGGTAATTAATGCCTTTAATAAAAATCTTCCATACGATCAGTTTGTAACCTGGCAACTGGCAGGTGATCTGCTGCCTGGTGCCGGCAAAGAACAAATATTAGCTACCGCTTTTTTACGCAATCATAAATACACTGAGGAGGGAGGAATTATTCCGGAAGAATACAGGGTTCAATACGTTCTTGATAAAGTAAAAACCTACACAAAAGGAATATTGGCGCTTACGGCGGAATGCGCTCAATGCCACGATCATAAGTTTGATCCCATCTCCCAAAAAAATTATTACCAATTATTTGGCTTTTTTAACAGCAGTAAAGAACTGGGCTTTGAAGGGGACGTATCTGTCTCCAAACCTGCCAAGCAGCCCATTATTTCTATAACAAATGAAGAAGTAAAAAATGTTATGACCTTCATCAATAAAAAAGATACGGGCAGCGTAATGGTTTCAGTAATGGGAGAAAGGGATACTATCCGCCCAACCTATTTATTAAAACGTGGCGTGTACGATCAGCATGGCGATGAAGTGCAACCAGGCGCACCGCCGGCAGTAATGGCTTTTGATACAACCAAATATCCACGCAACCGGCTGGGCCTTGCCAAATGGACCGTCAATAAAGACAATCCATTAACAGCCCGTGTGCTGGTAAACCAATTGTGGCAAAATTTTTTCGGAACCGGTTTGGTAAAATCTACCGGCGATTTTGGTATGCAGGGAAACCTCCCAACGCATCCGGAATTACTGGATTGGCTGGCAGTAGATTTTATGGAACATAACTGGGATGTAAAGCGGCTCATAAAAAAAATGCTGCTATCTGCTACCTATCGGCAATCATCAAAAATATCCCCGGAGCAACTGGCAACCGATCCTGACAATATTTACCTGAGCCGTGCAAGTCGCCTTCGGGTAAATGCAGAATCGGTTCGTGATATTGTTTTGGGAAGCAGCGGTTTGTTGGTAAAAGAAATTGGCGGCCCCAGTGTTAAACCTTATCAACCCATGGGCTTGTGGGAATCTACCACATCCGGCAGAGGCGTGCTGGCAACTTATAAACAAGATACTGGCCAGGCCCTTTACCGTCGTGGCTTGTACACGTTCGTAAAGCTAACGTTACCGCCGCCTTCAATGATTTTATTTGATGCCAGCAACCGGGATCAATGTGAAATTAAACGATCCAGAACCAACACACCTTTGCAGGCATTGATGATGATGAACGATCCTACCGTCTTAGAAGCTTCAAGGGTATTGGCACAAAATTTACAAAGCACCAGCGCCAATTCCGATGCAAATATCAGTACCGCATTCCGCACAATTATCTGCCGAAAGGCAAGTAAAAAAGAAATGGAAATTCTTACCGGGTATTTTGCAGAACAGTTGCAGCTTTTTAAATCAAAACAGCTGGATGCAAAAATAACATTATCGATAGGGGAGAAGCCATTAAACGACAAGCTGGATCTTAATGTATCCGCTGCGTTAATGAAAGTGGTAAGTACAATTTATAATATGGAGGAAGCCATCACAAAATCATAATTTATGAAAAAGGAAATCATTGAACATGGTTTAAATTTAAACAGGCGCAGATTTCTTACGCAGCTAGGAATGGGGCTGGGAGGCGTTGCGTTAGGCTCTTTATTGATACCAGATATTTTTGGCAGTGCCACCGAAGAAGAGATGCTGGTAACAGGACTGCCGCATTTTGCACCTAAGGCAAAAAGAATTATTTACCTGTTTCAAAATGGTGCCCCATCTCAGTTGGATTTATTTGATTACAAACCCATGCTGCAACAGATGTTTGGGCAGGAATTGCCTGCTTCCATCCGCAACGGGCAAAGGCTTACCGGTATGACGGCAGACCAGGCTAAGTTTCCACTGGCAGGCACCAAATTTAAATTCAATCAATACGGCGAAACCCGTGCATGGATGAGTGAATTACTGCCCTACACATCCAAAGTGGTTGATGACATTTGCTTTATAAAAACAATGCATACCGAAGCCATTAATCACGACCCGGCGCTAACATTTTTTCAAACCGGTGCACAAATTGGCAACCGGCCAAGCATGGGCTCCTGGTTAAGTTATGGCCTTGGCAGCGAAAATAAAAACCTGCCGGCTTTTTGCGTATTGCTTTCAAAAGGCAAGGGCAATGGCCAAGGTGTTTATTCAAAATTATGGTCAAATGGTTTCCTTGATTCTGTGCACCAGGGCGTACAGTTCAGCAGTGGAGAAGATCCGGTATTGTACTTGAAAAACCCCGATGGAATGGACAAGGCAGAAAGAAGAAAAATGCTGGATCGTCTTGCCAGTCTAAATGAAGAGGGGTTTAACGAGTTTGGAGATCCGGAAATAAAAGGAAAAATTCAGCAGTATGAAATGGCTTACCGCATGCAGACGGCTGTACCGGAAGTAACAGACGTTAGTAAAGAACCGGAAGATATTGTAAAGATGTATGGCCCCGATTGTTTGGTGCCCGGTACCTATGCCGCCAACTGTTTGCTTGCCCGAAAACTGTCCGAAAGTGGAGTTCGTTTTGTACAGATTTATCACCAGGGATGGGATGGTCACAACAATTTACCGAACGAACTGGCAGGCCAATGTAAGGATACCGACCAGGCATCAGCAGCATTAATTACCGATTTAAAACAAAGAGGTTTGCTCGATGAAACGTTGGTGATTTGGGGAGGTGAATTTGGCCGTACCAATTATTGCCAGGGCATTTTAACACCGGATAATTATGGCAGAGATCATCATCCAAGAGCATTCACCATTTGGATGGCCGGTGGCGGTGTAAAACCCGGTGTTTATGGCGAAACAGATGATTTTGGTTATAATATTGCCAGCAATCCCGTGCATGTAAACGACTTTCATGCCACGGCTTTACATTTGATGGGACTCGATCACGAAAAACTGGTGTACAAGCATTTGGGCAGACGATATCGCCTAACAGACGTAGCTGGTAAAGTAGTGAGTGGCATTATTTCTTAACAGGATTATTGATGAACAAATTAATTGATACAAAATATTTTTTTGGTAGCCGGCAACAGTATTTCAATTTGGCTTTATTGGCGTCGCACTCTTGTACAGCAGGTACTTTATTTAGCAACTAAACCGGTTGAATTAAAAGTTAATAGTTAGCGTTGCCAACAACTGCAATTGATCATAAAAATTCATCCAAAATAAAAAATCGAACGATTATGCACCGCAAAGATTTTATAAAAAGTACTTCCCTTGGTTTGGTAGGTGCTTTGTATGTACCAGAGGTATTAATTTCCGAAAAAGTGATACTTGGTCAAAACAACAAACGGTATAAGATCAATACCAAATGGAGCAAGGCAGATGTTGCCCGCTACCCGGTAAATGATTGTCACGAAATGGTGCAGGATCAAAAAGGACGGATTTTGTTACTCACCAACGAAACAAAAAACAACGTACTTATCTACAACAAACATGGTAAGCTGTTGGATACCTGGGGCACCGAATATCCCGGCGCACACGGCTTTACACTGTTTAATGAAAACGGTACAGATACATTGTTCATCTGCGATAACAACCGTCACCAGGTAATTAAAACAACCATCAATGGCAGGGTGTTACTTACGTTGGATTATCCCAAAGAAACCGGCATGTATACCAAGCCGGATGAATACATCCCCACCGAAACCGCCATTGCGGCCAACGGTGATATTTATGTAGCCGATGGTTATGGAAAAGATTTTATTATTCAATACGACCTTAACGGTAAATACATTCGTCACTTTGGCGGCCGAGGCACAGAGGACAAGCATTTGCTAAATGCACACGGTGTTTGTATTGATACCAGGAACAATAAAAATCCAACCCTGATTGTTTGCTCCCGTCAGCAAAATGCATTTAAGCGTTTTACCATGGAGGGTGTTTACCTGGAAACGATTTCATTGCCGGGTGCATGGGTATGCCGTCCTGTAATTAAAGGGGAATATTTGTACGCAGCAGTTTTACAATCAAATAATAACCAATGGAAACAATCCGGCTTTGTAACCATCCTTGATGCAAACAATAAAGTTGTTTCTAATCTTGCCGGTACCGAGCCTGTTTATAAAGGCAATGTGCCAGATGAAATGTTTCAGACAGATAAAGTATTTCAATATCCGCATGATGTGTGTATTGATGACGAAGAAAATATGTATGTGGCACAATGGAATTCGGGCAAAACTTATCCGTATAAATTAGAGCCTGTAAATTAAAAGCGCCATCAGCCATCTCAACCATTTGCAAACGTTCTATTGATTTTTTTATAGTATAAAATTATTTATGATTCGCTGGAAAAGTATTGTTTACAACCTTGCCTTTGCATTAAACTGCCTGTTGGTTTTTCTGTTTATTTTAGGTGATAAAGTACACGTGCCCGGTCTGTTAAAAGTAGCCGGCAGAATGCATCCCATGGTATTGCATTTCCCCATCGTATTACTAATCATCGCTCTTGTATGGGAAACCATTACTGCTAAAAAAGATGATGCAGATTTAAAAGAAGCTGGCAACTGGATATTGTTATTAGCCTCCTTTACAGCCGTTGCTTCGGCCTTAATGGGCTTTTTTCTATCAAGGGAAGAAGGCTACGATTCGGATGCTGTTTTCCTGCACAAATGGACAGGCCTTGCTATTTCATTATTGGCATTGTGCTGGTATGCTTTTAAGGATGTTATAAGGCAGAAACGCATGGTTACTGTTTCAATAGGTGCTTTAGGTGTGGCAGGAATAATAATGGCTGGTCACCAGGGTGCAATCATTACCCATGGTGATAATTTTTTATTGGCCCCCATCACAGTCGATCAATTAAAGCCAACGGTTTTATTCGAAGACGCCATTGCATACACTCATTTAATAAAGCCAATTTTAGAAGCCAAATGTATTGCCTGTCACAACAGCAGCAAAGCCAAAGGAGAGCTCGTAATGGAAACGCCGGAGCAGTTATTAAAGGGTGGAAAAAAAGGTAAGTTGTGGGACACTACTGCCGTTGGTTTTGGCTTAATGATGCAAAGGGTTCATTTGCCCATGGATGAAAAGATGCACATGCCGCCGAGAGGAAAAGTACAACTGACCGACGAAGAAATAAAAGCATTGTATTATTGGATAAAAGGCGGATCTAGTTTTACCGCTAAAATTACAGACCTGGCATCAACAGATACTTTAAGAACCGTAGCAGCTTCATTCTTTAAAACAATTGAAGGCGAAAGCTATGCCTTTGAACCCGCCAAAGAAACGGTTATAAAAAAACTAAACAACGATTACAGGGTGGTGGCTCCGTTGGCCATTGGTTCACCTGCTTTAGGAGTTGAGTTTTTTGGAGCATCTTTTTTTAAGGCAGAGCAGTTGAAGGAATTACAGGGTATAGCGGAACAGATTGTAAGCCTAACACTTAATAAAATGCCGGTAAAAGATGATGACATTAAATACATTACACCATTAAAAAACCTGCGCAAACTTAACCTAGCGTTTACGCAAATATCCGGTGCTGCCCTTACACAATTAAAAGACCTGAAGGAACTGCAACAATTATCCCTTTCCGGGACTGCAGTAAAAACTGCTGATCTTGCGGTGCTAAAAAATCTCCCTAAATTATCTTCTTTGTATATCTGGAATACTGCCATTAACAGCAATGATATTGCTGCTATAAAAAAGCAATTCCCTAAAATAGCCATCGGCACCGGTTTTAGAGGCGATACCGTTATTGTGAAATTGAACAGCCCGACTATTTTAGGAGAAGCGCAGATTTTTACAACTGCCACGTCAGTAAAATTGAAACACTATATTAAAGGAGTTTCGCTTAGATATACGCTGGATGGTACAGAACCTGACAGTCTGAGTTCGCAGGTTTATAAAGACAGTATTACTATTACAAAATCATCGTTGCTAAAGACAAAAGCATTTTTAAAAGGGTGGGGTAGCAGCGAAACAGCCAGCAGGAATTATTTTAAAACAGGCTTCCTTGCTGATTCTGTAAAATTAATTACAATGCCGGATATGTCTTACAAAGGAAAAGGTGGTAGCACATTATCGGATGGAGAAAAGGGCGACCTTAATTTTAGAAGTGGAAAATGGTTAGGCTATAAAGGAAACAACCTGGAGGCTGTAATGTATTTTAAAAAGCCGATGTTGATTTCTTCGGTTACTTTTAGTTCGGTGATAGATATTGGCTCTTATATTATGCCCGCTGCCGGCGTGGAGGTTTGGGGTGGAACCAGAATGGGTAATTTGGTATTGCTTAAAAAATTAAACCCTGCTCAGCCTACAGGTTTACAATTACCGGCTCTTGCTGCATATGAATGTACGTTTGAACCAAAGCAAATAACGATGCTGAAAGTTGTAGCCAGGCCTGTTATGAAATTACCGGACTGGCATCCCGGCAAAGGACAAAACGCATGGGTATTTATCGATGAGCTCTTTCTAAATTAATTTATACTACTATCATTTCGAAATAAATAAAACAACATGAAAAAGTTTATCACATTTTGCAGCATAATCATTGTGCTGATCTCCTGTGCCGGATCTAAAAAAATGGCAACCGATGGTTGGATATCATTATTCGATGGTCAATCGCTCAGCAACTGGAAAGTGGGCGACAATGCAGCATCTTTTAAAGTGGAAAATGGTATGATAGTCGTTAATGGAAATGTCGCTCATTTGTTTTACGATGGCGATATTAAGAACCATGAGTTTAAGAACTTTGAATTCAAAGCAGACGTGATGACCATGCCGGGTGCCAATTCCGGAATTTATTTCCATACGCAGTTTCAGCAAAGTTCCTGGCCGCTAAAAGGCTACGAGGTGCAGGTGAACAATTCTCAAAGCGACTGGCGCCGAACCGCTAGTTTGTACGGAATACAGGATGTTAGAGAAGTATATGTAAAAGACAGCACTTGGTTTACAGAATCTATAACAGTAATTGGCAAAAAAATTACCACCAGGATAAATGATAAGGTTTTAGTTGAATACACCGAGCCGGATAACGTAAAAAGAGAAACCGGAAATGAAGGACGGGTGATTTCTAAAGGCACTTTTGCCTTGCAGGGACATGATCCCAACAGTAAAGTTTATTATAAAAATATTATGGTAAAAGTATTACCTGATTAAGAAAAGCAAGCTAAAAATTGAGTGGATTTGTAATAGAATTTATGCCGGCTCTTTCGTTAAAAAGTCCATCCTTTATTCAACAACTTTAATCACCTCTCTTAACCTGATATCTTTTGAGGAGGCGCCAATCATTATCCTGAATTCGCCGGGCTCTACCACCCATTGCATTTTTGCATTTAACATTTTTAAAACGTCGGGATTGATATTAAATGAAACTTCTTTTGCCTCGCCGGCTTTCAGGTAAATGCGTTGAAAACCTTTTAATTGTTTAATGGGCTGTGCAAGCGACGAAAGTAAATCACGGATATACAATTGCACTACTTCTTCGCCATCCCGTGTGCTGGTATTTTTAATGGTACAATAAACTTTGGTGCTATCTGTTTTTCCAAATTGTTTATGATCAAATCTTAAATTATTATACTCAAAACTTGAGTAGCTTAGTCCAAATCCAAATGGAAATAAAGGTTGCCCGTTTAGGTTATTGTAATCATCACCACGACCGGTAGGCTTATGATTATACACGAGGGGTAATTGTCCTTCAAACACAGGAAATGTAATGGGTAAACGGCCTGCAGGATTGTAATCGCCAAAAAGAACATTTGCCACAGCATTCCCACCGTCTTCACCCGGATACCATGCATCAACAATAACAGGAACATTATTAATCCATTTATTCATGATAATGGCGCTGCCGCCTATTAAAACCACCACCACCGGCTTGCCGGTTGCAGCCACCTGGTTAATTATTTCTTCCTGGTGACCGGGCAAATTTAAATAGGCCCTGTCGTTAAACTCGCCTTCTTCAATACCCACTACAATAACGGCCACATCCGATTTTTTTGCTGCAGCTACTGCTTCATCTATTTTTTTCTGCCAGTCGTTTTGCACACCTATATTCCATATCAATTTAAAACGAGCATTGCCCTGCGACTCAAAAAACTCTACACGGATATCATAGATTTTATTTTTTTCAAATTGATAATCGGCCAGGCTTGTAGTAAAGGTCTGGCTCTTCCAGTTATCAACGATCATTTTACCATCGAGATATAGCCGGAAGCCGTCGTTGCCTTCAATTCCAATTTTAAATTTACCGGTTTCCGGTGCTGTTAATTTTCCTGTCCAGCGCACAGAGTAAAAATCAAAATTAATGTCCGGATGCGGACCGTATAATGTCCAGCCAAAATCCATTTGCTGATCTACTCTTGTAACAACAGGTTTACCACTTAATTGGGTATTATTAAAATATTCACCCAGCAAACCTGCTGACTTTTTATTATTCAAGGTGGTTGATAAATTGTTTGATGAAATGATGTTCCACTCAGGCGATTTTCGCCCACAACCAGCAGCATACAATACGTTTGCTGAATGGCCTAGTTTATTTTTAATTCCATCCACGATGTTTACTTTGCCATTACCCGGACCGCTGTAGCCACCCAGTCTTGCTTCTTTTGCATCTGTACCAATTATCGCAATAGTTCGGATTGTTTTTTTTAATGGCAACACGTTATTGTCATTTTTCAGTAGCACCATCGATTTTTGCGCTGCCTCCCTTGATAATAATTTATGGGCAGGATTATTATTCCACTTACTTACTTCCGCTTCATTGGTGTAGGGGTTTTCAAAAAGTCCCAGTTCAAATTTAATCTTTAATACCCTCGCCACTGCAGCATCCATGGTTGTGGAACTGATGCTGCCATCTAAAAATGGCGGCATAAACAGATCCTTGTGTTCATAAGCCGTCTGAAAAATAACATCCAATCCATTATTGATAGCTTTAGCAGTTGCGTCAGGATAACCACTGGCCGTATAGTGCAACACATTGGCCCCACCCACAGCCCCTGCATCAGAAATTATATATCCAGAAAAATTTATTTTCTTCTTCAACCAATCATTCAATAACCAATTATTGGCAGTGCTTGGACTTCCATTTATTGAGTTATAGGAAGTCATCACACTACGGCTTCCACCTCTTTCAAAACAGGCTTTAAATGGCGGCAAATAATATTCTTCCAGCAACCGCTCATTGTAATCAATCGGGTAACTGTCACGGCCACCATCGCCACTGTTAGCCAAAAAATGTTTAGGGGTTGTAACCACGCCCATTTGCTCAAAAGGGCTAACAAATGCTACACCCATTTCCGAAGAAAGAAAAGGATCTTCTCCATAAGTTTCTTCCACTCTTCCCCAGCGAACATCACTCGCAATATTTACAACGGGAGATAGAATCTGGCGAATGCCCCTGCTTTTGGTTTCGTTGGCAATAGCGGTTGCCACCCGATTCATTAAGGCAATATCCCAGGTGGCCGCCAAGCCGATAGAAGCCGGAAAAGAAGTAGCACCATCTCTTACCAAACCATGCAGAGCCTCATCAAATGCAATGATGGGAATGCCCAGTTTTGTTTCTTCTACAAAATATTTTTGAATCGAATTAATCAGCTTTGCAGTTTCTTTTGCATTGGAAGCCGCACTATAATTAAGCATTTGCCCCGCTGCGTCAGCATTGCCCTTGGCACTTACCTGGAAACCAAATATGCCGTTTTTGTATTTCTCTTTTCCATCGGTCAAATCACCCGGTATCATAAACAGTTGCCAGAATTTGTCCTCGGCACTCATCCTTGCAAGCAGGTCCAGCACTCTTTCGTCAACTGGAAGTGTTGGGTTTTTATAGGGTAAAATCGGCTGGCAAAATGCAGATTGAAATATCAACAACTGGCAAATGATTACAAAAACGCTTTTCATTGAATGAGATTTTATTTTTTAAAATAAATAGCTTGGGGAGGTGAGATTGTTATTGTTACAAATATAGATATCCACGGACTATCATGTTGCAACAGAGCGATTAGTAAGTGAATGAAAATAATCTTTATTGGATGAGGCAAATTATGAATCAATTATTCTCCGCAGGATTTTATTCTTTAACTGTGTTTAATGTAAGCTCAGAACTCCTTTCTTATCGCAAACTAAAATCCATACTTTTCATTTTTTTGTCCAGGCAATTGAGCCCTGAATAAGCCCCTCTTTGGCGCAAGCGTCCGCTTGTGCCTCTAAAAGACCTATCCATTAAATTCCTCCCACCACACAAATTAAAGAATCCCCAGGCGGGTTTCCGTGCGGTGGGCAATGTGTTTTGCAGAACCCGCCGCAATTAAGCAGGGTGCTTATTAAATTAAGAATTCTACAAAAATCCCCTCTTTGGCGCAAGCGTCCGCTTGTGCCTCTAAAAGACCTATCCATTAAAAACCTCCCACACTACAAATTAAAGGTTTCCCAGGCGGGTTTCCGTGCGGTGGGCAATGTGCTTTGCAGAACCCGCCGCAATCAAGCAGGGTGCATGAATTTATCAATTTAAACAGCTTTCCTAAATAGCGCCGAGTCCCACGGCATTGCTGCATGGCTTTCGTGGAGACTCGGCTGAGAAGTCGTTACAATATTTTACACTGATACTAAACTTATAATGCACATTAAAAAAGGTGGCCTGTTGCCAGACCACCTCATAGTTTAAAATAATGCAGATTTTAAATTAAGCCAGCTCGAACCTGTCCAGGTTCATTACCTTGGTCCATGCCGCAATAAAGTCCTGAACAAACTTTTCTTTTGAGTCCTCACAACCATATACTTCAGCAATACCACGAAGCTCTGCATTGGAACCGAAGATAAGATCAACACGGGTACCCGTCCATCTTAGCTCGCCGCTATTACGATCATGTCCCCAAAATATTTGTTGTGTATTAGAGGCAGCCTTCCAGGTTGTACTCATATCCAGTAAGTTCAGAAAGTAATCGTTAGTGAGTACTTCCGGGCGACTGGTGAACACGCCGTTTTTAGATTGATCGAAGTTGGTGTTTAACACCCTCAATCCACCCACCAGTACTGTCATTTCAGGTGCAGTAAGTGTAAGTAGTTGAGCTTTGTCGATTAATAGTTCTTCTGCCGAAGCAGTATGCATATCCCTTAAATAATTGCGGAATCCATCGGCGCCCGGTTCCAATACTGCAAAGGATGCCACATCAGTTTGTTCTTGAGATGCATCGCCACGGCCAGGTGTAAACGGTACCGTTACGGTATGCCCTGCATTATTTGCTGCTTTTTCAATTCCTGCACATCCACCCAATACAATCATGTCTGCAATTGAAACGGTTTTGCCGCCACTATTAAACGCTGTTTGAATGCCGGTAAGTGTATCTAAAACTTTAGCTAGTTGCGCCGGGTTGTTTGCTTCCCAATCTTTCTGCGGAGCCAAACGAATACGTGCACCATTTGCACCGCCTCGCTTATCCGATCCACGGAAGGTGGATGCAGATGCCCAGGCAGTTGATACCAGTTCAGAAACTGTTAGTTCGGACTCTAAAATTTTACTTTTTAATAAGATAATATCTGCGTCGTTAATTAGCTCATTCGAAGCCGCTGGAATAGGGTCTTGCCATATCAGCACTTCCGCTGGTACATCTGCGCCAAGGTAGCGTACACGTGGCCCCATATCCCTGTGTGTTAGTTTGAACCATGCACGGGCAAATGCATCGGCCAATTCATCCGGATGCTCAAAAAAGTGGCGTGAAACTTTCTCGTAAGCCGGGTCCACTCTCAACGCAATATCAGTTGTAAGCATCATGGGTGCATGCCTTTTGCTGACATCATGTGCATGTGGCACTGTTCCTTCACCTGCACCATCTTTTGGTTGCCATTGATGTGCACCAGCCGGACTTTTAGTGAGTTCCCATTCATAGTTGAATAAATTCTCAAAATAGTTATTGCTCCATTGGGTGGGTGTTGTGGTCCATGTTACTTCCAAGCCGCTGGTGATAGTATCGCCGGCATTGCCGCTACCGAATGAATTTTTCCAACCGAAGCCTTGTTCTTCAATACCAGCTGCTGCTGGCTCTTTGCCAACATATTTGCCGGGATCTGCAGCACCATGCGTTTTACCAAAAGTGTGGCCACCTGCAATAAGCGCTACTGTTTCATAGTCATTCATGGCCATGCGACCAAAAGTTTCCCGGATATCACGGGCAGATTTCAGCGGATCAGGATTGCCATTAGGCCCTTCCGGATTTACATAAATTAAACCCATCTGTACGGCACCTAACGGATTCTCCAGCTCCCGGTCGCCTGTATAGCGATCATCTCCTAGCCATTCTTTCTCATTACCCCAGTACACATCTTCCTGCGGTTCCCACACATCTTCCCTACCACCTCCAAAACCAAAAGGTTTTAAACCCATCGACTCGAGGGCACAATTACCGGTTAGAACCAACAGGTCGGCCCAGGAAAGTTTTTTGCCATATTTCTTCTTTACAGGCCAAAGCAGCTGCCGGGCCTTATCAAGGTTAACATTGTCTGGCCAACTGCTGAGAGGAGCATAACGCTGGGTACCTGTACCAGCACCTCCACGGCCATCTGCAATGCGATAGGTGCCTGCACTATGCCATGCCATCCGGATAAAGAGCGGTCCATAGTGACCGAAATCGGCTGGCCACCAATCTTGCGATGTGGTCATCAAATCAACAATGTCTTTCTTTACAGCTTCGAGGTCGAGTGTTTTAAACTCCGCTGCGTAGTTGAATGCTTCACCCATTGGGTTAGAAAGGGAAGAATGCTGCCGGAGGATATTCATTTTTAACTGATTTGGCCACCAGTCACGATTTCTTGTACCGCTGCCCGCACTTTGTTTTATCACTCCGCCAGAAAAGGGGCATTTGGCAGCACTGCCTGGCTCGTTAACATGCGCTAATACGCTTTGACCTGTTTCTTTTTCCATTTTTATTATTTTTTGTTTTGGTGTTTTAGTGTTTCAGGTAAAGCGAGACCTTACCAAAAATTTCGTTTGCAAAACTAACTCAAAACCTGAGATAATTTGAATCACTCTTTTGTTAAAATGTTTCAGATTTAATTAAAAATTGGAAAGAATGAGCAGCTATTATTAAAGATTTCTGGAAGTTTGTTGTTAACTGATTTCAAATTTTTATAAAGAAGTTTGTTAATAGGTTGCTTCAACGAAAGCTGTGACAGTACAACGATCTGATAAATAAAGACCAATTTTATTACCCGTTGATGTGGCAGCTTTATTCAATTATTCTTACCAAATTTACCTTGCCATTTTCATTTTAAAGGGCAACAATAAATGGTTGGAACTGAAACAATACCTTAGGTAAAAACTTGTATTAATACCTAATTTCGTAAAACATTCGTAAGCAGAACATCTGCCGCAATTAATTCAACAATTTTATCCTTAAATGACCGAACAACTTTATAAACTGGATAATCCTGCTTGGTATGGCTTGCATGAAACACATAAAAAATTCGCCATTGGCATAGATGGACTAAAATGTTATCAACAAAACATAGTTGCTTTTGCTGCATGGGATACATCGATTAATAACGGGCTGAAACACCTGGATAATTTGATTGAGCCGAACGAATTTTTTTTTATTGTTGGTGAAATGTCGGAATTACCCGCCAACTATTTGATTGAAAGAACCATCAACTGTTTACAGATGATATGTACTGCTGAAATCACCCTCAATATAAGTGCTAAAATTATTCAATTGCATGAAAAAGAAGCAGATCAAATGGCAGCATTAACACAATTGGTGATGCCAGGGTATTACAAGCATGATACAAGACTAATGGGTGATTATTACGGCATACTTGACGATAACGAGCTGGTAGCAATGGCTGGCGAGCGTATTCGTTTAAATGGTTTAACAGAAGTTAGTGCAGTGGTTACGCATCCTGCATTTACTGGCCGGACTTATGCCCAGCAATTGGTAGCGCAGGTGGTTAATAAAAATTTGGGCGCAGGAATTATTCCTTTTCTTCACACCGGGCAAAACAATTTAAGGGCAATCAGGATGTATGAGTACCTCGGCTTTAAAAAGAGAAGGATTATTAACTTCACTAAAATTATAAGGTTGAATTAACGACTCCGTTTTTCACTTAAAATTAAACACAAGGCTAAGCCTTGATTCCCGGCGCTCAACGGCACGCCAACGGATGACATGCTGAGGATGTTTTTGGGAAGGGTTCAAAGATAAATAACCGGATGTTTTGATGACTACCGGCTCCGTTAAAAACTTCAACTAATTAAACTTTCATTTGAGGTGCTAATCCATCATTCAATATTTTCAACTGCATCACTGTTGATATACTGAATGCTCTTTGTTTGGCAAGCGTGGCTTTGGGTCCTTCAAATAATTCATCTACCGTTTGGGCAAATAGTTTGTTCCATTGATTGAAATGAGCAGTAGTTAACGGAACTATTTTATTTATATGCTGATGAATTTGTAACGGATTACCATTGTACCCACCTGTAAAGAACAATACATTTTCCCAAAAATCAAACATTACGGGAAAATGTCTCTCCCAATTTAAATGGAATGTATCTGTAAAAATATAACCGATGGTAACATCTGTTTTTACTTTGTCATAAAAACTTCTGATCAACAATTCAATGTCGGCCCGGGTTTCAATATCTTTTTTCATGTTGATTTTTTACGCCAGTAGAGGCTGTAGTTTTTGTAACATTTCCTCTGTGCAATGTTCCTGTATCAGTGGAAATAAAATTCTTTCTTCTTTGCGGATATGAGCATCTAATTCGTTACCCAATTCGTTCAATACTGCTTCGGGATCAAAGGTATTGCTCAATGAAAGAAACAAGGTTTTCAACAGCGCATGTTCAGCAACTATTTCATCAGAAATCACCGCAATTGAAGGATGCAAAGTTTTAACCTGCTTTAATAAAATTTCTTCTTTTTTAAAATGGGTTTTTAATTCCTTTTTGTAGTAATTGATGGCATATACCACTTTATCGCAGATAGTGAAAGGAAGTCCTTTATAGTCCGGAGCATTTCTTTTTATTAATTGTGCCAGTATCAATGCCCCATGATGCTCTCTTGATAGGGGTGCAAGGATTTCATGTCTTTTCATGTGATGCTTTTTTAATTATTTTAAATGAGGCTACAATTGGTTTTTGAATGAGACCTAATCGAATTAACTTTTTGCAGAGGTGCAGAGGAATTAATAATTTTGGAGTATTGTTACACTCACAAATCTTTTCTGTTAAATTTTCTTACAGAAAACCAAACAGGAATTATCGACCAAAATAGTAACACTAATATCGCAATAACCAAGCCAACGGTGGTTCCAAAAAAATCCTTGAACACTGCGCCTGTATAACCCATCAATGCCGATACATCCATTTTTAACAAAACCAATATTCTGCTGAGATCAATGGGGTTTAATGCACTGATACCAATCATAGCTTTTTCCAACGGATAATCTGCAAATTGAAATAGCAGAAATAAAACCAGCCCGTCGAATAGTATGGAAAAATACAGCCACAATAAAACAGCAACGCCGATCCCCTTGGCTTTATCCCTTGTGTTAACCGTTGCCAACATAGCAATGGCAACAAAAATAACTGTTAACAATACGCCTACTAGCAACATGGTAATACCTGTTGCAGATAATTCATACAGCAACACTGGAATGCCTACGCCAACAAAAAATGCGAGGGTAAGGGAGCATGCAAGTCCAATAAAAATACTTAGCCAAATGCTGTTTCTCTTTAATGGCTGACTCACCAGTAACTCTAAAAACTCTGCACTGTTATACACATAAATAGAAGCGAATAAAATACTTACCAATGGTACAATAATCAGTACAATGTTGAGTAAACTCAGCAGTCCCTTGGCGCTGTTATCTTCCAGGTTAAAAATACTCAACGACAGCAATAACAGTAATATGGTATAAGCGAGCACAATTTTATTGCGAAGGATATCTATGAATACATATTTAATTATTTTTTTCATTACCTGTTGTTTAGCATTACGGATGCAATGGCTTTTGATAATTTTTCCTGGCCGGTGTCTGCCCTTAAATCGTCGATCGATTTATGGAAAATCAGTTGGCCATCCTGCATGTAAATTACCTGTGTTACCAATTCGTCCAGCTCACTTAGTATATGGGATGTAATTAATATCAGTTTGCCTTTTGCTTTTTCTGCGATGATTTTTTCTTTTAGTATTTCGGCTGATACCGGATCAAGTCCGGCAGTGGGTTCATCTAAAATCAATACATCCGGGTTAAACAGAAATGCCAGTGCAGCACTAACCTTTTGCATAGTGCCGCCGGATAATGTGCGCATGCGTTTATCCAGCAAGCCTTTCAGTTCAAATTTATTAACCAATTCTTCATCAAGGTGTGTATCCTTTTTTTGCCGGATATCCTTCATCATTTCCAGCACTTGTCCAATGGTCATGCTTTCCGGATATCGGCCTGTTTGCGGCATATATCCAATGGCAGAACGGTACTGCCATTGGTGTAGTATGTTTTTGCCATTGAAAGTAATAAAGCCGCTGTTGCAGACTACCATTCCTAAAATGGATTTTATTAAGGTGGTTTTACCGCATCCATTGGGGCCAATCAAACCAATACATTCGCCTCTATTGCAGGTTACGCTAACATTGTTGAGCGCTTTTAGTTTTCCAAATTGTTTATTGATATTGTTAGCAATAATCATAGCGGTATTGATTTCATTAATGGGTGTTCGTCTTTTAAATTTTCAGGTGTAAGACTCGGTATAACTTTTTCAGACTTGTCCATAAGCGTTGTAATTAGACTATGAAACAAAATCATGGCAGGCGGATTTTTTTCAATGATCATGCTGTACATACTCACCGGCCTGTAAGGTACATCGCCGTTGTTGTCGTGGTTTAAATCGTAGCCTTCGTATTTATCCCAGTAGTTATTATTAAACGTATTCATTACCAGTGAACCATTGGTGCCTACATCGAATGTATTACCGATGAAATTGTTTTGCTGCAAAGTAATGTCCATGCAACTTGCCTGTATCTTTAAAGCCCAGCCATTACTTTTGAAAACATTTTTTTGCATATGAATTCTATTGGCTCCCTCCGCATAAATGGCCATGGTGTTATTTTCAAAGCGATTGTTTTCGATATAACTATCGTTGATTTCTTTAAGCAGTAACCCATAAGCTGCATCGCCCCAGTTTTCTTTAAAATAATTATTAAACATTTTAACGCCATGCGAAAACATGACGGCTACGCCGGCTCCATTGTTTTCAAAAACATTTGTAATGTAAGCATCGTCGTTCGAGAACATAAAATGCAATCCGTAACGAAGGTTTTTAAAAGAATTGTTTCGCCAGATAACAGAATTGGTTACAAACTCAAAATAAATACCATCCCTGTGGCCACTGATAGTATTGCCGATGATCCGCATGCTGTCGCTCTTCCAGCAATGAATGCCATTGCCGCTTTGCTGCTCTTCTGTTGCATTGGCAGTGAGTGTATTGTTTTGTATCAGGCAGTTAATACCTTGCTGTGAATAGATGCCAAAAAATGCATCATTGATAATATTGTTGATGATGGTTGCATAATGTTTGTTGTAGATTTTAATAGCTGCAAAATCTATCATACTTGATACCCCGGTATGTTGCAGCAGAAATCCATCTATCGTTACCCTGTCGGATTTAATCGAAATGATTTCATACTTTTTTTCACCATCCAATACAGGGTGATTAATTCCTTTTAGCACCAATTGCTTGTCAATTACCAGATTTTTCTCTTTGTAAATTCCCCGGTCTACTAAAATGGTATCGCCGATTTTTGCTGCTGCAACTGCGGCAGTAATTGTTTTGATGGTTTGCTTATTTCCTACTTTAATTACATGGGCATTTGCCTGTGTACACCAACAGCATAATATGATAAAAACAGTTTTCATTTGTTCAATTGCTCCCAGCTGATGGCAGCTCCTTTTAATGGTACAGCTAACTTTTCCAAACTGTCTTTATCTTTAAATGCAATAATGTTTCCATTCATCGGCCCCCGTATTTCATCTCCCTGCAATAGAAAACTTTCATTCACTTTTACCAATGAATGGTTGCCAGTATAATCTACCACATAAACATCTTTTAGTTGTGTATCTTCTATTGCTTTTGTGTGAAGAAATGACAACAAGCAATGCATATCATCAAACTTATAAACCTTGCCTTTTTTAGTTAGTATTTCAGCCCCATACTTTGGATCGGTAATGGTCATCTTGCACAAATAGCAATTATCTTTTCCTTGCACAATTGCCTGCGGGCTGGCGTTACAGCTAATTATTAATACAAAGGAAAACAGCAGTATTGCCGGATTAGCAGGAAGATGTATTTTATTTTCAAACCTGTTTTTTCTCCATTCCAGTGCCAAACAAATTACTGATAATACCCCTACTCCAATAAAGATCCAGCCTCCGGTATCGGGGATAGAATATGCACCAAAATTGAGCAGTTGTTTAAATCCTATTAGTGGTGGTTGGTAAGCCATTCCTGGCACTATAATGGCGGCATTAGGATTTAGATTGTGCCCGTAATTATATTCCCATCGCCAAAAATCTATCATGGCGATAATGCCAAATGTAACAAACAGTATTACCAAAATATTTAACCATCTTCTCCTGTTAATAACAGCCGTCAGTAAAAATGCTACTGCAAAAAATATGATACAGTAAGGCAGTGCAGTAAATTCAAAAAAGTCTTCATTATGCAATGATTTCATCCCGATATAATGGTTAAGTCCATTGATAATATCTACATTTCCCTGCAGCCCTTTGGCATGTATGGTAAGACTGAGACCCTCAGGATACTGAGGTGCACTCAATTCGATTCGCCAGATGGGTGTGAACAATACGACCACGAGGCCAATTGCAGCAATCACCAATAACAATCGGCTGAGGATGGTTAATTTATTTTTCATCTTAAAATATATAATGCAGCACATCCAAAAGAAAAATGCCGTATTGAATTTATTTTTTTGCCGGCGGTAAAAGCACGCCGTCAATTACATGTATAATGCCATTAGATGCAGGGATTGAAGCAACGATAGTGGCACTATTGTTTAGCATCACCTTGCCATCTTTAATACTGATTGTTACATTGTCTCCATTCACCATGCCTAATACCTGTCCGTCTTTAAATGTTTCTGCCTTCATTGCAGCTAAGGTTACATGGTATTGAAGAATATTTTGGAGATCTTCTTTCTTGTCTGGTTTCATTAATCCATCAACAGTACCTGCAGGTAATTTGTCGAAGGCTGCATTGGTTGGAGCAAATACGGTAAATGGTCCTGCGTTAGATAAAGCTGTTACCAGTTCGGCCTGCTTTAAAGCGGCTACCAATGTGGTATGATCGGGAGATGAGATAGCTACTTTTACTATATCTTTTGCAGAAGCATCATCCTGTACATTTTCTTGTCCGCCGGCAGTTGTTGCAGTAGCAGCCGAATTATCCGCTGCAGGTGATGATTTATCAGTAGCATTATTGCAAGCCACCAAAGAGCTAATTAATAACAGTGTAAAAAATACTTTATTTTTCATTCTAGGTTTATTTATTTGGTTAAGAGTTTAGTGCAGGTTAATTAAGGCCGGTGTTATTTAAGGGCATTACACCGGCCATTAATAATATGTTTATTTTTTTGCAGCGCTATCTGCTTTTGGCATATTCGTCCCTGTACTAAAAGTTAATGGTACAGTACTTCCTGCGGGCGAAACCCTTAGGTAGCCAGACATTTCCTGATGCAAGGCACTGCAGAAATCGGTACAATAAAATGGGAACATACCTGGCTTTTCAGCAATCCATTTAAGTGTTTGAGTTTCGCCGGGCATTATTAATAGCTCACCAGTGTTTGCTCCTTTGATTGCAAAGCCATGTGGTACATCCCAATCCTGTTCCAGGTTGGTTACATGGAAATAAACTTCATCACCTGCCTTAATGCCTTCAATGTTATCCGGTGAGAAGTGAGAACGAATACAAGTCATGTAGACATCCACTTTATTGCCAGCTCTTACCACTTTTGTAGTACCCTCGCCTTTGGAAACAAATGGGTTGGTGTTCTCTTCTATTTTAAAAAATTTAACAGATTTATTTCTTATTAGGTCTGCTGCAACTGCCTGTGCATAGTGTGGTTCACCAATAGTGGGAAAGTCAAGTATCAACTGCATTTTTTCGCCGCTGATATCGTAGAGTTGTGCACTCTGCGCTAATTCCGGACCTGTTGGTAAGTAGCGATCTTTGGTAATTTTATTGTAGGCAATTAAATATTTTGCATTGGGCTTTTTGCTATCGCCACCGGGAATGCATAAATGACCAACAGAATAATAAGTGGGAACCCTATCAAGCACTTTCAAATCTGCGATGCTCCATTTTACCACTTCGCTTGATACAAAGAAAGTTGTGTAGGCGTTGCCTTTACCATCAAACTCCGTATGCAAAGGGCCAAGGCCTGGTTTCTTAACTTCACCATGCAAAGCAGCTTCATATTTTATTACAGGAATACCTTCATACTCTCCATCATATGCTTTATCAGCAATGGCTTTTTGCATTTTGGTAAAACTAAACACGGGGATCAATGCAGCAAGTTTTCCACTGCCTACAATATATTCACCGGTTGGGTCCACATCACATCCGTGTGGAGATTTAGGGCAAGGGATCATGTAGCAGATGTCTTTCAACTCTTTTGAGTCTAGCACGGTTACTTCAGTTCGGATTTCTGATGTAGCTGTATGGGATTTTTCATCGTAGACGTTGTGGGCATATTTAACAGTTTGCTTTCTTCCTTTGCCCGCTTTTAAATATTCTTCTGCTTTTTTCCAGTTTACGGCCATTATAAAATCTTTGTCTCTTTGCGAAGCGTTTACTTCCAGCAACGTGTTGGCTTGCTCTGTATTATAGCAACTAAAGAAAAACCATCCATGCGATTTTCCTTTACCGGCATGGCTAAGATCAAAGTTTACACCAGGACATTTTATCTGAAAAGCGATATCCATTTTGCCATCTTCTTTTCCAACACTTATGAAACTTAAATAGCCTTTAAAATTTTGTTTGTACGTATTTATCGCCACATCTCCATTGGCATCATCGGGCGGCACGCTAAACCTTGTGCCCGCCACTACATACTCTGTGTTTTCGGTGATGAATGGGGAGCTGTGGTTACCGGCACTGTTAGGTAATTCAATAATTTCTGTTGTGCGAAAGGTAGTTAGATCAACCCTTGCTACACGGGGTGTATTGTTGGCATTGGCAAATATCCATCGGCCATCAATTTCGCCATTGGTTTGCGACAGCTCTGTATGGTGTTGGTCGTCCCAGGGAACAAATCCATGGGATGTATTTAGCATTGGCTTAGTTTCTTCGCTATAGCCGTAGCCTTTTTCGGGGTCAACTGAAAATATGGGTATTACTCTCAGCAACCTTCCGCTTGGTAACCCATATACACTCATTTGTCCGCTAAAGCCGCCAGACACAAAATTGTAAAATTCATCGTATTTGCCCGGTGGTACATAAGCTTTGGATGCAGCATCAGCACTGACAGCGCTGCCCGCATTTTTAGGTTTGCAGGAATTAAAAATTGTTACTGCCAGCATTAGTAAAAGTATGGATAGCAGTTGTTTTAAATATTTCATATAATGATTGTTTTATTGTTTTTACTGTTACAGAGAATTGACTTTTTATTCTCTGTAAACTAATTTCTATCGCCCATTCACCATTAATCACTCACTACTTTACTCCGTCGTTTTTCCGCATAAACTCATATAGCGATCTTGCCTCATCATCACTTAAATTTTGATTGGGCATGCGTACCAGGCAAATTTCCAGTTGTGCTTGTGCTTTAGGATCTTTTGTTATCATTGCATCTGTATTGGTTACAAAATTCATAATCCACTCAGGAGTATGACGACTGGTAACACCGAGCCAACCCGGGCCTACTAACTTTTCGGCTGATAATTTGTGACAACTACTGCATTTTACTCCAAAAGTTTTTTCACCATTACCTGCCATGGTTGCATCTAAAGCTGCAGGTATATTTACTTTTGAAAATTTCCCTTCGCCTCTTTTTGGGTCGTAGGATGGATTACCACCATCTGTTTTTTTTGTGGCATCATAGGGGTCTGTTATGGCCTTTGTGTCGCTACCTGCACCACCACCGCAGGACGCTATGAATGCTCCAAGAAATAAAATGACTGCTAATTTTTTCATAAATGAATGTTTTTGTTTTTTAATTGATGCAGCAAGATTACTCAGCATATAAATCTTATTTTATGCGTTCAATCATAATTTATAAGATTTGATTAAAGAGCATTAAATTTTTAAGTGTTAACATGATATAAATCATAATAACAACATCCAATAATCATGTAGAAGTTATGTTAGCAGGGATAGTTTTGTAACTTATTTATACTGATTACACTAACATGATTGATACAGATACATTGCTTGCGCTAGGTGCATGTTATAAAAAAGTGGCTGCAGGGGAAGTTATATTTCATGAAGGATCTGTAGCCAACTTTTACCACCAGTTAGAAACTGGCAGTGTAAAATGGGTTAATATAGATGATGATGGTAAAGAATTTATTCAAAGTATGATTGAGCCGGGTGAGTGTTTTGGAGAGTTGCCACTCTTCGATAACTTGACTTATGCTGCAAGTGCAGTTGCAGAAACCAACGCAGTGGTTTTACGTCTACATCGAACAGTTTTTCTTCAGCTACTATTAGAGAAGCCTGAAATACATTTTGAATTTTCGAGGCTTATGTCGGAACGTCTTCGATTTAAATTTCTTCTAATAAAGGAGTTGGCCGGTCAAAACCCGGAACATAGCATTAATTGTTTACTTAAATATTTAAAACAACATAACAGAAACATTTGCACTAAATGCAATAAAGTAAATCTTACACGCCAACAAATTGCCAACATGACTGGTTTAAGGGTAGAAACAGTAATACGCAGCATGAGGCACTTGTATGAAAAAGGTGTTCTTACAATTGATAAAGGCAAAGTATATTATTAGTTTATGACCCTAATCATAATAGGTTCTTTTTTAGGTTAGTTCCTTTGCGCCAAATGTTTTTGCTATGGGTTTATCATTGCGGCGCTATTCCAACATTGCCATTTTCAATTTGCTAATTATTTCATTAATTGGTTTAGTGCTTAGATATAAAATTGCCTTTTCTCTTCCCTTTATTGATCAAAGTCATTTATTACACGGGCATTCACATTTTGCTTTTACTGGCTGGATAACGCATGTATTAATGGTATTACTGGTTGCATTTATGTATGCGCAGAAAGGAGCGGAGGTGCTTAAAAAATACCGGTGGGTAATAAATGCCAATCTTATTACAGCCTATGGCATGCTGATTAGTTTTCCTCTGCAAGGGTACGGATTTATTTCTATCAGCTTTTCTACGCTTTCGGTTGTAGTTTCTTATGTATTTGTGGTAATGTACTGGAATGATTTAAACAGTCTGCCACAAAAGAAAGTGAGCCATTGGTGGATAAAGGCTGCCTTGTTTTTTAATGTACTATCTTCTGCCGGTACCTTTTTTTTGGCATTTATGATGATTACAAAAAGTATGCATCAAAACTGGTATTTAGCTTCTGTTTATTTCTATTTGCATTTTCAATACAATGGTTGGTTTTTATTTGCATGTTTTGGGTTGGCTACAGACAAGCTTTTCAGTAATGTTCAGCCAGTAATTTTAAAGAAAATATTTTGGCTCTTTGCCGGTGCCTGTATTCCTGCATACCTGCTTTCTGCATTGTGGTTACCAATGCCTGAATGGTTATATATTTTAGTGGTGCTGGCCGCATTTAGCCAGGTAGGGGGCTGGATTTTTTTTGTACAAGCGGCAAAAAAACAATTGTCATTTATTAGGGGGTATGTAAATAAGACAGTTCAGCTGCTGCTGGTGTTTTCCTCGATTGCTTTTTCTATTAAACTGCTGCTGCAACTTGGTTCTACCATTCCATCACTTAGTACGCTTGCCTTTGGATTTCACCCAATTGTAATTGGCTATCTGCACCTTGTTTTGTTGGGAGTAATTACTTTATTCCTGCTGGGATACATGATTATGGAGAAACAAATTCTGCTGAATGCAAAAGCATTTGCAGGGATAAAAATTTTTACAGCCGGCATTATCATTAATGAAATATTGTTGATGTCACAAGGTGTGGCCGCCATCAGTAATATCAACGTTCCATTTATAAATGAATTACTGCTTACTACAGCCTGTGTCTTGTTTAGTGGTATTACCTTATTAAATGTAAGTCAGTGGTACGATTGAAAATAAAGAAATTTAAGCCAATGATCGTCTATTTGATTTGAGTAATAGACGATGATGGGGTAGCATCGGCCTGGCCCGTTGGTGTTATCTCACAAACCCTTGGTAGGTAACAACTGTTGCGCCAGGGAAAGCGCTATTATCTACAGCGGTAGTTTCAATATTGAAGTTGGTTTCAGTAAGCAACAATATTTTCCAACGCCTGTTGTCGTTTCCCACTTTCAACAAAATGGAGTCATTGGGTAAAAGCTTATATTCTCCCGGGGTAGAAGTGGAACTGTTAAAGCAATAATTTAGGTTGGAAATACCATCAAAGGAAACGTAGTTTTCAACTATTGGCCTCCAGGGTAATGTGCTATCCTTTAAAAGCGATGTGCCGTTAAATACCTTCATTCTTATGGCATTTATACTCCATTTTCCAGAAGCTTTATCTAAAGTTACAGGATCTTTAATGCCTTTTTTACATCCTGTAAAAAGGCTTATCGATAAAAGGCCAGATAAGATATAAAGTGCAAGTAAATTTCTTTTCACGTAGATACAGAATTTACCTGTTTAAACGATGTGCAGGAATTTTTATTGTGCTTTCGGTTTATGTATAAAATGGATGGAACCACTATTTTTAAGATCCGATGCGATCCTGACTTCATACCTGTTTTCGCCATCTTTAACTACCATCAAAGCAGTATTGGGGGCTATTTCCCCCAGGTTTTCTGCATACATGGTAAGTTCGTTTACTTCTTTACCGGTTGTTGCATCTAAAACGACTGTGATGGGTTTTTCGCTTAATCTCTGATGCGATAATATGAGTTTACCATTATAAAAAACCGAAACGCTGTCGCCATCAACTTCTCCATTATCATAGAGTGTTACACTAAAAGTTTCATTTTCAATTTCTATACTTTTTAAGACATCCGTATTTCTTTTTTCAAAATTTATACCGGGATTAATACCCATTCGTTCAATTTTATTGGGAAGATGCTGAGTTGCCTTGGGAGATTCCTTTATCACACTTTCAACTTTAGTTATATTTGGAAGCTGCGTAGGCTTAGTTGGGACGGCAGATTTTTTATTATTTGGTTCAGATTTTTTTGGAACAGTATTATTGGATGCAGTGGTATTTTTTACGGGCGGAACAACTTTCTTAGTCGTACTTTTTATAGTTGGCTTTACTACAGGTGCCGTTGCTTCCTTTTGTGGCGCCTTAAAAGTCGATAAGTCTTTATTAAGCGTTCTCCTTATCAATGTGGTATTACCCTCCCCACAATTAGATCGCTGATCTGGAGATGTTTGCCATTTTCCTACAAGTTGTTCCTGCGTACCCTCTTTCTTATAACTTAAATAGTGAATTTGAAAACAGTCAAGAAAGTCTGGCGGCGTATTGCCTTTTATCCGCTCAGTTTCAATTACCTTAATACTCTTACTGTCTTTGTTATAAGTACCTTCCAGTTTGCAGATTACATAATACCGCCTGTTTTGAAAGTACGAATAAGAGAACCCTGACACGTCAGTGCCATCTATTTCTAATTCCAGTACATATTCAGTATTGTTACTGCCGCTTAATACAATATCTCCTTTGCTATCAAAATAGCCACGCCATTGTCCATTAATTTTTTGGGAAAAGGAAGTAGGTGATATTAAGGCAAAGATTAAAAGTGTAAAAATATATTTCATGTTCACTGTTTCTTTTATGTTTAAAGCTTCATTTTAAAACCTTGGCAAAGTTATAAGTGATAAATTTTTCCTTCGCTAATAGTTCGTTAAATTTGCACCTCAAAATTAAAGGATTACATAAACCAACAATGATAAAAATAACTCTACCAGATGGTGCTGTTCGGGAATACCAAATGGGAACCTCAGCTATGGATGTAGCAAAATCAATAAGTGAAGGTCTTGCAAGGAAGGTATTGGCAGCAAAAATAAACGGTGCTGTTTGGGATGCCAGCCGTCCTATCACAACAGACGCTTCGCTGCAATTATTAACCTGGAACGACACCGATGGCAAATCAACTTTCTGGCATTCGTCTGCACATTTAATGGCAGAGGCATTGGAGTTTTATTATCCGGGCGTAAAATTTGGTTATGGCCCTCCAGGTGAAAAAGGATTTTATTATGACGTTGATTTAGGTGGAGAGACCATTGGCGAGGAAGATTTAGTAAAGATTGAAAAGAAAATGGTTGAGCTGGCGAAAAATAATGCAGCTTATGAGCGAAAAGATGTTTCGAAGATAGATGCCATTGAATATTTTACTGAAAAAGGGGATCAATATAAACTGGAAATCATTGACAGGCTCAATGATGGTGAAATTACCTTTTATTCACAGGGGGGCTTTACCGATCTGTGTCGTGGGCCACATATCCCCAATACAAGTTTTATAAAAGCCATCAAATTAACCAGTATAGCTGGTGCTTATTGGTTAAATGATGAGAAAAATAAAATGCTTACCCGCATTTATGGTGTTACGTTTCCTTCTCAAAAAGAACTGGACGAATACATCGTATTGATGGAGGAAGCGAAAAAAAGAGACCATAGAAAATTAGGTAAGGAACTGGAGTTGTTTGCATTTTCCGAAAAAGTGGGCATGGGCCTTCCTTTGTGGCTTCCAAAAGGCGCTATGCTGAGAGAAAGGTTGCAACAATTTTTACAAAAGGCACAAATGGATACTGGTTACCTGCCGGTAATTACGCCGCATATCGGCCATAAAAATTTATATGT
>JANYCA010000091.1 GCA_025360525.1 Chitinophagaceae bacterium | reverse complement strand
ACCAATAGAAAACCCTTTCAGTAAACCCGGTCGCATAGCTGGAAATGCAGAAAAAAAGATTGCCACTGCCAGTAATATTGTACCCGAACCTAACACCACATAAGGCACATGAAAGGCAGCATGCTGGCTTTTTCCATAAATTAAAAAAGTAGCAAAAATGGGTGTAACAGAATAACCAATACGGCTAAATAATTGTACAATATTTACCCTTATATGTGCACCCGAACTTTGCCCCAGCAAGGCTGCCAGTGGGTTGGCTGCTACATTTACAAGTGTTACCCCAATAGAAATTACAAATACTGCTGCCAATGCCAATGGGTAACTTGATGCAAGATAGGCGGGTATAAACAAAACGGCACCTACACTGCAAACAAGCAGTGCTGTAATAAGCCCCTTTTTATATCCATACCGTGAAATAAAATAAGCTATGGGAATTGGAAAAATTAGATATACTAAATAAAAAGATTGCTGTATAAAAGAAGCCTGCAAGTAACTTAGGTTAAAACTTTCTTTTAAAGAAGGCAACAAAATATCATTCATACAAATGATAGAACCCGTAAATAAAAATACATAGCAAACGATCAGCAGATTTTTCCAGTCATGTTTCATCCGGTAATTTAAGCAGATTTTTAAATTGATTTTAGTAAGTGGCACGGCCGCCGGAAATATCATAAATAAAGCCCGTAGTAAAACTGTTTTCGTCAGATACAATAAAGCAACTGATGGCAGCCACTTCTTCAATAGTGCCGAGGCGCTTCATGGGTATTTTTGCAGTCATGTAAGCCATCTGTTCGGGAGATGTTTTATCATTCATCTCTGTTTTAATTACGGCAGGCGCCAATCCATTGATAGTAATGCCGGTTTCTGCAAATTCTTTGGCTACGCCTTTTACCAACCCTATTACTCCAGCTTTCGAGGTAGTATAACCTACCATGCCCGGGTTGCCATCTTTGCCCGCCATAGATGAAATCAATAAAACCCTGCCTTGGCCTTTTTGCTTCATAACCTGCAAAACATATTTAGTAATTAAAAAACTGCCCTTAAGGTTTACCTGGTACAACTCATCAAAAGCAGCGGCAGTGTACTCCGTTATTGATGTGCTGGTTGGACCAACTATGCCGGCAGCATTTACTAAAATATCAATGCTAAAAAAATTCTGTTCAACTTCTTTTATGGCACCTGCCACCTGCTCCTCGTTGCTTACATCTACCTCGTAGCCCTTTGCTATGATATTTTTGCCGTTCAATTCTGCAATGGTATCATCGAGAAATTCCTTATTGATATCAAACAATATGATACTGGCACCTTCGCTACCTAACCTGCAGGCAATCCCTTTACCAATGCCCGTTGCACCGCCCGTTACCAGGGCTATTTTATTTGCAAATCTTTCTTCAATTTTCATATAAAATTATTTAGGTAAGATGTGGAATCTGCTGCATTTTTAGCTGTATAGTTCAATGCAGATTTTTATACAATCGCCAGTAAGCTTTTATTGCTTTATAAATTGAAGCATACAACCTCCACCCTGTGCCAAATAAATACTCAACACCTCATTTTTTTTAACGGTGTTTTGGATGATGGAATAATCTGCTGCATACTGGTTGGAGTTGATGCCATCTTTACAAATAACAGCTTTGTAACTTACACCGTCTTCCAAAAAATCTAGTGGTATCTTAATATCTCTTGCCAACCAATTGGTCATTGCGCCTACATACCACTGTGTTCCCTTTTGACGGGCAGTTACAATGTATTCACCCACTTTGCCATCGAGTATAATGGTTTCGTCCCACGTGGTGGGTATTGCTCCAAGCAGTTCCATAAAGGCGGGTTCAGCGTATGCCTGCGAAGGATTACCCGAAAATAATTGCATGGGGTTATCGTACACTACAAACATAGCCAACTGGTGGCAACGGGTACCCTGACTTTGCACCATGCCCTCTATTTGTCTAAAACCTTTTTGTGTAGCGTTGTTTAAAATCCCCGGCTCATAATCGAAAGAACCGGCGAGCATACGGGTAAATGGCAAGGTAACATCGTGAGGAGGGGTAGGCTTATCGCTCCAGATATTATATTCGGAGCCCAATACGCCTTCTCTTGTTACATTGTTGGGATAGGTGCGGTTAAACCCTTTGGGCGGGTAAGCACCGTGGTACATGATCATGATATGATGATTGGCACAAGCTTTGGCAATGCGATAAAAAAAATTGATGGTTTTCTGATCGTCCCGGTCAATAAAATCGGTCATAATATAATCTACACCCCATTTATTAAAACGATCCAGGGCACTGTCCAGTTGCCGGTTTAAGGTATGCGCCAAAGTCCACATACTTACCTTAATACCTTGCTGTTTGGCATAGGATAAAATGGTATCCATATCTATAGCAGGATTAATTTTAAACAAGTCGGTATTATCGCTCCAGCCAGCATCCATCATTATTCTATCCAGGCCAAAGCGTTTGGCAAAATCAATATAATATTTGTAAGAGGCGGTGTTAACACCAGCTTTAAAAGGCACATTAAACAAGTTTACATTAATAATCCATTCATCGGTGCCTTTACCCGGGTGTATCCAGGAAGCATCGCCGATGCGATTGGGTGCGGCCAACCGGTAAACAATATCGTTGCCCGGAAGATTTTTATCTTCTTCCGCAACCAATAACACCCGCCAGGGAAAACTGCGACTACCAGCAGTTCGGGCTATATAACCGGCTCTTTTGGTTACAATCATTTGCGGATAATCACCTATGGTTAATCGTTCTTCCAGTGGAAAGGGTGCAAATACTCCTTTAAAAGAAGCAGTGCCGGTACCTTGTAAAAACATGCCGGGGTAATCTTCCAGATCACTTTCTGTAATGGCAATTTTTGGATTGGTAGCAGGCGTTACTAACACAGGCGTGTAAGCCATTTCAGTAGGGGCGATGGAATCCAATTTTCGCAAGGGGTACAATTCCTCAAAACTGGTATGAAAAATATCTGCATCATTTCGCTGATGTATGCCAGGGAAATAGGCGGAGGCATCATCAACAAAATTAAAAATAGCCAACTCATTTAATATAGTGATTGAGTCTTTAAAAGCAGTTACAAACCGATAACCCAAACCATCATCATATACCCTGAACTCAACTGTAAATGGTTGCTGAAATTTTATGGACAATTGGTTGTAATGATCCGTTATAATTTTTCTTTTTTCCGGAACGGGAGATACTATTTGTTCATCTACCATTTTAACGTTGTGAGCTTTTATGCGATGGTTAAATGAAGAAATTTTATTTCCCTCTACCAACATATCCATTTGCGATGGTGCCAATAGAAGCTTTCCATTAAACTGCACCTGGTACCAGATTGTATTTTGCATCCAAACCTTTACACAAATTTTACCGGTGGGGGAACAAACCGTTAAGGTATCTGTACAATATGCAGCAGTATAGGCGGCTAGCAACAACCCCGATAAAAAAAATTTTTTCATTTTAAACTTGCAAGTTTGATAAGTTATAGTAAATAATAAAAGTCTGTTTGTTGTTAATAGCCCGGATTTTGTATTAACTGCGGCGCCCTATTAATTTCATCAATGGGTATTGGAACCCAGTATAACTTTTTAACGGCGGGGCCTCTCTGCTCCACCATAATTTTTTGCCAGGTGGTGTTTACTGTGTTATTATCGTTGTTGGCTGTTTGTATAATATCTACTCCATACGCATCAACCAGGGTTTGGTCTAAAATTTTCCATCTCCGCATATCATAAAACCTCACATCTTCATGCACAAATTCAACCCTTCTTTCGTAATGCAATGCCGCATTAATATCACCGGTAAAATTTGGTAAGCCTGCCCTGTTGCGGATAAGGTTGATATAGGTAGTTGCATCACCTAATTGTTGTAAACCTAAACAAGCCTCGGCATAATTCAAAATGATTTCGGCATACCGAAACTCAATCCACACATTATCGTTGTTATTGGTTTCGGTTCCATAAAGTTTATCATCCTGGTATTTTTTAAACGTATAGCCGGTATAGGTTCCATCGTCCCCATCTACTGGCCCCTGGCGGGTATCAATGCCATAAATCCGACTTACTTCTGCTCCACTTTTAATAGTAACCCGGGTGCGGCGATCATAAATACCCAGTGGGTCTCTTGGGGATAAATCTGCAAAACGTTTTAGCCAAACTGCACTGTCGTATAAGATAGTGGCATAAAAACGTGGCTCCCGGTTATAATAGATATTGGGAGATGCGTACTTAGTCGAAGTATTTTTATAATAGCCTGCATTGTCTGTCTGGTAATGGTTACTAAAAGGTGAACCGTCTTCCATTTCAAAGGCATCGGCCAGGTTACCAGTGGCTGCATTGCAACCATACATTACAAAACCATTTGACCCATTTATGAGGTTCATCTGATTTCTGCTGCCTACATCTTTCAAAAACATTTTACCCCAAATAATTTCGTTGCTCGATAAATCTTTTGATTTAAAAAAAGTATAAAACTTATCTGATACGGTGGCTTTATCGGGTGCACCAAAATTTTCAAGCTGGTAACTGCCTAAATCCATCACCGCCTTGGCAGCATTTTTTGCGGCTGTCCATAAGGCAGTACGGTCGGCTGTTTTGTAGCCCATAACTTCATTATCCGCCGTGCCATCAGCAGTTAAATCACTGGCTGCAAATAACAGTATTCTCGATTTTAATGCCAGCGCTGCTCCTTTGGTTGCCCTACCCATTACCATTTCGGCTTTAGTACCCAACAGGGCGGTGGCATCGTCACAATCCTTTACAATAAAATCAACGGTTTCTTTAAATGTACTGCGTTTAATGGAGAGGTAATCTTTTCCAATTTCAAAAGGTGCCGCAAACAGTACCAGTCCCCCATAGTTACGGGCCAGCTGTTGGTAACAAAAAGCCCTTAGAAATAAGGCCTCTCCTTTCATTTGCTCTACACGTGCTTTTATAACAGGGCGTTGGGCATCGGGATAGGCGTTGGATACTTTTTCTATGTTGGCTAAAAAAACATTCAGATTTTGAATGTTGGTGTAAATTATTCCCCAGGTGGTATAATTAAAGGCCCAGTTACCAAAGGGGTTGGTATTGCTGCTGCTGATGTTGCCCTGCAGGTAATTATTGCTACCAAAGCCATGCGTATCATGAGATTCATCGGTAACAGAGGCATAAGACAAATAACCAAAACCACCGTTGATACTCTTGTTATAATTGTCTTGCAGATATCGATCGGCCAGGTTAATATCTGACCATATCAGTCCATCAGAATATTTATCCAAGGGTGTTTTGTCGAGTATTTTACTGCAGCTACTTATTATTATCAATGAGGCGATAATAAGAGTGGTATATAATTTTTTGGTTAGCATAATTGCTCAATTTTTAAATAAATGAAAGGGTGGCTATTTACAGGGTAATTCTTGCACCAATGGTAAATACCTTCATAATAGGGTAATTAACCGAGCCCGATGAGGTGTAAATATTTTGGTCGGGGGTTGCCCCTGCGTTGGAAGTAACAAGGCCACCCATTTCCGGATCTAAAATTTTATTGCCATTATACAGTAAGAATAAATTTTGGCCCGATACATAGAACTGTGCGTTCTTCAGCCGTATTTTATTTTGAATTTTTTCGGGGAGGTTGTACATCAATTGTAGATTTTTTAACCGGGCATAGCCCGAATTCTGGTAATTGTAATTGGTGCGATAATCGGATCTCCAATAGGCATCATTTCTGTCAAATGCTCTTGGCTTGGATGCATTGGTATTGGTGGGTGTCCACCTGCCTTCCGCATCATAAGCAAAGTAATTTCCGGCAAGCCCTTGCAACTGTGCATATACTAACCGCATTGCATTACCCGAGCCTTGTATCAGTCCGCTGAGTGTCCAGTTTTTATACCGAAGGTTAAAGTTTAAACCAAAGGTAATTTCGGGATTTACTGTTTTAGGAAAAAGGATGCGGTCATCATTATCTATTTTGCCATCTTTGTTATAATCTTCAATTATAATATCGCCGGGCTTTGCACCATCCACATGTGGGATGCGGTTAATTTCTGCATCATCTTTAAAAATACCAATTGAATTATATAGTAACTGCGAGCCCTGCGGATGCCCCGTTAGCACCTGCCATTGCACTTGCTTTGCTGGCTCATCAAACTCAACCACTTTGTTGCGGGCAAAGGCTACATTGCCATTAACCGAGTAAGAAAAATCACGCCTTTTATTGGCATAGCCCAGCACAATTTCGAAGCCCCTGTTTTCAACAATACCAAAGTTTTCATCCGGCAATTGTATGCCGGTAAAATCTGGTACTGATGCATTTCTTTTTACCAGGATATTGTTTCGACGCTGGTAAAAAAAGTCTGCATTTAAGGTGAATTTACTATTGAATAATTGCGACTCAAAACCTGCATTGTACACATTGGCCACCTCCCAGGTAATATTAGGATTGGTAGCACCCAACTGGCTTAAGCCTGCGGCATAAACCCTGCCGGAACCTAGCACATAGCCTGTGCTTAACGAGTAGGCAGAAAGGTATTGAAAGGGAGCCACTAAATCGTTCCCCATCTGGCCCCAGGATGCTTTTATTTTAAAGAAGTCTACAAACTTTATATGCTGTTGCCAAAAGCGTTCTTTACTAATATTCCACCCAGCCAATACACCGGGAAAATTACCCCAACGGCCATTTTCCTGTGAAAAACGAAGGGAGCCATCCCGCCGCATGGAAAACTGAAATAAATATTTTTCCTGGTAATTGTAACTTAACCTACCAAAATAATTGATGCGGCTATCAATCGCAACAAACTCTCCGTTATTTTTTTCAGCATCACCACCAGCAAACAAATAGGGCAATTGATCACTTATAAAATACCGGCGAAATGCATCAATACCTTTTCCCTGAAATTCAGAATTTTCGTATGCCACAAAAGCGCTGAGGTTGTGATCGCCGAAGGACCTGGTAAAATCGGCCTTGATGTTAAAAGTTTTGGTGTTGGCATCATCATAATAATTTCTCAGGTAAGGGTCAGCAGTTCCTTTGGGCGTACCAATTAAAAATGCTGAACCATCTTCTTTACCAGTATTACCTGCCGCCAGGTAGGCTGGCTCATCTAATTGATATAATATCCAGGGCTTTTGAAAAAACTTGCGCTGTCCCAAATTTACATCGTAGGCAAAATAACTGCTTACAGATAATCCTTTAATGCCTGGCACTTTTAAGGTGGCATTAAAAATGTTGTTTATACGATACCTTTTGCTGTTATTAAAACCGGTTTGATCCGTAGAAGATACTACTGGGTTTTGTCCGTAGGCGATATCCGGCCCAGGTAATCCATTAGGGTAAAATGCTGGGGAGGTGGGCAAGCTCTTAATGACGCCTTCAAAGTTAAAGCCTGCATCAACAGACGGATATTTTCTATTTTCCTGCGAAGCATTTATATCCAAACCTATGGAGATGTATTCATTTACTTTAGCATCAATGGTGGTTTTTATATTGTACCGGTTAAAAGCGGTTGCCCCATTTTTAAAAATGCCACCATCTGCTTGCGTACCAAAACTAAAATAGTAATTAACCGATTTATTTCCACCACTAACCGATACATTCTGGTTAGAAGTAAGGCTATATTTTGCAAGCGATGCATCAAACCAATTGGTGTTTGGATGCGTCCATGGAAATTCACCCGTGGCATATTTTTGCACATCTGCTTCTGAGAATTTTTTGTTGGCTTCAGCTACTCCGTTGTATTGTTGCATTTCCCTTATCATGCTGGCATAAGTGGTGGCATTGGTCATTTTAGGCAATTGTGCTGGAGCTAACCAGCCCTGGTAAAAAGAGTAATTAACAGTAAGCGGCACACTTTCTTTACCACGTTTGGTGGTAACTAAAATAACTCCATTGGCGGCTCTTGCACCATAAATGGCTGCGGACGCATCTTTAAGTACACTGATGCTTTCCACATCATGGGCATTAACAGAATTAAGGTCTCTGCCCAGTATTCCATCAATTACCACCAGCGGTTCGTTGTTACCTAAAGTGGAAGCTCCCCTAATTAAAATTGAAGCGCCATCGTTACCGGGCTCGCCATTTGATTGTTGAATAATAGCCCCAGGTAACCTGCCCGCCAATGCGTTTGAGATATTAGAAACCGGAGAAGCGGTGAGGTCCTTATTACTGATGGTAACCACCGAGCCAATAAGGTTTACCTTTTTTTGGCTGCCATAACCAACCACTACTACATCGCTTAGGCTTTTATTGGCATCTTCTAATTTTATGTTGAGGGTAGCTTGCCCGGCAACCGGCACTTCTAAACTTAGCTTTCCTACAAATGAAAATATCAACCTGC
>JANYCA010000008.1 GCA_025360525.1 Chitinophagaceae bacterium | reverse complement strand
GCTTCATCGTCTTCCAAAAATATTTCATAGCCGCCACCTTCTTTCCATTCCTCCTTTTCTACTTCCCTGTTGCCAATTAAATCTGCTACCAGCGATGTCCAACCTGTTTGGTGGCTTGCCCCCAGGCCACAGCCGGTATCGCCATGAAAATATTCATAAAATAATACTAAATCTTCGTTACCGGATTTTTTATAAAAAGCATTGTAGTCGCCATAAACTTTCCGGTTGCCCTTTTCATCTTTTTCAAGAAGGCTTACAACCCTGTCTGTAAGCACCTTTGCTACCTCCTCCAGTGTAAGCATATTCCCGGAACCTACCGGGCATTCAACTTTCAATCGGTCGCCATAAAATTCTCCATACTTCCTTATAGACCGAATGATTAAATAATTTATAGGCATCCACACAGGGCCACGCCAGTTGCTGTTGCCTCCAAAAAGGTTGCTGGTTGAGTCGCCCGGATCGTATTGTATAGAATGATTTACACCATCAACCGTAACAGAATAGGGGTTGTCTTTGTGGTATTTGGATAAGGCCCTGATGCCACCATCCGATAAAAACTCATCCTCGTGCAATAGCCTTTTGAGCAAGTGAATTAGCCTGTCTTTTTTTACTAGCGAAAGCAACTCCTGCTCACCATCGCCTTTTTCTTCATTCGGTAAAAAGAGGTCATTTTTTTTACGGTAATTATTAAACCAGCTGCTTCTTTTTTTAAAGTCGGGCAGTTTATCAAGTGTTTCTTTGTTAATATGGCTTACTGCAAAAAGACTGGTAAGGCCTACTATACTTTGAATTTTTAAAGGCAGTGGAGCCTCGCCTTTTATACAAAGTGTATCGTAAAAAAATTTGTCTTCTTCATTCCACATTTGGTGTATGTTGAGCGCTTCAGCAATTAAAACGAAGTGCTCAAAAAATTTGGTAGCGGTATCTTCAAAAGCAATATCCTGCTTGGCTATTTCCAACGCCATATCCATCATATTAAGTGCATACATACCCATCCAGCTGGTACCATCGGCCTGTTCCAAATGCATGCCTTCTGTAAAATGCTGGCTTCGGTTAAATACCCCAATATTATCCAATCCCAAAAATCCACCTTCAAAAATATTGTTGCCGTTTTCATCCTTTCTATTTATCCACCAGGTAAAATTGATGAGCAGTTTTTGAAACACCCGCTTTAAAAAAATGATATCGCCTTCACCAACAGTTTCTTTTTCTATGCGGTATATTTCCATGGCCGCCCATGCCTGTACCGGCGGATTTACATCGCTGAAGTTCCACTCGTAGGCAGGCAGCTGGCCATCCGGTTTCATGTACCACTCCCTCATAATAAGTAATAATTGATGTTTGGCAAAAGTACTGTCTACCATTGCAAGGGCTATACAATGAAAACCAAGGTCCCATGCGGCATACCAGGGATATTCCCATTTATCGGGCATTACAATAACATCCTGGTTTTTCAGATGTTTCCAGTCGCTGTTCCGGCCAAATTTTTTACCGTCATTTGGTGCTGTAATTCCATCGCCGCTGTTCAGCCAACGGTCTACATCAAAGTGGTAATATTGCTTACTCCATAATAATCCGGCGAGTGCCTTGCGTTGTATGTTTTTTAAATCTGCAGTTATATTTCCCGGGATGATCGCATTGTAAAAATCATCGGCTTCCTGCTTACGTGCCTCAAATATCTTTTCAAAACCAGGTGTAAAAGGTTTGTCATCCTGGCAACTGGTAAGCCGGCAATAAATAATTATTGTTTCGCCGGCTTTCACCTGCAATTCGTACACGGGAGAAAATTTGGTCCCCGTTTTTTTTGCCCTTAGATTGGCTCTGTTACCACCCTGTATAATTGCGTCATTGATGGCATCTTTTGTAAATGGCGTAGCATTGGCTGTGCCATTTACTTTATGCATATTGGTTTCATTTTCAGTAAAAAGGCAATCGGAGGACTGCTGAAAATAGAAGTAGTAATTACCTAGGCGTGGATGACTTGCTTTTACGGATGTTTTATTAAGGAAGGTAATTGCAGGCTTTGGTTCGTCTGTTGTATAAGCCCATCGGTTGTAAAACAAAAGGGTAGGTAATACCGTTATGGGCGCATTTTTTTCGCTTTTATTTGTGATGGCGATCCTTATAAAAATATCCTGTGGGTTTTGCTTGGCGTATGTTACAGCTACATCAAAATATTCATCCTTATCAAAAATGCCTGTATCCAGTATTTCATATTCAGGTTCTGATTTACTCCTTTGCTGGTTGGTGCTTAAAAGATCCTGGTAGGGGAATTCATTTTGCGGATACTTGTACAAGTACTCCATATAATAATGCGTTGGAATATTGTCCTGGTAATAATACAATTCCTTTACATCCTCACCGTGGTTGCCATCGTAGTTGCCAACGCCAAACAAGCGCTCTTTCAATATATTATCCTTGCCATTCCAAAGGGCAATAGAAAAGCAAAGGTTTTGAAAATAGTCTGATATCCCTGCGATGCCATCTTCGCCCCAACGATATGCCCTGTAGTGCGATTGGTTGAAAGGCAGGTAGCCCCATGCGTCGCCATAAGGACCGTAATCTTCACGTACAGTGCCCCATTGACGTTCGCTGAGGTAGGGCCCCCATAACTCCAATGGAATCGGCTTTTTATTATTTACTGCAAGACGTTGGTGTTCTGCTGTCATCAATACTGGTTTTATTGGTATTTACTTATTGATAAATAAAACTTTTATCAACGGCAAGCAACTGATTTTATTTATTTAAATAAATATAAAAGTAAGCAATTAATTTTCGTGTCTAATGACAGTAGGTTAAAAAGTAAATCGCAATCGATTGCAGTTTTACCAATTAAGTGAACCTAAAAAAAGTAGTGAACTTTAGTGAATGAGCGGTGTGCAAATAATTTCAATTAAAATAAATTATTTTTCTTAAAGTTTGCATCACAATAGAATTTCGAATAAAGTTTACAGCTTTTTAAAATGCTGTAAACTTTAAAAGTGATCATTTGATTGGAACAAAGACATCTGCCTTTTTTGTGATTAGGCTTCTGTGGCGTAATAACAAGTAAGTTCAATTCAAATAAATCTTCTTTGTTTACGTTTGCATCACAATAGAATTTCTTAATTTCATAGCACACTAAACTTAGTATATGAAAACATTATCTGAAACCTGGTTTGCAGAAGGATACATAGATTTTGAATTAAAGAAATACACGCTGCTGGCCTATTTGCAGGAAATAAACAAAGGCTTTACTGCAAATAAATTATATCCGCAACTAGCCGATATAATATTTCATTACAACAATGTGATTGCCTTTAGAGATAATAAAAAATTTTTACAGAATCATTTCCCCAAGCGCTTAACGGGTGTGCAAATAGAAAAACTTTCCCTTTTTTATATGCAGGTAATTGAAGATAATGAACTGATGAAAGAACTGGAAGACATCATCCGGTACGCTAGCGGCAAAATGAAAAGTACCATTGCGGATGGAACCGAAATCTATGAATTTGTGGAGGATAAAATAAACATAGTGCCCATCGGCCTGATGCCGTTGGATAATAGTGAAGGTTATTTCTTTTTGGTAAATGGTCAGCAAAAAGATACACAGGTTTATCAGTACCGCCTTACCATTTTTGAAAAGCAGGATGAAAAATACAGGGGTATTAAAATAGACTATATTGACAGTTGGTACAAAAGCATCTACTCTACCTACGAACAAATAAAAGCTGATCTTATAAGGGTAAAAACAGACTTGCCCAATCCCGCAGTTTATGCTATGGAAACCTCAATGCATTTTCCAATTGAAGAAACGCTTTTGCCGGTTGCTAAAAGGTGTTTGGTAAAATACATTGCAGTAGCTGCATAATTGTTGAACGTTTTTAAATGATAGGTTTAAAAAAGGACTTCCAGTCGTATCATAAGTGGCTGACGTATGCAATATTTAAAACAAATGTTCGTTCTGTAAATATTCTTTTTGCAACCAAAAAATAATATAAATGAACCAGCAACCGCAAAGCTTACCAACAAGAGATCAATTTATGGCTTTCTTTAGGGATAACAATTCCATCAGTATGTTAACCAACGACGATAAAGCAGAAATTGCCGCACAAATACTAGCTGAAGATGCTGTTATAAATAACCACCGGCTGCAGCAAGTTTTATCTAAATACAATTTGTCAGTTCACCAGGTAGTAATGGATCAAAATTCTGCTCCTATATTTTAAACTCCTCTTTGGTTATAATTGGTTAAGGTGTCAGCTAATCTCCAGCTGCATAATATCCTGCCTTTGATTATATGCTATCGTGATTTCGATGACAACCTCCTCATTTTTTATAAATATCAACTAGCCTAAAAAAGTAATTTTCTTTTTGCTGTTTTTAAACTGAAGTATTAAAAAATATTTTTAAAATTCACCCTTTTTTTAAGTAGAGCGTATTGGTCTGTCTGTATGATCATTCGTACCAAGGAATATATTGAATTTCAGAAAATTTGATCGGAAGAATATTTTGTCCGGGGGATTCTGCAATAACACAAATCAAAAATCCCACCCTGAAGTTATTGATCAACCTTTTTTGAGGGATCAATAAATATGCAGGATGGGAAGTTGACAGCTGGATGATAATTGACATCAACTCATTAGCTTTTTACAGTTAAGCTAGCTGAGTCAATTATTTGTTTGATACGATTGTAGTCAATACAATTGTAGGCTGTACATTGAATGATTTTGAAAACTTTTCGTTTCCTACAGTCAAGGTAAAATCCAATTCCTGGTTCCCCGTTTTTTCAATTTTGATGGTCTGCACTTTATTCTTGTTGAATTTAGCAGAATAAATTTCTCCTTCGTTTTTGTCGGTTAGTACAAAAGTTGAAGTTTTACGATCAACCGATTTGATTGCTACCTCAAAAAGTAAGTAATCGCCTTCTTCTCCAAGATACTTTACATCAAGAGGTCCTTCTGCTACAGTTACATAGTTTACTGATGTTGCAGTGTCTGTTGCTGAAGTAGCAAAACTTTTGCTTGCAAATAACACGATCACTGAAAGTGCTAAAGCTGTTTTTTTAATTGTTGTCATTGTTTTTTGTTTTATTTAAATGGTTATACAATACTTTGCTTTTATCAACTGTTTTACAGTTAATTTTTTTTTATTCCTCATATGGCGATGATGATAAAAATGCAAACGTTAATGGCTGGCTTCGTACAAATGCTCAACGACGTATTTTAAAAGCGGTAATAACGGTTTGTTATTTTTTTGATTCCACTTTTATTAGTGTTACAATCTTTTGTTGTTGACGGATATTTTCAGATTGATAACGCAAAGATAGGCAGGGTATTTTACCATCAATCATCAACTTTAATGTGCTTTACTTACAGTAAATTAAAATTTAAACCTGTAAAAGCCTTTGTGGTATTGAGTTTCAGAAAAAATATTTTATGATGGCCAACCATCAATCTCAAACGGTTTGGTAACAATTGCTTAATGAAACAAACTATTTATTGTATGTTTTTTAACAATTGAAATACAATATCAACCACGAAAAAAAGTACAATCAGTTTATCTTGTATTAAATAGTTATTGATGAAATGGATTTGTTTATTTATTTTTTTTGTGCAGCATTTATTAATGTATGGACAATCTAAAAATGATTCTCCTTTATCAGCTTTTGGTACTGAATGGAATAAAAAGGAATACAGTAAATGCAATACAGCCATTGACATAAATTATCTATCTGCAGATGAAAAAGAAATAATTTATATCCTTAACCTGGTACGTCTTTATCCATTGTTATTTTTAAATACCGTGCTTACCAAATATCCATCAGCAAGCGACAAAGCGTATTTGCTAAAGGATAAATATTATTACTGGAGTCTGAAAAAAGAACTTGGTGATATGGCTCCGCAAAAGCTGTTGGAGTTTGATAAACTTTGTTATGAAAGTGCTTTTTGTCATGCCGTGGAATCGGGTAAAACGGGATATACCGGGCATGACAGGCTCAATAAGACTTGTGAAGATAAGCAGCACTTCATGGGCGAATGTTGTGATTATGGAAATAGTGAACCGCTGGAAATTGTACTGTCGCTGTTAATTGATGAAGGCGTGCCATCACTTGGTCATCGTAAAATTCTGCTAGGTAATTATACCAAAATTGGGTTGAGTATTAAGCCTCACAAAAAATATGAAACCAATACTGTGATTGACTTGTGGTGAGAGGGTGAATGGTGAATTGGTGAATAGTCAATAATGAATTGTCAAACTTACAATCACCAATCTCAAGTTGTATTACATGTTTCTGCGATACTGACCGCCTACTGAATATAGTGCATGAGTGATTTGCCCAAGGCTGCAATATTTAACTGTCTCCATTAGTTCTTCAAATAAATTCCCGTTGGTTACAGCTACTGCTTGTAATCTTTTTAACCGACTGGATGATTCAGCTGCGTTTCTTTGTTTGAAAGCATTTAAAGCGTTTATCTGAAATTCTTTTTCTTCTGTTGTACTCCTTATTACTTCTGTTGGTAAAATAGTAGGACTGCCATTTTTATTTAAAAAAGTATTAACGCCAACAATAGGATACTCACCGTTGTGTTTGAGTGTTTCGTAATACAAACTTTCTTCCTGAATTTTATTGCGCTGGTACATTCTTTCCATTGCTCCCAGTACACCGCCTCTTTCAGAAATACGGTTGAATTCATTCATCACGGCGGCTTCTACGAGGTCGGTTAGTTCTTCAATAAGGAACGCTCCCTGGTTAGGGTTTTCATTTTTAGCGGTGCCCAATTCTCTGTTAATGATTAATTGTATGGCCATAGCACGGCGTACACTTTCTTCTGTTGGGGTAGTTATCGCTTCGTCGTAAGCGTTTGTATGCAGACTGTTGCAGTTATCATAAATAGCATACAAAGCCTGCAGTGTTGTTCGTATATCATTGAAGTCAATTTCTTGCGCATGCAGTGAGCGACCGCTGGTTTGAATATGATATTTTAATTTCTGGCTACGGTCATTGCCTTTGTACTTTAGCTTCATTGCTTTGGCCCATATTTTCCTGGCTACACGTCCAATAACACTGTACTCGGGATCCATTCCATTGCTAAAGAAAAAAGAAAGATTGGGTGCAAAATCATCAATGTGCATACCACGACTTAAATAGTATTCAACATAAGTAAAACCATTGGCTAAAGTAAAGGCTAATTGCGTAATTGGATTGGCACCGGCTTCAGCAATATGATAGCCGCTAATACTAACGCTGTAAAAATTCTGAACCTTGTTTTTAATAAAATATTCCTGCACATCTCCCATTAATTTTAAAGCAAACTCCGTGGAAAAAATACAGGTGTTTTGTGCCTGATCTTCTTTTAAAATATCTGCCTGCACCGTACCTCTAACGGTAGACAACGCAGTGGCTTTTATCTGCTGATAAACCTCAGCTGGTAATACATCGGCGCCACTTAGTCCAAGTAATCTTAACCCTAATCCATCATTTCCTTCTGGGAGGCCAGTCGTTCTTGCGTTTAAAAAACTGCTTAAATTATTGGAGTCTTTTAAAGACTCTTCCTGGGGAGTGTTGGCGGTTGCTAACCCAATATATTTGGGTAAATCCAGTATGTTATATTTTGCCTCAATAATTTTATTTACTTCATCCTGTAAATTATTTTCAATAATATATTTTTCGCATTGCTGATCAATGGCGGCATTCATAAAAAAGGCAAGTAGCATCGGCGCCGGCCCATTAATGGTCATGCTCACCGAAGTTTTTGGATTGCATAAATCAAAGCCACTGTATAATTTTTTTGCATCATCAACGGTGGCAATGCTAACACCACTGTTACCCACTTTGCCATAAATATCCGGACGATGATTAGGGTCTTCGCCATATAACGTAACAGAGTCAAATGCTGTAGATAAACGCTTGGCAGGCTGCCCAATACTTACATAATGAAAACGCCTGTTGGTCCGCTCAGGGCCACCTTCACCGGCAAACATCCTGGTGGGATCTTCGCCCTCACGCTTTAATGGAAACACGCCTGCTGTGTAGGGGAATTCACCGGGTACATTTTCCTGTAGCTGCCATTTTAATAGGTCGCCCCAGTCTTTGTATTTAGGCAAATACACTTTTGAAATTACAGTGCCCGAAAGGCTTTTATAGGTAAGCTCCTGTTTAATAATTTTGTTTCTAACCTCAAACTCGTAAAAATCTTTTTGGTATCGCTCAAAAACTTTTTGCCAGTTGTGAATTAAATCAAGATTTTCACTGCTGATTTTTTTAATTACATTTTTCTCTGTTTCATCAATGTATTTTAAAACATCTGGCAGTAATTTTTTTGCGCCGTTTAATTGATAATATTTTGATGCCAAATCCCGCTGGTCTTCTACCCAGGTATCATATTCTGAATTGGTTTCTGCAATCTCCGCCAAATACCTCACCCGCTTTGGAGGAATAATCGTGGACTGGCTAAATGTATCGGTTGAATGTTCATGATGTTGTAGGGTACCTTTAAATTCCACGCCACATTTTGATGACACGCACTCCATCAATCTTTCAAATAATTCGTTTACACCGGCATCGTTAAATTGTGCAGCAATGGTACCAACAATGGGTAGCGCTACATCTTTTGCATCCCATAAATTATGATTGCGTTTGTACTGTTTACGTACATCATGCAATGCATCCAACGCTCCGGCTTTATCAAATTTGTTGAGGCAAATTATATCAGCATAGTCAAGCATGTTTATTTTTTCCAGTTGAGAGGGTGCACCATATTCCGGCGTCATCACATACATGCTGATATCCACGTAATCCAAAATAGAAGCGTCGCTCTGTCCCACGCCGGCACTTTCTAAAATAATAAAATCGTAGCCTGCTGCTTTGCAAATATCAATGGCTTCTTGTACATACTGGCTTAGTGCTTTGTCGCTCTCCCGGGTGGCAAGACTCCGCATATAAGCCCTGGGCGATGAGATGGAGTTCATCCTGATACGGTCTCCCAGCAAGGCTCCGCCGGTTTTTTTCTTAGAAGGATCAACAGAAATAACAGCAATTGCTTTGTTGGTATAGTTTCCTAAAAAACGCCGAACAATTTCATCTGTAACACTGCTTTTGCCGGCACCGCCTGTGCCCGTAATGCCAAGGACAGGAATGGCCCCCCGATCCTCCGAAGGGGAGATTTGAGAGAGTCTTTTAATTTCTGAAAGTATGACAGAATTATCGGATCCGTTTTCTGCTAAAGTAATAGCTCTTGCAATTCTTCTAATGTCCCTTACCTCATCTAAAGGCAATTCCCAATCCCATTGATGTACTTCTGAAGCCACTCCTTGGGAGGGGTTGGGGAGGCTGCATTGAGATAATACATCTTCTATCATGCCTTCCAATCCCATTCTTCTGCCATCATCCGGGCTATAAATTTTTGTGATTCCATAGTTATGTAATTCTTCAATTTCATCTGGCAAAATAGTGCCACCGCCACCACCGAAAATCTTTATATGGCCACAGCCATTCTCAACCAGTAAATCTTTCATGTATTTAAAAAACTCCACATGGCCTCCCTGGTAGCTGGTAATGGCAATGCCCTGTGCATCTTCTTCAATAGCACATTCAACTATTTCATGTACACTGCGGTTATGTCCAAGGTGTATAATTTCTGCACCCTTACTTTGCATAATGCGCCGCATAATATTAATGGCAGCATCATGCCCATCAAACAAACTGGCAGCAGTAACAATCCTAACTTTATTTTGTAATGAAAAAGACATAATTAAAATTTTTATGGTACAGGCATTTGTTCTCTGCCGGGCATCGTTGTGTCACTCACTTGTACTGAATACCATTTTTCAACTAAACTAAATTTGTCATCAACAATTAAGTATGAAATAACATTTACTGAGAAAACAGGTAAATCTGGCGAATGCATGCAAGCAACGATTACAAAAGTACAGATAGCAAATGAAAGATAACAGTTGTTAGTTTTTTTGCGGAGGTGATTTCCGTAAACCAGTTAGGAAACACCAAACTCTTAGCAGGTAAAGTAATCGGTTAAAACCACTGGTTGATTGATATAAGCGGATGAATTTTTATGCACCATTCATTCTAAAAGTAAGTGCAGCAAAATCTTCCAGGCTTAACGCTTCTGCTCTTTTATTGAAAATTTCATCCTGCAATACTTCGGGCGAAAACATCCCTTTAACAGCATTGCGCAATGTTTTGCGGCGCTGTCCAAAAGCCGTTTTAACCAATAGCCTGAATGATTTTTCGCTGGTATAATTTAAGTCAATTTTTCTTCGCCTTAAACGAATTACACCGCTTTGCACTTTGGGCGGAGGCGTAAAGCATTCATTGCTTACGTCAAACAAATAATCTACCTGGTAAAAAGCCTGTATCAATACGCTTAAAACACCGTACACTTTGCTGCCTTCCTTACTTGCTGCCCTTTCTGCCACCTCTTTTTGAAACATCCCAATAACTACCGGCACCTGGTTTCTCCAATCTAAAACTTTAAATAAAATTTGGGTAGAAATATTATAGGGAAAATTTCCGATCACTACAAATGGTTCATCAAAAGGGGCATCAATATTTAAAAAACTTTGGGCAATAATTTTATCTTTTAAAACCGGGTAATTTTTTTGCAGATAGGCTGTTTTTGTATCATCTAATTCTACAGCTTTAAAATTTATATCTGGTATTTGAATTAAATATTTTGTTAGGGCACCACCACCCGGGCCTACCTCTAAAAGGTTGGTAAAACTGTCTTCTTTTAAAGCATCAACAATTTGTTTTATAATACTTTCATCTTTTAGAAAATGCTGACCAAGAGATTTTTTTAATTTCAAAATAAATGGGTGTTTGTTTTATTAACCGGTCGTGAAATTACAGTATTTAAGTAAGAAGATTGATTGCAACCAAAACCGGGTTATTTGCGTACTCCAGTTATTTTACGCAAAGCAATGTGGCAGCTACCACTCCGGCGGTTTCGGTTCTTAACCGGGTATTGCCCAATGCAACAGCAATAAAATTATTTTGTAAAGCCTGGTCAATTTCTTCAGCGGTAAAGTCTCCTTCTGGTCCAATTAAAATAAGTTGGGCCGTTGATTGGTTGGCAGGTTGTTGGCCAAGTTTAACTTTAAATTTTTCCTCTTCACAATGTGCAATCATTTTTTGTTGTTGGGTTGATTGCTTAATTACCTCATTAAATTTTGTTGGGGCATGCAGCACGGGCAGCCAGGTTTGTTGCGATTGCAGCATGGCGCTGATTAATATGCCCTGCATGCGCTCCTGCCGAAAATGTTGTTTCTCTGTGCGGCTGCAAATAAGTGGAATGATGGCTGTAACGCCTATCTCTGTTGCTTTTTCTAAAAACCATTCAAAGCGGTTCGCATTTTTTATCAATGAAATAGCAATGGTAGTATCTGCTGACGGTTTAGGATTGTCAGGGGTTGTTGTCACAATTTTTACACCACATTTTTTTCTGTTGTTGTCAGTAATTTCTGCTACAAATAAGTTGCCTTTTCCGTCGGTTAATTGCAACTGTTCACTGTTCTGCATACGTAGTACCTGCACAATGTGTTTGGATGTTTCTTCATTTAAAACAACGGAAAACGTTGAAGGCAGAATATCCTCAACATAAAAAAAAGGTAGTGCCATTTTTGATCTTTACTTCGGTTCCTGACTGTATTCACTTGTATTTATTACATCATCTACACACAAGCTTTCCAGCCAAATTTATCTGAATAAAATTACCGAATTTATTTACGCTGAATTTTTTCAACCCGGATAAAAAAAAGAGAATGAAGTATTAAAATCAATTCTTCATTCTCCATTATTCCTTACAATTATTAACTAGAACGGTGCATCATCATCAAAAGCGCCATCATTCATTTTGCTGCCTTTTTGTATATATAACTTTGCGCCGGCGCTACCTTCATCATCTTTTACCGGCCTGAAATTGCCACCCGATGGAGCGCCGCCAAAATCACCACCCCCATCTTCATCTTCTATAAATTTTTGAATGTGCAGCAGTGCTTTTAATTTAACAGTATCCAGGCTACCGTTCCGGTGTTTGGCAATTTTTACATAAGTTTCCCCCTTGTTGCTTTCGCCCATTTCATTGGCTGTAATCTCGTAATACTCCGGCCTGTACAGGAACATTACCATGTCGGCATCCTGCTCAATGGCACCCGATTCTCTCAAATCACTTAACTGTGGAATTTTAGCTCCTTCTTTTCTTTTCTCCACCTCTCTGCTCAACTGCGATAACGCAATAATAGGTACCTGCAGCTCTTTTGCAAGTCCTTTTAAATCTCTTGATATACGACTGATCTCCTGCTCCCTGTTACCATTTTTATTGTCGCCACCCCCACTCATCAACTGCAGGTAATCAATAATTATTAAACCTACATTGTGTTTGTTTTTAAGTCGGCGACATTTAGCCCGCAGTTCAAAAATATTTAATGCTGCAGAATCATCAATATAAATGGGTGCATTGCTCAGGCGCTCAATTCCTTTTTTGTACAGCTGTTTCATCTCGTGCTCTTCCAACTTACCACGGGAAATTTTCTCCAGCCATATTTCACTTTCAGCGCTTAAAATTCGTTGTACCAATTGTCCGGCACTCATCTCCAGGCTAAAAAAGGCAACTGCTGTTGGCTTGGTAGGATGCAATGCAGCAGTACGGGTAAGGTTAAGTGCAAAAGCTGTTTTACCCACAGATGGCCTTGCTGCCAGAATAATTAAATCGGTGGGTTGCCAGCCGTAAGTTAATTTATCAAGCGAAGGAAAACCACTGGGAACACCCGTTAAATCTTCTTCCCTGTTGCGCATTTCTTCAATACGCTGAATGGTTTTTACCAATACCGTATTGATATCATCAAAGTTTTTACGCAGGTGATTGTTGGTAATTTCATAGAGCTTGGTTTCCGCATCGTCCAAAAGGTCAAAAACGTCTGTACTGTCTTCATAGGCGTCACCAATTATTTCTCCGCTAATGCGTATCAATTCTCTTTGAATAAACTTTTGTAATACAATCCTCGAGTGAGCTTCAAGGTTGGCAGAAGAAACCACCGAATTGGTTAATTTAGAAACATAATAAGGCCCGCCTACCAGTTCGAGTTCTTCTTTTACCCTCAATTCTTCCACAACAGTTAATAAATCGATGGGCAAGTTTTTTCCGGTAAGAGATTGCATTGCACGGTAAATCCGTTGGTTGGCATCTGAATAAAAACATTCCGGTTTTAATATTTCAACTACGGTATCAAATGCGCTTTTTTCAAGCATGATGGCGCCCAATACTGCTTCTTCAAGGTCTTTTGCCTGGGGTGGTACTTTGCCAAAAACCATATTCCCTAAATCAAGGTTGGGTTTTCTTCTGGTCTTTCTATCTTTATTAACGTTGGTAAATTCCATGTAGTGTTAGGTTGTGTTTTGCTGCGAAAAATTAAAGAACCCGGTAAATCAGCCGATACCAATTTTAATAGTGAGCAGCGGGTACGTACTAAAGGATTGGTATCGAAAATTGATCGGGGCGGCTAAGATAAAGTCAAATTCTGTCAAGATTATTCACATATTGTGCTTGCCTGCTTTCCAATACTATTTTCCACCTGTATTCCACAGGCAAAAGTAGGTTATCCACAGGTATTAAACAGGCTTATGCACAGCCATTTTTCAAATGGAGTCCATTTACGTAACAATTTATTAACATCGAAAAAATAGATAACTTTTATTTCTGCACCCAGCTACATTTTTTTTGGCGTTGTTTTTTCGCTAATTAAACCCAACGTTTTTTATAGTTTAAAATTTGTTTTTTTACTTTTAAAGATTGTCTTTTTCTGCTTTTTACCTGGTAATATTAAATGCAGGTTTAAATAAATTGTTTTTCACCTTTTTCGGCAGCATTATAAATTAATTTGTTGGGGAAACTTAAACCAGACAAATCCCTTTAGTTATCAAAACTGCCAATAGTTATCTTTGCGGAATCAACATATAAAAGCGACTATCAATGACTATTAGTTATAACTGGCTTAGTGAGTATTTACCGGAAAAAATTGAACCGGAAAAATTGAGTAAAATATTAACCTCCATCGGGCTTGAAGTAGAGAGTCTTAAACAATATGAAGAATTAAAAGGTGGTTTGCAGGGATTGGTAATTGGAGAGGTGCTGGAATGCGAAAAGCATCCGGATGCGGATAAACTTAGTTTAACTAAAGTAAATATTGGAACAGAAGCGCCTTTGCAAATTGTTTGCGGCGCACCAAATGTAGCCGTTGGGCAAAAAGTGGTTGTTGCTACCATTGGAACAACTATTTATCCTGTTGGTGGCGAGCCTTTAACAATGAAAAAGGCGAAAATACGCGGTGTTGAAAGTTTTGGGATGATTTGTGCAGAAGATGAAATTGGCCTGAGTGATAATCACGCCGGTATAATGATTTTGCCGGATGATGTAGCTATCGGCATTCCTGCCGCCGATTATTTTCATCCATATACAGATTTTATTTTTGAGATTGGCCTTACGCCCAACAGGATGGACGCCATGAGTCATTTAGGTGTTGCCAAAGATGTTTGCGCCTACTTATCGCACCACATAAAAAAAGACACTCATGTAAAATTACCGTACAAAAATACCCCATCGGCCAACGCATTAAAGGCTGAGGATAAGGGCATTCCTTTTACAGTAACTATTGAAAATAAGGAAGCCTGCCAGCGTTATGCGGCCATCAGCATTCAAGGCGTTAAAATTACAGAAAGCCCCGTTTGGCTTAAACAAAAATTGAAAAGTATTGGCTTACGGCCTATCAATAATATCGTAGATATAACGAATTTTATTTTACACGAAACGGGGCAGCCGTTGCATGCTTTTGATGCCGATAAAGTTGCAGGCAGAAAAATTATTGTGAAAAACTTACGTAAAGGTGATCCCTTTATTACGCTGGATGAGAAGGAAAGAAAACTGACTGCAACAGATTTAATGATCTGCGATGAGGCTGGCCCCATGTGCATTGCGGGTGTTTATGGCGGCTTGCATAGCGGTGTTAAAAATGATACGGTTAATATTTTTTTAGAAAGTGCATGGTTTAATCCCATAGCTATCCGCAAAACATCTTTCCGCCATGGTTTGCGTACAGATGCCGCTACCCGTTTTGAAAAAGGTGTCGACATCAGCAGTACCGTATTGGTATTAAAAAGAGCTGCTGCAATGATTAAGGAAATTGCCGGAGGTATGATTGATTCGGATGTAATTGATGTATACCCTGCGCCAAAAGATAAAACAGAAGTAGCGCTTAAATATCATTATTTAAAAAAGCTGAGCGGCAAAAATTATCACGGAGATACCATCAAAAATATTCTTACGGGCCTTGGTTTTGAAATTGTAAAAGAAGGTCAGGATGATATCAGGGTGGCCGTGCCGTTTAGTAAGCCGGACATTACCATTCCGGCAGATATTGTAGAAGAAATAATGCGGATAGATGGTCTGGATAATATTGATATACCTGCTGCTATCAGTATATCGCCTGCTGTGGAAACACTTGGCAGAGAAGCTGCTTATAAAGAAAAAGTTGCCAGTTATTTAACAGGGCTTGGCTTTAACGAAATTTTTACCAATAGCATCACCAATGCAGCTTATTTTTCGCCCGAGGTGTTAGCATCTACTGTAAAAATGATCAATAGCCTGAGTGCAGACCTAAATGTAATGCGACCTTCCATGATGGAAACAGGCCTGGAAAGTGTTGCTTACAATCTTAACAGACGAAATGCAGACTTGCAGTTTTTTGAATTCGGCAAAATTTACAGTACAGAGGCCTTGGCACAATACAGGGAAGAGCAACGCCTATCAATATTTATTACCGGAAATAGGTGTGCAGATAGTTGGAAAACAAAAGCTGAGAAAGCGGATATTTATTATGCAAAAGCTATTTGCAATAAAATCATACAGTTGCTGGGGCTCAACCTTAGCAGTTTTAAGCTTATAGAAAATGATGCAGTTGATATGTGTTTGAATGCCAAAATCGATAATGAAATGGTAGCGCTGGCTGGCAGTGTTAGCAAAAAGGTGCTGGATAGGTTTGATATAAAGCAGCCCGTTTTTTATGTAGATATTGCATGGGATGTAGTGCTTAATCTTAATAAGAAAGTAAAAACAGCGTATAAAGAAATCCCTAAATTCCCTTCGGCTCAAAGAGATATTTCCATTGTGGTGGATAAATCGATAGAATATGTTGCCATTGAAAAAGCCACCTACAATGCAGGAGTAAAAAAGCTAGTATCAGTTAACCTGTTTGATATTTTTGAAAGTGAAAAACTGGGTGTCGGTAAAAAATCAATGGCCATCAATTTTGCTTTTTTGGATGAAGAAAAAACCATGACTGACAAAGAAATTGATGCAATGATGGGTAAGATTATCGCATCTTACGAAAGCGAGTTGAGTGCCGAAGTAAGGAAGTAATGCCAGGGCACTGTTAACCGGTGGACGATAAAGCAATGAGTCGAAAATTCATGCGTCTGTCAAAGTTTTTATGCAAGCATTAGAAAACGATATTAAAAGAGTTAACACCAAACTTCAGCAATTGCTGAAGCAATACCTGCTGCTGCAAAAGCAAAATGAATCCTTGAACACAGCACTAAGTGAATTAAAAGAATTGAATGAAAAGCAATTTGCAGAAATTAGCCAGTTGCAGACGCAGGTAAGTATTTTAAAATCAGCTGCAGGAGAGATGAATGAGACAGATAAAAAATCCTTTGATAAACAACTTGGCCAGTATATAAAAGAACTTGATAAATGTATTGCCCTAATAAGTGAATAAAATGACAGCAGAATTATTGCCTATCAATATTGTAATTGGCGACCGTACCTATCGCATAAAAATTAATCCGAAAGATGAGGAGCAGGTACGAGGTACACTAAAAATTATCAACGATAAAATAATTGATTTTAAAACCCAGTTCGGAGGAAAAGATATGCAGGATTATATTGCAATGGTGTTAATATGGTTTGCAACCCAGGCCGCAGAAGATAAAAATCCGGTTGCATCAACAGTGATAGCCGATGCATTACTGAAAATGGAGGATCAGCTAGACAGGGTTTTATAATCGCATTAAAACAGCAGAAATAAAAAATAAAGGCATCTTATTTAAGATGCCTTTATTTTTTAACCTGAATTACCTGAACCTCAAAACTTTTTGTTAGAATAATGAATTGATATACTAGTTTCATGTGGTTTGCTGCAACTGAACAGCAGTATATATGGAAATTAAAAACGGAACCTTCCAATTTTAAAAAATGACGGGAGCAAGAATACCCCCGTCTTTACCCTAATAAAACCTTAAACCAGCAAAATTGTTTAGCACCAACCATTATTATCAAATTTAACATTGGTGTAAGGGATGTGCTAAAAGTTTTTATAAATAAGATCAAACTTTTCTTTACTACCGCACCCAAAGTTTACTTACAAAAAAAGCAAAAATCAGATCTCCTTTGGCGCTTATCTCTAACTAAAATCCCAATACTATGCCAAACAGAAAAAATGTGGAAAACTTAGCACCGGAATTATTAAAACTCTATTTTAACAAGTTTTAATATAATGCTGCAAAACCCTATTTTACTACCTTTGCCAACATTTTTACAACAATACACCAGTTAAACATGAGCGTCAGGTACAAAGAATATCAGCAACTTAATTTACCAGCAATAGGGGAAGAGCTATTTAACAAATGGGAGCAAATAAATGCTTTTGAGAAGAGCGTAGCTGAAAGGGAGGGTGCTGTACCATTTGTTTTTTATGAAGGCCCGCCCAGCGCCAATGGAATGCCAGGGATTCATCATGTAATTTCAAGAACCTTAAAAGATCTTGTTTGTCGCTATAAAACCATGCAGGGCTTCCAAGTAAAACGCAAGGGCGGCTGGGATACCCATGGTTTGCCCATTGAGTTGGGCGTAGAAAAGGAGTTGGGTATAACTAAGGAAGACATTGGAAAAAAAATATCTGTTGAAGATTACAATAAGAAATGCAGGGAAGTAGTGATGCGTTTTAAAGATAAATGGGATGATATCACCAAAAAAATGGGCTATTGGGTTGATCTAAATAATCCATATGTAACTTTTGAAAATGATTATATAGAAACTTTGTGGTGGTGCCTGAGTGAATTGTATAAAAAGGGTTATCTCTACGAAAGTGTTAGCATTCAACCCTACTCTCCGGCGGCAGGTACCGGGCTAAGCAGCCATGAGTTAAACCAGCCAGGTACTTATAAAGATGTGAAGGATACCAGTGTGGTGGCAATGTTCCGCCTCGCCAACCCCTCCAAAGAAGGGGCTAATGAGCATCCTGCTATTTCTAAAATCTTTGCTGCAATTGCAGGGTCAAAGAACCCTCCTTTGGAGGGCAGGGAGGCTTTTTTAATGGCCTGGACAACCACGCCATGGACACTGCCATCAAACCTTGGGCTAACTGTTGGGCCTAACATTGATTATGTGTTGGTACAAACATTTAATCCATACACCCATCTTTCCAATAACCTGATTCTTGCAAAGGCATTGGTAAGCAAATATTTTAAAGCCGAAGGGGAAAATGGAGATTTTGAAAATTATTCAGCTGAAGTAAAATTGTTTCCCTGGAAAATTATTGCTGAATTTAAAGGTGAAGAATTAGAAGGAGTACAATACGAACAACTCCTCCCTTCGGATGCAAATACTTTAGAAAAAATCGAAGAGATTACGCTTGGTGCGCAACCATTCCGGGTTATTTTGGGTGATTTTGTTACCACCGAAGACGGAACCGGTATTGTGCATACGGCACCGGCATTTGGCGCAGATGACTATAAAGTGGGCAAAAAAAACAACCTCGGTATTTTAACCCTGGTAGATAAGCAAGGGAAATTTATTGAAGGATGCGGCGAGTTCAGCGGCCGTTATGTTAAAAATTACAAAGATGAAAAAGAGTATGCAGATGTAAATATCGATATTGCTGTAAAACTTAAATTAGAGAATCGGGCCTTTAAAGTAGAAAAATACGAACATAGCTATCCGCATTGCTGGCGCACCGATAAGCCGATTATCTATTATCCGCTGGATGCATGGTTTATTAAAACCACCGCAGTAAAAGACAGGATGATAGAACTCAATAAAACCATCAATTGGAAACCTGCCGCTACCGGCACCGGCCGCTTTGGCAACTGGCTGGAAAATATGGTGGACTGGAACCTGAGTCGCAGCCGTTTTTGGGGTACACCCTTACCTATATGGAAAACGGAAGATGGAGAAGAAGAAAAATGTATTGGAAGTATTGAAGAACTGAACAATGAAATAAAAAATGCTGCCAGTATTTTGGGTGGCGATACCAATAAACATTACCTGCATGAAGGTATTTTAGATTTACACAAACCCTACGTAGATGATATTATCCTGGTAAGTACATCCGGTAAACCAATGAAACGGGTTCCCGATTTAATTGATGTTTGGTTCGACAGTGGCGCAATGCCTTATGCACAATGGCATTTCCCTTTTGAAAACAAAGAAACTTTTAAGCAGGCCTTCCCTGCCGATTTTATTGCCGAAGGGGTTGACCAAACCCGTGGATGGTTTTATACGTTGCATGCGTTAGGAGTTTTGTTGTTTGATAGTGTTGCATATAAAACAGTCGTTAGTAATGGGCTGGTGCTGGATAAAAACGGCAATAAAATGAGCAAACGCCTCGGCAACGTGGTAGACCCCTTTGTTACGATTAGCACTTTTGGTGCCGATGCCACCAGATGGTACCTCATCACCAATGCATCGCCATGGGATAGTTTAAAGTTTGATGCAGAAGGTATTAAAGAAGTGCAACGCAAGTTTTTTGGAACACTCTATAATACCTACCAGTTTTTTGCATTGTATGCCAATGTGGACGGGTTTTCATTTAAAGAAGAATACATCGCCGTAAAAGACAGGCCGGAAATTGACCAGTGGATTTTATCTTCGCTCAATTCATTAATAAAAACTGCCACAGGTTATTTTGATGATTATGAACCTACTCAGGCGGGGAGAGCCATTGAAGAGTTTGTAGACTCGCTTTTGAGTAACTGGTATGTGCGTCTTTGTCGGCGTCGTTTCTGGAAAGGTGAGTATGAGTTTGATAAAATCTGTGCTTACCAAACCTTATATGAGTGCCTTGAAACATTGAGCAAGCTAATGGCGCCCGTGGCTCCGTTCTTTGCCGATTGGTTGTACAGTAACCTAAATGAAGTATCCAATCGTTTTACAAAAGAATCGGTGCATTTGCTGGATTACCCAAAAACAAATGATGCCGTAATTGATATCGACCTGGAAAAAAGAATGCAATTGGCACAAGATGCCTGTTCACTCGTATTATCGCTTCGTAAAAAAGTAAATATTAAAGTAAGACAGCCATTACAAAAACTGTTAATTCCTGCTCTCGATGCAGATATGGCGGCAAGGCTAAAAAAGGTTGAAGAAATAATTAAGGCAGAAACCAACGTAAAAAAGATAGACGTTTTAGGGGCAGAAAATGATTTTATTAAGCGGAAGGCCAAAGCTAATTTCAAAACACTTGGGAAAAAACTGGGTCCAAAAATGAAATGGGCTGCCGATGCTATTGCCGGTTTTGACACTGCTACCATTGATAAAGTATTGAGCGGCGAATATTTGTTGAATCCCGGTTACCTGGCTGCAAATGAAGCACCTATAATTATTTCAGGGGAAGATATGGAAGTGTCCACAGATGAAATACCCGGTTACGAAGTTGCCAATAAGGGAAGTTTAACAGCGGCGTTGGATGTTACCATTACTCCTGCCCTTAAGCAGGAAGGAGATGCACGGGAATTTGTAAATAAGATACAAACCATCAGAAAGGAAAGTGGGTTTGCCCTTACCGACAGGATATTTATTGAAGTATTAGAAAATGACGCTGTGCAACCTGCATTAATTCAATTTAAAGATTATATTTGCGCCGAAATTCTGGCAGATTCGCTTGCTTTTATACCTGTTTTAGCTACGGGTAGCGAAATTGATGTGAATAATGCCATCTTAAAAGTGAACGTACTAAAAAAAGGAACATAGTATGGCAGTAAAAAAGCAAGTCTCGGCAAAAAAGGGTAAAGTAGCAGTAAAACCTACAGTTAAAAAGGCAGTTAAGGCTGCTCCGGCGTTAATAAAAAAGGTTGTAAAACCTCTGGTTGTTATCAAAAAAGCAATAAAAAAACAGCTAGTGAAGGCCCCTGTTGCTAAAAAAGCAATCAAGGCACCAGCTAAACCAGTAAAAAAGACTGCGGTTGTTCAGCCCAAAAAAGCGGCACCCGCCAAAAAAGTTGTTCAACCAGTTGTAAAAAAGCCTGTTGCAAAAAAATCAGTTCCGGAAAAAAAAGTTATTGTACCTGTAAAAGTTAATGTAAAAGTGGAAGTAAAGCCCCCTGTAAAAGCTGTAAAACCAGCACCCAAACCCATGGCAAAGAAAGAAGTAGTACCAAAAGTGGCTGCAAAATCGGCGGCTAAAGAAGTAACCATTAAACCAGTTGTAGAAGTTAAGGCAAAAGATATTAAAGTACCTGCACCAAAACCTGTGGTAATGCCAAAAATATCTACCAAAACTGTTCGCAAATACGAACCGGATTTTACAAAGTCAGTTTTAGATAAGGCCAAAGTAGATCCGGGTGCGCCAACCTTGCGCTATAGCGACGCAGAATTGGTTGAATTCAGAGAATTGATTCAACGTAAACTGGAAGCAGCAAAAAAGGAATTGTCTTACCTCCATGGTTTAATTACCCGTAAAGATGAAATGGGTGGAGATGAAGGGGACAACCGCTACATGACGATGGAAGATGGTAGCCTTAGTATGGAAAGAGAACAGCTTAGCCAGATGGCCAGTCGTCAAATCACTTTTATTGATCATCTTGAAAAAGCTATTATGCGTATTGAGAATAAAACTTATGGCATTTGCCGTGTTACAGGTAAACTGATAGATAAAGCCCGTTTACGTGCTGTTCCACATGCTACGCTTAGTATTGAAGCTAAGATGAGCTCATCAAAATAAATATTTACATCCGATTTTATAACGGTTTTGTTACAAAATAGTAGGCTGTCTTAAGCAATTAAGGCGGCCATTTTTTTGCCCGCTCCTGTCAAAAGATTCTCCAATTAATCTACTTTTTCCAGTCAACCCTGGTTTCCTGTTACGCATCATAGATGGGAATTAGAAATATTCCTACTCTTTGTAATAATAATCCTATATATTTTGCGTTTTAGCTACCCTAACCTCATGTTAATGAAATACTTCCTTCAATCCATTTTAAAATTGCCTCAGCAAAGAAATTGTTCTATCAGTTCAAATAATGTCTTGTTTAGGGTTACAGATTAACCTATTTTAAAAATGTACGCTTATCCTCCAAATAACCAACTTTTATAGCCTATTACCAATGCAGAAGATTATCCAAAATTTATTACGACAATTTGTTTTACAACGAGACAATAATTATCCGGCTAAACAACACATTCTATCACTTACAGTTTTAATTGTAACTTTTATCTTCGCAACTTCTTCATTTTCGCAAACCACCGACTGTTCTACTGCTACACTTTTAACTGCGGTCAATGCTTCCTCCTGTACACCCGGCACTACTTTTAATATAAGTGGCACAGGTACAGGGCCTGTCATGAGCTCTTGCAATACAGGTGGCGCAGCCGCTAACAATTGGGGCAGGTTTGTAGCAAACGGAACTACCGCAACAATTTCCTATGCCCCTGACCCCGGCAGGGATGCCATGATTTATGCTTACAGCGGTACCTGTCCAAGTGGTTTAATAGAATTAGGCTGTATTGACAATTTTGGTAATGGGGCTCAGGAAGATTTAGTATTGACTTCATTAATCCCTGGAGCTATTTATTATTTTAGGATAGTGAGGTATAATAGTACCAACAGTATGAATGGAGCCATCTGTATTACATCGCTTAATTCAATAAGAACCGGTACTGTTACAGGTTCTCCTTTTTGTGCCGGTAATACTGTGTCTATTCCCTTTACTACATATGGAACGTATAGTGGCAACACTTATTCGGCACAGATGTCAAATGCAGCAGGCTCATTTGCAAGCCCGGTTTCAATAGGTACATTAGTTAGTAATTTAAACAGCGGTACAATAAGTGCAACCATTCCCCTAGGGTCTGGTACCGGATCAGGATACAGGATAAGAGTAATTAGCAGTGGTCCAGCTGTAACAGGAAGTGATAACGGTACTAACTTAACAATAGTTGTCGCAACTGTTACGCTAAGCTCAGCAGCAGGAACTAGTGCACAAACTGTTTGTAATAACACCGCCATTACCAATATTACTTACTCAGTGGGCGGCACAGCAACAGGTGCCAACGTAAGCGGTCTACCAACCGGTGTAACCGGTTCATTTAGTAGCGGCGTATTCACCATCAGCGGTACGCCTATAGCGAATGGCACATTTAATTATACTGTAACCACTACTGGTGGCAGTTGTACAGCAGCTACTGCTGCGGGCACAATTACTGTAAATGGATTGGCAACCATAACAAGAACATCTGCTGCAGCCACCACTGCACAAACGGTTTGTAATGGAACAGCAATTACCAATATATCTTATTCAGTTGGCGGTACGGCCACCGGTGCCGGTGTAAGCGGTTTGCCAACAGGAGTATCCGGTTCGTTTAGTGCAGGTGTCTTTACCATCAGCGGTACGCCTACAACGAATGGCACTTTTAATTATACGGTGACCACTTCAGGAGGAAGCTGTCCTGTTACCGCCACCGGCTCAATCACTGTAAATGGACTACCAACCTTAACTCTCACTTCAACTGCAGGAACAAATACTCAAACACTTTGCAATAGCAATTCTATCACCAATATTACTTATTCAGTTAGCGGGTCAGCAACAGGTGCAGGTGTGATTGGTTTGCCAACAGGCTTAAACGGTAATTTTAGTGCCGGCGTTTTTGCCATCAGCGGCACGCCTACAGCCAACGGGACGTTTAACTTTACAGTAACCACCACTGGTGGCAGTTGTACAGCAGCCACTGCTGCGGGCACAATTACTGTAAATGGATTGGCAACCATAACAAGAACATCTGGTGGAGCCACCACTGCACAAACGGTTTGTAATGGTACAGTAATTACTAATATAACATATTCAGTTGGCGGTACGGCCACCGGTGCAGGGGTAAGCGGTTTGCCAACAGGCGTAACCGGTTCGTTTAGTGCTGGCGTGTTTACCATCACCGGCACACCTACACTGAATGGCACTTTTAATTATACACTTACTACCTCCGGAGGTAGTTGTTCAGTTACCGCTACGGGCACCATCATTGTAAATTCGGCTACCATAGCCTTAAGCTCAACCGCAGGAACAAATACACAAACGGTTTGCAATGGCACAGCAATTACAAATATTACTTACTCAGTAGGCGGCACAGCAACCGGTGCCGGTGTAAGTGGGTTGCCTGCAGGCGTAACCGGTTCTTTTGGTGCCGGCGTCTTTACCATCAGCGGAACAACTACGGCCAATGGGACCTTTAATTATACAGTAACCACTACTGGTGGAAGTTGTACTGCAACTACTGCAACCGGCACCATCATTGTAAATGGATTGGCAACAATAACAAGAACTTCCGCTGCAGCCACTAATGCACAAACAGTTTGTAATGGCATAACAATTACTAATATTACTTATTCAATAAGCGGTACAGCAACGGGTGCCGGGGTAAGCGGTTTACCAACAGGTGTAACCGGTTCGTTTAGTGCTGGCGTTTTTACCATCAGCAGCACACCAATAGCGAATGGTACTTTTAATTATACGGGGACCACTACCGGAGGGAATTGTCCAGTTACCGCTACCGGCACCATCATTGTAAATGCTGCTACAATAGCCTTAAGCTCTGCCGTAGGAACAAATACACAAACGATTTGTAATAGCACAGCAATTTCAAATATTACTTACTCAGTAGGTGGTACAGCAACCGGTGCAGGTGTAAGTGGGTTGCCCGCCGGAGTAACCGGTGCATTTAGTTCCGGCGTCTTTACCATCAGTGGCACATCTACAGCGGGAGGTACTTTTAATTACACGGTAACAACCACGGGCGGAAGTTGTGCTGCAGTTGTTGCGACAGGCACCATCACAATAAACACCTCGCCAACAGTCACCATTTCGGCCAATTATTGTATGGGAGGAGGTGTAGTAAGATTAATCTGCTCTGCTCAAACTTCATATTTATGGAGCACGGGGGCAACTTCTCAATTCATTGATGTTATCACTGCGGGAAGTTATTCTGTAACCGGAACCAATGCTGCAGGTTGTTCTGTCAGTGCCAATATTAGTGTAGCATTGGAATTGGTAACTAATGGGAATTTTTCTTCGGGAAATACTGGATTTACTACGTTATATAACTATAACGCAAATCTTTTTCCGGAAGGAAATTATTATGTAGGTACGAATGCAAATACCTATCATTCTGGATTTTATTGTAACCAAGACCACACAACAGGGTCCGGTAACTTCATGATTGTAAATGGAAGTCCGGTAACACAACAGGTTTGGCAACAAACTGTAACCGTATTGCCCAATACCACCTACTATTTTTCAGCCTGGGCTACCAGTATGAATACAGTAGCTCCCTATGCCCAATTGCAATTTTCCGTAAACAGCGTACAGGTAGGAACTGTAGCGACTTTACCTGCAGGTGCAAGCAGCCCAGCAGGACCATTTATATGGTATCAATTTTATGGTACCTGGAATTCAGGCAGTAATACTACGGCAGTTATTAACGTAATCGATCTTCAAACAGCTCTTGGGGGTAATGACTTTGGTTTAGATGATATTTCATTTAGTACTTTATCGCCTGTTTCTATGTCAGTAGCTCCTGGCACGAATTCACCTGTTTGTGCAGGAAATGCTTTAAATATGTCGGCTAATTTAACAGGAGGCCAATCTCCGTTTACCTATTCCTGGACTGGGCCTTCATCCTATACTTCCAGTTCTCAAAATCCTGTTATACCAAGTACAACTGCTGCAAATGCAGGAATATATTCGTTAACTGTTACAAATGGAAATGGTTGTTCTGCAAGTGGTGCTACATCTTCAGTTATTGTGAATGGAGTACCAACTAATACGCTAACCTCACCCGCCGGAACAAATACACAATCCCTTTGCAATGGTACAGCAATTACCAATGTTACTTATTCAATAGGCGGCACAGGAACCGGTGCTGGCACAAGCGGTTTACCAACTGGTGTAACTGGTTCATTTAGCGCCGGTGTTTTTACTATAAGCGGTACGCCCACAGTGAATGGCACATTTTATTATACCGTAACCACCACTGGTGGAAGTTGCACCGCAGCTACTGCAACTGGCTCCATCACTGTAAATGGATTGGCAACTATAACAAGAACATCTGCTGCAGCCACCACTGCACAAGCGGGTTGTAATGGCATTCCAATTACCAATATAACTTATTCAGTAGGCGGCACAGGAACCGGTGCTGGCGTAGGCGGTTTACCTACCGGGATAACCGGTTCATTTAGTGCAGGTGTCTTTACCATCAGTGGCACGCCTACAACGAATGGTACTTTTAATTATACGGTGACTACAACTGGTGGAACTTGTGCTGCTATTGCAACCGGCACCATCACTGTAAACGGATTGGCAACCATAACAAGAACATCTGCTGCAGCCACCAGTGCACAAACGATGTGTACTGGCACAGCAATCACCAATATAACTTATTCAGTCGGTGGTACCGGTACCGGTGCAGGCGTAAGCGGTTTACCCACCGGGGTAACCGGTTCATTTAGTGCAGGTACCTTTACTATCAGCGGCACGCCCACTGCCAATGGCACATTTAATTATACGGTAACTACCACTGGTGGAAGTTGTACCGCAGCTAGTGCAACCGGCACGATCAATATAAATGGATTGGCAACTATAACGAGTATTTCACCTGCAGCCACCACTGCACAAACGGTTTGTAATGGCACATCAATCACTAATATATCTTATTTAATAGGTGGTACTGGCACCGGTGCAGGCGTAAGCGGTTTACCCACAGGTGTCACCGGCGCTTTTTTTGCCGGCGTCTTTACCATCAGCGGCACGCCTACAGCGAATGGCACTTTTAATTATACGGTGACTACTACAGGCGGCAGTTGCCCTGCTACCGCTTCCGGAACAATCACTGTAAATGCGGCTACTGCAAGTTTAAGCTCAGCAGGAGGCACTAATGCACAAACTGTTTGTAATAACACCGCTATTACCAATATAACTTATTCAGTAGGCGGCACAGGAACCGGTGCCGGCGTAAGCGGCTTGCCCACAGGTGTAACGGGTTCATTTAGTGCAAATGTGTTTACCATCAGCGGCACGCCTACAGCGAATGGCACTTTTAATTATACCGTAACCACCACAGGAGGCAGTTGTACTGCAGCTACTACAACCGGCACTATCACTGTAAATGGATTGGCAACCATATCAAGAACATCTGCTTTAGCCACCACTACCCAAACGGTTTGTAATGGCACAGCAATTACCAATATAACTTATTCAGTAGGCGGTACAGCAACCGGCGGCGGTGTAAGCGGTTTACCTACGGGCGTAACCGGCTCTTTTAATGCAGGAGTATTTACCATCAGCGGAACACCCACGGCGAATGGTACTTTTAATTATACAGTGACCACTACAGGTGGCAGTTGTGCTGTTACCGCTACAGGCAACATCACTGTAAATGGATTGACAACCATAACAAGAACATCTACTTTAGCCACCACAGCTCAAACGGTATGTAATGGCACAGCAATTACCAATATTACTTATTCAATAGGCGGTACAGGAACCGGAGCAGTCGTAAGTGGTTTGCCCACTGGTGTAACCGGGTCATTTAGTGTAGGAGTATTTACAATAAGCGGCACGCCGACTGCGAATGGTACTTTTAATTACACGGTGACCACAACAGGAGGCAGTTGTCCTGTTACCGGTAGCGGAACAATCACTGTAAATGCTTTGCCTATTGACATAGCTCCAACAGCTGCAGCAACGAATGTATGTACCGGCAATTCAACCAACATACAGATTACGGCCTCACAAAGTGGTGTTACTTATCAGCTACGAAACAATGCTGGTAATATTAATATTGGTAGCACTGTGGCTGGAACAGGCGGTACAATCATTTTACCTACCGGCTCATTATCTGCCACTACTACTTTTAATGTTTTGGCCAGTAATTTCGTGTCTGGTTGTGCTACTCAACTGGTAAATACCGTTACCGTAACTGTGAGTATTACGGGGCAATGGGTGGGTGGTGCAACTGGTGACTGGAATACAGCGGCTAATTGGTGCGGTGGCGTACCAACTTCCTCCACCAATATTAGCATCCCTGCGGGTTCCACCGTAAATATACAATCAGCAAATGCTTTTGCAAATGCTGTAAACATTGCTGCTACCGGTAGCCTGGTAATGACGGGCGCCTATAATCTTTCTATATCAAGCGGTGGAGCATTTGCCAACAGTGGAACCTTTAATGCTACCAGCAGTACCGGTACAGTGGCTTTCTTTGGCAGCGGGACTATCAGTGGAACCACCACCTTTAAAAATATTGATACATATGGTGCGTTGAATTTTGGAGCAGCCAGCACCATTGCTGGCACCTTCTCTATACAATCCGGAGGAAGTGTGTCAGGTAATTCACCCACTTATACCTGTCCTTCTTCCAGCTTACTATACAAACCAGGCAGCGTGTATACAAGGGGGCTTGAATGGACTAATGCATCCAGTGGAACAGGCTATCCTGCCAATGTCTTGGTTCAAAATAATACCACTATAAACTTTCCGGGTGTGGGAAATGGGTATGTTTGTTTTGATGTACAGATTGAAGCAGGTTCTTCGATCCAACTGAACTATTTGGGAGGTAGTGCCAGCCTGAGTGTGGGAAGAAATATAAACATTAGCGGAACTCTTGCATTAGGCGGAAGCATGGGTGGCGATGTTTCTTTGGGTGGGAACTGGACAAGAAATACCGGCGGTGTGTTTACACACAATGATAGGAAAGTAACGTTTGACGGACCCGCAAATTTTAGTGGTAACGGCACTGCTATGGCAACCATTACGGGGCCAGCCTCTGCAGCCAAAAATAATGAGGGTGGATTTGGAGGTGAAAATTTTGCACACTTATGGATAAATAAAACCAACACAACCGATTCTGTTGTGCTACTTTCCAATATTACAATTAACCAGGAACTGGGTTTTACTAAAGGTGTATTCAGTTTGCGTAACAGTGATGTTACCATTGTATCCAACAGCACCCGTACGGCAGACATTGCACCGATAGCCAGCATCGCCAATATCAGCATACGGTATGGGGGTACCGGAAAATTTGTTGTGCAGCGGTTTATTCAAAACCCAACAGCTACCCGCTCGTGGAGGTTGCTTACAGCTCCGTTGCAAAGTGCCGCGGCACCGTCTATTAACGAGGCATTTATGGAGGGCGTTGTCAATCCGGATAAAAGTAATCCAAATGGAACCGGTAGTATTTATAATCCATGGCCAGGCTACGGTACCCATATAACCGGACCGGGAGGTTTATACAGTGCCGCTAATGGATTTGACCAGGGTACTACATCAGCCTCTATATTGTATGGAGCTCCGGGTGTATCATCCTGGTTAACACCATTATCTACCTTAACTACAAAAATAACAGATCAGCAAGGCTGGATGATGTTTGTAAGGGGTGATAGGAGCTTTGTAATTGGTAACCAGTATATGCCTTCTGCCAATGCCATACTTGAACCCAAAGGAAGAATAAATGTTGGAAATGTAACCGTACCAGTTATGGTAGGAAGGCAGGTAATAGGCAATCCTTATCCGTCTGCCATCTGCTTATTGAATGTTGATGTGGCAGGTACTTTAGGAAAGCTGAGTAGTTATCATTTGTGGGATCCCAAAATGTTCACATCATTTACCCAGCCTGGCAAGTGGGTATCTTTTACGGGTCTTGGAAGTTCTTTTGTACAAACAACCAGTGCAAGTAGTTATCTGTCTAATGGCACAATAGAATCTGGGCAGGCATTTTTATTAGATGCAGTTGCAGCCGGTTCAATCACTTTTCACGAAACGGATAAACTTCCTTTAACCAGTAGCCTCGTGGGTATTTCAAATACTAACGGCGCAAGGCCAACGGGCAATACTTTATTCCCGCTGTTCCGTTCGGATATCTACGCAAAAACTGATACGTCCTATAGGTTAACTGACGGCGTTTTAAATATTTTCAATTCATCTTTTAGTAATACAGCAACTGATGAAGACGCCAAAAAGATGATTAGTTTTAATACTAAAGAAAGCCTGAGCATTTTAAGGGATTCGGTTAAAATTGCGATAGAAAAAAGAAGTGAAATTCAAAACACAGATACCATCTTTTTTGCAATGTCAAAATTTAATGAACTGCCGTATCGTTTTCGGTTCGAAGCTACTGATTTTGCTCCCGGTTACGAGGCTTTTCTGGAAGACAAATTTACAGGTTACCGATTACAACTTAGTACAGCAGGAGTAAGTGAGATAGATTTTGCTATAACCACCAATCCGCTCTCAAAAGCCGAAGACAGGTTCAGGGTTGTATTTAAATCTCCGGTTCAAACTGTACTTCCTGTAACCTTTGCCAGCATAAAAGCATGGCAGCAAAACAAAAAAATTGCAGTGCAATGGCAAGTAGCCAATGAAATAAATATTAAAGCATATGAAGTTGAAAAATCTGTAGATGGTATTACTTTCACTAAAGTAAATACTACATTATCATCAGCTAGTTTTGCAGGCAATTATTTATATAACTGGCTGGATGAAACTGCAGTGGCAGGAGATAATTATTATCGCATTAAAAGTAACGGCATTAACGAAAAGTTTAGTTACAGTGAAGTAGTAAAAGTCCGTATTACAAATGGTGGAGGAAGCATTAAAGTTTATCCTAACCCGGTGGCAGATCGCATCATGCGACTACATTTTAAGAATATGGATAAAGGCAAGTATTCCATACGTTTGCTCAATGCAACCGGTCAGACAATGGTTAATACTTCATTTTTAAATGCAGGGTCTGTTTACATAAAAGAAATACAGCTTGCAAAAGGAATTGCCAAAGGACTTTATCAATTTGAAATTACGCATCCAGGCAGTGAAAAATCTTTTGTAAAAGTAATTATTGAATAAGTTATCAACTTAGCTGTTTACTGTTAATTGTAAGCAACCTAAAAAGCAGGCATAGATACAGGTAGAGTATAGCACTATTTGGATCTATGCCTTTTTTCTTGGGGTTACACATTTACCGGAAAGCGAAGACATTTGGGACGCTTTTAGGAATGCTCGCCAATAAAAAACAACGACAGTAATAGAATCATCTATTAAAATCTGTATGTATTCAAATTTATATAATGCGGAATGTGGAATACGCAAGGTAATTTGCAATTAGCCATTGGTTTTATTTAGGTCATTATCGATATTGCTTAACACATTAAATATTGAGCAGGCGTGACATTAACAAGACTTAGTTACTAAACGATCAAAAAGATATATTTCCATTTTATTCAAATATCAACTATGTGTAACCTTTTAATTTTGGCGGCTTTGTTTTTAATGAGCTTTTTTTCAGTAGCTGCCCAAAAGAGTTACAAGGTTTTTGCTGTAGGTTTTTATAATGTGGAGAATCTTTTTCATCCTGAAAATGATACTACTAAAGACGATGATGATTTTACACCTAAAGGAGATTATCACTATACGCAGGAAGTATACGAACAAAAGTTACATAATATTGCCACCGTTTTTAAACAATTAAGAACCGATGTAACCCCGACTGGTGCTGCCATTATTGGCATGGCAGAAGTAGAAAATAACAAGGTTTTGGCCGACCTGGTGAATCAGCCCGAAATAAAAGATCGTAACTACCAGTTTGTTTGGTTTCCAACATCTGATGTACGTGGAATAAGCACAGCCCTGCTGTACAATCCAAAATATTTCAGGGTTATAAATGCCGTAGCCTTGCATGTTCCTTTAGAATCTGTAGGGCAAGTCAGGCCTACCCGAAACGTATTGTATGTTAAAGGTATTGCGGCAGGAAACGATACCATGCACATCATGGTAAACCACTGGCCTAGCCGTGGGGGAGGTGTTGCAGAAACCAGCCCTTACCGGCAAGTGGCTGCTGCAGTTGATAAACATATTGCCGACTCACTACTGGCTATCAATCCCAATACAAAAATTATAATAATGGGAAATCTAAATGATAACCCTACAGATGCCAGTGTAATAAAAGTGTTGCAGGCACAAGCGGATACAATTAATGTAACACTTACCGATATTTACAATCCCTGGATTAATTTGTATAAAAAAGGAATTGGTACTGAAATTTACGATGGCCAGTGGAACCTCATTGATCAAATAATGATTTCGGGTGCATTTCTTCAAAATAATAATAACAAATGGCGGTATTATAAAAACAGAATTTTTAAAAAGGAATTTCTGGCTCATCAGTCGGGTATTGAAAAAGGCCTGCCCCACAGGTCTTTTACGGCAGAACATGTTTGGGATAATGGCTACAGCGACCACTTTCCTGTGTTGGTTTACCTGGTGCAATAGCTACATAAACTTGCTTGCAAATGAATACCATCTACTTTGTTTTAGTTCAAAAGCTTTCAATGAAATGTCAATAACATTTCATTAGGTAAATAATTGGGGCAATTTGTTGTCTTGGTTTTATATTTGCAACATAGTTACAAAAATTAAATATCTATAAGATGAAAGATTTAAAATTAGCTATTCTTTTGGGTACCGCCCTGCTGCTGTTGATCAATAAAACATTTGCAAATTCATCTCATTTTAAACATGGTTTTATTGGAAATTTAAAAGGCAGTTTTAGCGGAAAGATAGCCGATGCAAACACCCATGCTGCGTTACAGGGTGTAACAGTTTATTTTATTGACATTAAAGTTGGTGGCTCCACCAATGCAGATGGACAGTTTTCATTGCCAAATATCCCCGAGGGAAAGCACCTGGTAGAAATATCTCACATAGGATATACAACCATAGCTGAGCAAGTGGAAATAAGCGGTGATACAAAAAAAGACTATTCCCTCTCTCAATCGGTAGTAGAAAACAATGCAGTTATCATTACCGGTGTGGGTGTTGCCACACAGCTAAAAAAATCGCCCTACCAGGTTTCTTTGTTAAGGAGAGATGATTTGATGCAATCAACTTCAACCAATATTATTGAGTCCTTAACAAAAATTCCCGGCGTATCTACTGTGTCAACCGGGCCGGCTATTTCGAAGCCAGTAATACGGGGCCTTGGATACAACAGGGTGTTAACAATTAATGATGGCGTGCGGCAGGAAGGGCAGCAATGGGGCGATGAACATGGAATTGAAATTGACGAATCCAGTGTAAACAAAGTAGAAGTTTTAAAAGGTCCTGCTTCTCTTATTTATGGCAGCGATGCTATTGCAGGCGTTATAAATATTATAACCAACATACCTGTAGAAAATAATACCATTAAAGCAAATATTTTAAGCAGTTATCAAACCAATAATAACGCAAGGCTACTCAATGCAAATATTGCCGGTAATGTAAACGGATTTAACTGGAATTTGTACAGTTCCTCCACCGCAGCTGCTGATTACAGAAATAAATACGATGGTCGGGTTTTTAACTCAAAGTACAGTCAAAATAATGTTGGCGGCTACGCCGGATACAATGGCAACTGGGGTTACAGTCATTTGCTGTTTAGTAATTTTAATTTAAAAGCAGGACTTATAGAAGGAGAGAGAGACGATAATGGCTACTTTGTAAAGCCGCTAGCAGGCGGTACTGTAGTAAAGGCTACAGAGGATGATTTTAAAAGCACGCTGCCGCTGGTTCCTTTCCAGCATATCCGGCATTTTAAAATTGCTACCGATAATTCTTTCAGGTTTGGTAAAAGCCGTTTAACGTTGAATGTTGGCTACCAGCGAAACCAGCGGGAAGAATTTGGCAATCCGGAAAATTTAAAGGAGCAGGCTTTATTTTTTGATTTAAAAACAATTACCTACACAGCACAGTGGCACCTGCCGGAAGCGAATGGTTTTAAAACTGCTATCGGCGTAAATGGAATGAAACAACAAAATACTAACAGGGGAATTGAGCAACTAATACCGGATTATAATTTGTTTGATATCGGTGGATTTGTGTACACACAAAAAATAATTAATAAAATTACCTTAAGTGGTGGCGCCCGCTACGATACAAGAAATCTTGATGTAAAAAATTTATTAGAGGGCAGCGAAGTAAAAGGCGCAGCCTTTAAAAAGTCGTTTGCAAATTTTTCTGGAAGTGCAGGTATGGCCGCACAACTTTCTAAACAACTCAACTTTAAACTTAACCTGGCAAGGGGTTTTAGGGCACCCAGTATTCCCGAGCTGGCATCTAATGGTGCACATGAAGGTACCATTAGGTACGAATATGGTGATGCTAATTTAAAAAGTGAAACCAGCACTCAATTAGATGGCGGCCTTGAATTTAATACAACGCATCTGTCCGTAAACTTATCTGCGTATTACAATACGTTTAACAATTTTATATTTTATAAAAAACTGCAGTCAGCTGGTGGCGGCGATTCAACCATAAATGTTGCTGGCGCAAATTTAGCAGCTTTTAAATTTGATCAGCGCAATGCCACTTTAAGCGGTATAGAGGCAAGTATAGATATTCATCCGCATCCGTTGGATTGGCTGCACATTGAAAATACTTTTTCTATCACCACCGGAAAATTTAAAGAAGCCGTTGAATCATCCAACTACCTGCCTTTTATTCCTGCGCCCAGGCTAATAAATGAAGTACGCTGCAACTTTAATTCATTAACCAAAGGCATCGCTAATTTCTATGCAAAAATTGAGTTGGATAATACCTTTAAGCAAAATAAAATTTTTACGGCCTACAACACTGAAACGGCTACTGCAGCCTATTCATTGTTGAATGCAGGTATTGGGGCAGATGTTGTATCTGCCAAAGGCAAAACTTTATTTAGCCTGCATATAGCTGGCATCAACCTGGGTGATGTAGCTTATCAAAATCATTTAAGCCGCCTTAAATATGCAGCAGAAAATATGTCTACCGGCAGGATGGGTGTGTTTAACATGGGGCGTAATTTTAGCATCAAAATAAATATTCCTGTTAGTACCCATATAAAAGGAGAATAGAAATGATCCTTGTTTTTTGTTAATGTTTGTGACTGGTTAATGAGGGCTTCACATCAATACCGAAACATAGAGAAAAGCATTCCTTTATCCCGGCTTAATACTAAACTATTAAAAACAGCATTAAGCACATAACTTGCAAACATTCAACTTGTAATTTTTGTCCATGAAATTTTTAAAAGGGTTTTTTACTGCTGCAGTGCTGTTTTTATCGGTTGCAGTTAATGCACAAAATTGGGAAATTGATTTAGTGAGATCTATCAATCACAATGAATCTTCGTTTAAAAATGATTTTACCAGCATTACATCTAATAGTGTTACGATAGTTAATATTACTGCTCCGCTTACCTTACTTACTGTAGGCCTGGCAAAGCATAATAAGGAATTACAGAAAGATGCATTGTATATGGTGGGCGGATATGCTTTATCAGCAATTATTACACATGGTGCAAAGGTAATTGTGCAACGGGAACGGCCTTTTATTACCTATCCTGATATAATTAAAAGGACAGAAGGGGGCGGCTACTCGTTTCCTTCAGGCCATACATCTGCTGCATTTTACGCCGCAACTTCTGTAAGTATTTTATTTCCAAAATGGTATGTTATTGCTCCTTCATTTTTATGGGCTTCTGCCGTTGGGTATTCTCGTATGTACCAGGGCGTTCACTACCCAACCGATGTACTGGCAGGTGCTGCAGTGGGTGCCGGAAGCGCCTGGATAACCAGCAAATTTCAACATTGGATGGATAAAAAACATGGGACGAAAAAAGCTGCTGCTCCTGCTGCATGGTGATTTTTTTTCCGTTGATACCGCTTTTATTTTGAAGCGCTGCTGTATTTTTACTCCATGTTAGAAATCAACATCAATACACCTGCTTTACTCTTTCCCGCCATTACTTTGCTGATGCTGGCTTATACCAATCGTTTTTTATCGTTGGCTGCATTGGTAAGAAAACTGCATGACGAATATAACCGGGGAGAAAAGGAACAACATATTTTAAGGCAAATAAAGAATATAAGAAGCAGGATTAATTTGATCCGTTACATGCAGAGTTTTGGGATATTTAGTTTTTTATGTTGTGTATTATGCATGTATTCCATCTTTCGTGGGTGGATGGTAATTGCACACTGGATATTTGCTACCAGCCTTATTTGCTTGTTGATATCTATCATTCTTTCCTTATTGGAAATTAACAAAAGTACCCGTGCTATTGAACTTGAACTGGGAGATATTGAAGAACTATCCGGTGCCAATATTTTTAAAGATATATTTAAACCAGGTGAGTAAAGGCCGCATGCCTACTGTGTAATGGGAAGTTTTTTGAGGTTAGTAGTATTTTAAATAGCTATTCATCAACCAAACCTCACAAATCAATTACTGTTTATGATCAAATTCTCTTGGAGCTGTATGGGTATAATTCTTATCGAAGCTTACAAAAAAGTTTAAATAAATCACCCTGCTAAGCCGCATCAGCCATGGCTGCAGTATAACCAGCAATACGCAGTTTAAACCTAACCACCAGAATACACGGTTATCATCTGTAGATACGCCTATCAATACCCACCATGCTATAAATGAACTTACAGAAATTGCTACAGCAAGTGCATAGCTAACATAGCCAGTACCATACCAAAAGCCTTGTTCAAGATCGTACCGCTGGCCACATTCAGCACACCGTTCCGGCATGTCAAATATTTTTGACAGTTTAAGGTTGCTATATGGATTACTGTTGTTATACATTTTTCCACGCCTGCACCTGGGGCATTTCATGGTAAAGATGCTCAATAAATAATTTGGTGTTGGTATCTTTTCGTCCATTTTTTTAATATGCAAGTTTGCCCAAGTGATTTTTTGTGGTTGAATAGTTTCTTTATCAGGTAAATGTGGCAGTTGGTAAAATTCGTTATAATTTATTTGTTAGCAGTATTATTATTAAGCATAAATGCGTTTAGCGATGTAGCTGCTTTAAATAACCGGTTGGTAACGGCAGAAGCAACTTGATTTGCGGCAGAATTATTTGCCTTTCTATTAAATTGCTTTATGCTGTCGGGATAAAAAAAGAATAGTGTATCAAACCGCCAACTTTTTGGCTGTTGAGATGTTTGAAAAGGGCGATAAATAGTTAAAAAACTTATCTTTACTATAGTTAAAAAAGTATTATGGAGATTAAACCGGGGCCACTATTATCCAATATCGATAACCCAGCCGACTTAAAAAAACTAAGTAAGGAGCAAATGCACCAGGTATGCGACGAACTAAGGCAATACATCATTGATGTAGTGAGTGTGCATGGCGGCCATTTTGCGGCTAGTTTGGGTGTGGTGGAGTTAAGTGTGGCATTACACTATGTGTACAATACCCCCTACGACCAATTGGTTTGGGATGTTGGTCACCAGGCATATGGCCATAAAATACTCACCGGCCGAAGGGATAATTTTTCTTCCAATAGAAAATACAAAGGCTTTAGTGGATTTCCCAACCGCAGCGAAAGTGAATATGATACGTTTGGTGTGGGGCATTCTTCTACTTCCATCAGTGCTGCTCTTGGTATGGCCATGGCTGCAAAATATAAAGGGGAAAAAGACCGTAAATCCATCGCTGTAATTGGCGATGGTGCAATGACCGCTGGTCTTGCATTTGAAGCGATGAATCATGCCGGTGTGGCTGATAGCGATGTACTCATCATTTTGAATGACAACTGCATGAGCATTGATCCCAATGTAGGTGCTTTAAAAGAATACCTTACCGATATTACCACATCGCCTACCTACAATAAAATAAAAGAAGATGTTTGGAATATGTTGGGTAAACTGCCAACAGGTACAAATTTAAGCCGAAAGGTAGCACACAAAATTACGGAAGGTGTTAAGGGAATTGTTAGCAGTAAAGCGAACCTGTTTGAAGCACTGAAACTCCGCTATTTTGGGCCGATAGATGGACATAATATTTCTAAGTTGATTGACACTTTACAGGATCTTAAAAATATTCCAGGCCCTAAAATTTTACACATTGTAACCGTAAAAGGTAAAGGTTATTCGCTGGCAGAAAAAGATCAAACAAAATGGCATGCTCCCGGTTTGTTCGATAAAGTAACCGGCGAAATACAGAAAAAAGCTTTTAACATTTCCCAACCTCCCAAATACCAGGATGTTTTTGGCCACAGTATAATCGAACTGGCAGAAGCAAACAGTAAAATACTAGCCATCACACCCGCAATGCCAAGCGGATCTTCGTTAAAATACATGATGGAAAAAATGCCTGACAGAGCATTTGATGTCGGCATCTGCGAGCAGCATGCGGTTACACTTAGTGCAGGATTGGCTACACAGGGAATGCGGGTTTTTTGCAATATCTATTCTTCCTTTATGCAACGGGCTTATGATATGGTTATACATGATGTAGCCATACAAAACCTGCCGGTGGTTTTTTGTTTAGACAGGTCGGGCCTTGTGGGTGAAGATGGTCCAACACACCACGGTTGTTATGATATTGCTTATATGCGCTGCATACCCAACATGATTGTGAGTGCACCTATGAATGAAAAGGAATTGCGTAACCTGATGTATACGGCGCAATTGGAAAGCACTACCAGCCCGTTTGTAATCCGCTATCCAAGGGGCGAGGGTGTAATGCCCGAATGGAAAACTCCCTTTGAAGCTATTTCAATTGGTAAAGGAAGAAAACTAAAAGACGGACAGGATGTAGCGATACTTTCATTTGGCCACCCGGGCAATTTTGCTGCTGCGGCTATCCGTGATGTTAAGGCTGATGGGATTAATCCGGCCCATTACGATATGCGTTTTGTAAAGCCATTGGATGAAGTTTTGCTACATGAAGTATTCAGCAAATTCAATAAAATAATTACAGTAGAAGATGGAACCGTAGTAGGTGGTTTTGGCAGTGCCATCCTGGAATTTATGAATGAACATGGCTACAAAGCGGATGTTAAAATAATGGGGATTCCCGATAGGTTGGTAGAACACGGAACACCCAAACAATTATATGATGAAATTGGACTGGATGCAAATGCAATTGCTGCTGCATTGCGGCAGATGACGAAAGATAAAGTTTTGGTAAGTACCACCTTTCAATAAAATAATCTCTTTGAATTAAACCGGCTTTGGCCGGTTTTTTTTATGTTAACCCCGGCATGGGTTGTAGTGGTCATCAACGTTGTTGTTAATTGTTTTTACAACGTACGAAAGTGATTCTTTAATTCTTTCTGTAGGATCAGAACTCCTGACTTATCGCAGACTAAAATCCATACTTTTCATTTTTTTTTGTTCAGGCAACTGATCCCTTAATAAGCATCGTTGCATCGCCCTCTTGTACTTTTGAATATAAGGCAGCGCTTTCAATTTGCGAACAGCTCTTTAATTTATGAGCAAGGGTAAGGAGTTTTGAGGTTCATCCAATTGAATTTGTTTAACTGTACTAGCAGTACTGAATAGTAGAAAAATAATGACAGCAACAGATTATTATTAGCTATATTTTAGTGCATTTTCAGCTGCTACCTTTACAATGTTAAAAAAATCCAAGCTTATCAAATCCTGAAAAAAATCCTACTACCCTAAAACCAAACCTTTATCAAAAAGCCTTCATCTATGAAGGCTTTTATCATTATTCAAAACGCAAACCATGAATCAAATCTGAATGGTCTCCAGTACAATTAAAGCTGTCGGAAATGAAAACTTCATCGTAGAAAATTAATGACAACAACTAAGATTCTTTAACTATTCGCCAGGGTGACGGTGCATAGTACCTTTACAATGTAAGAAAGTCCAACCCTATTGAATCCTGAAAAAATCCTAACATCAAAAAAGCCTTCATCTGTGGAGGCTTTTATCATTATTTCAAACCTTTAAACTGGAAGTTATTATGAATGCTTTTCAATACAAGGTGCCACTCATAAATGTAGGCTTAGTTGTAGAAAAACGATTACAAGAACTTAGATTCTTTAGCTATTTTCAGGCGTGGAGCAACCTAGTATCTTTACAATGTTAAAAAAATCCAATCTTATCAAATCCAAGATTCGTATCCTACAAAACCTTACCGCACAAGATCAAATCACGAAAAAGGACTTTCAGAACTGAAGGTTCTTTCGTTTAATTACCCACCTGTTACTAAAAAAACGGCTATCATTTGACAGCCGTTTTTTTAATAATACAATTTATGAATTCTATAGTTTTATAAACTTGGCTTTGAAGGTATTGATGCCATTGTTTACTCGAACCAGGTAAGTGCCTTTTGGCAATTTGGAAATATTGACAACCTGTGGATTCCTTGTAATGGTATTTACTAAAACGGTAGCTCCTTTTCCATCAAAAATTTCAAAAGCCCCTTTACTGCTTATTTCTCCCTGTAAACTAATATTGAGTATATCCGAAACAGGATTTGGATAAATTTTAATTACCCCATTGCCGGTTGCTGATATGCCGGGTTTAGTTGCGGTACCCAGCGCTACTTTTAATGTATAACAGGTTGTAGCGCTGTTGGCGCCATTGTACCCAAGTACCTGTGCGTAGTAGGTGCCTGCTGCAGCAGTATAGCTTATGGTTTCACTTGTTGTTCCGCCTGCCTGAGAAATGCTAACCTGTGTTCCGGCACTATTCAATAATTTCAAATCATAATCTGCAGGCAATGTAGTAAGTGTCAGTGTAATGGTGCCACCTGTTGTAATTGCAAACTTGTAATTATCAATATCAGCACTTGGGCTTATTAGGCCCGTAATGTTGCTGTTAAATGGAATAACTGCAGCCCCTGATGTTGTGCCATTGGTACTAACATCATAAGTACTTTGACAACTGGTTACTGTTGTAGCAGTTGCCTTAATGGTGTAGCAGGTAGAGCTGTTAGCACCACTGTATCCCATAACTTTAATATAATAAGTGCCTGCAGCCTGGCTGGTTAAAGAAACCGTTTCGGTTGAGGTAGAACCAGCACCCGAACCAATTTGTGTACCTGCGCTGTTATAAACATACAGGTCATAATCCACGCTAGTTGGGCCTACAAGATTGTAGGCAATATTGCTGGTAGCAGTAGTAGTTATTTTAAAATAATCGATGTCAGTAGCTGTTGTTATAGCCGCTGAATTGTTTACACCCGAAGTGATATCAGCAGCAGCAGCCTGTGTTTCGTTTGGCTCAAAAGCTGTTCCACAAACAGACGCTGCAATGGTTGAAAACTGTGCAGCTGTAAATCCACTTGCTCCGTTAGTACCGCAATTGGTACTTACCCTATAGTCATACAAAGAACTTGCCGTTAATCCGCTGATTGCAGTTGAAACAGCAGTTGTAGCAGTTGCAGCGCTCGTCCAGGCAGTTGCAGTATTTAATTTATAATCCACTGCATAACTGGCAGCGCCACTTACTGCATTCCAGCTAACAGTGGCTCCAGAGGCTGTGATGGCGGATGCTGTTAACCCAGCTGGCGCAGCGCATTCAAAAGGGGCAGTCGTTGTAAACTGTGCAGCCACAAAGTTTCCACTTCCTGAAGTACAGGTTGCTTTAACTCTCCAATCGTACAAAGACCCTTGAGTAAGGCCTGTAATACTTGCAGTAGAAGTAGTTTGTGCAGTTGAAAAACTTGTCCATGTTGCAGAACTATTTAATTTATAATCAACCGCATAACTGATGGCATTTGTTACAGCTGTCCAACTAACCGTTGCTGTATTGTCACCAATTGCAGAAGACGTTAGTCCTGTTGCATCGCCACAGGCAACAGTACCACCAATTGTAAAGTTGGTGTTCGAAATATCAAAGAAGATGTTACCCACCGCTTCTACTTTTATTCTTGCCGTGGTGGTCGGTGTTGCCGGTATTAACAATGCTTCTGTTCCATCGTTAGGTGTATTAGCAGCAAGTACAGTAGGGAAAGTTTGTCCACCATCAGTACTTAATGAAATTTTTACATTGGCGCAAAGTACCGGTGTTAAATTACTACTGGCTACACTCCATGTGATTGTTTGTGTGCTACCACCAGCCCATGTTACAGCAGTATTTGGTACTGAAACAGCAAACGGGCCTGATGCTGAACTAACAGTAACTACCATATCTTTAAAAGAAGTTTGACCTACCGAAACAGGCGAAGTAGAAATGTAAGGCGCATTATCCCTTACCGTAAGCCGGAAGTTTAATGTTCTGGCAACAGAACTTAATGCTTCTGTATTTGCACCAGCATCGCCACCCGTTAAAGGACCACTTAGTAGTGAGCCGGCAAGAATGGTTGCTAATTTTGGAAAATACCTTACAGGAGAGGTTGTTGGGCTAAATGATATCCAGTTTGGACCACTTGCTTTGGTTGCACTTGCCACACTGCTTGTGCCTGTTTGTGACGAAGAAGCGTTGTCATTTTGCTCCCACGAATAAGTTAATACATCGCTTGCATTTGCATCAGTAGCAGAACCTGTTAATGCAAAAGGAGTACTCTTTGGAATGGTATAATTGCTAAGCGCCGCAACAACAGGTGTTGAATTAGTGATGGCAGTGGTAACCGGGCATGTTTTGGTGGCAAGGTTGGCTTGTATCTGTGCAATGGAAGCCTGGTGATAACTGGCAATAGAATGAGGTGCAAGATCCTGGCTGGTGATGCCTGCATAACCCATGATGGTAATACCAGAACCTGGTTCTTTATTAACACCCGATCCCTCGTTGCTCATTGAAAAAGTATGATTGGCTCCCAATTGATGACCGACTTCATGCACTACATAATCAATGTCGAAATTATCTCCCTGGGGAACTGCATCCGCAGGAGAAGTAAATCCGCTTCCTTTTCCTGATGCACAAATGCAACCGATACAACCGGCATTTCCACCACCACCGGAAGCTCCAAACAAATGCCCAATATCGTAGTTGGCATCTCCTATAACGGAAGTTAAGGTTGATTGCAATTGGGCATTCCAGGTTCCACCGGAACCTGCAGCTGCGTCATCGTAAGGATCAGTTGCCGGATTATAATAGATAACATTTGTTGAAGCGGCAACCAGGTTCAGGTGCAGGGCCAGATCTTTTTCGTACACACCGTTACAGCGGGTGAGTGTTGCATTAATGCCGGCAAGTACTAATGAAACCTGTGCCGAACTTGTTGCACCAAAATAGTTTGAATACTCAGCGGTAACTGATTGGGCTAAACGCATCGTCTTTAAGTCGGCGCCCGATCTTGCCGCCGTGCCTGCCCCTGCAGCCTGCCTGTTTAGTTCTGTGATGGATTTTTGTTCAACAGTTGAACATGTCCATAACAATTTCCCGGATTTTTTTTGAGATTTAAAAACTGCATACACCGTATGATCTTTAGAATAAGCTTCAATAAACTCATTCTCTTTATTAGTCCTAAAAACCATTGTTTGCACACCTTTAGGCGAAATACTTAATTTTAATGTTGCATATTTATCGGTTATACCTTTACCCGAAAAGGCCCTGATGTCAGGAAACTGCAACTGTAAAGCCGGGTCAAAATTGGAAGCTTCAAATACTTCAAATTGTTCAATTTCACCCGCTGCATTGGGCAGCGAAATAACAGCTGAATGTTTGGAAGTCCTGTTTCCAACAACGGAAAATAATTGTTGCCTGAAAGGGGCAATATTTAAATTAAACAATTTGAAATTTGTAGGAAACGATTGTCTTGCTACAACTTTATCGGTTATGATTTTACCCACATTGCTGTGTAAAGTCCATACATTTTTTTGTGCCATTGCAACCTGTAAAAAAGTGCATGACAAAAGCGCTAGTAGCAGTTTTTTCATAATCAGTTATGTTTTTAAAATTTTGTAACATTGAATGTAGCCGTATTTATTCAAAAAATTACCAATTGCTGAAAGTATTTTAACCGGTTAACTAAGTATTATTCTTGATTTACGACTTGAATTTTAAAATTGTCTCTATTTAAACGGATACGTTTATTTTTACTGTAAACATTCTTTATGCTAAACCCTGTTTTCAGTTTACTAAAAAAAGACGTGTTGCTCGAACTGCGGCAGCAGCATACTTTGTATGGTATATTGTTGTACATAGCTTCTACCGTTTTTGTGCTTTCGCTGTCGGTGCAGGAATTGGAAGCCAATGTGTGGAACGGATTATTTTGGGTGATACAGTTGTTTGTTTGCGTAAATGCAGTAGCCAAAAGTTTTTTGCAGGAGAGCAAAGGGAAGATGTTGTACTATTACTCAATTGTATCACCCATACAATTTATTATTGCTAAAATTATCTACAATGTATGCCTGATGATTGGCATGAGCCTCGTAAGTTTATTGTTATATGCCATTTTTTTAAACAATCCTGTAAGTAATGCCCTTCAGTTTGCCGGCATCGTGGTATTGGGTGGGGCAAGTATAAGTTTGGTATTTACCTTAATGAGTGCCATTGCGGCCAAAGCCAATCAGAATGCCGCACTCATTGCCATACTTGGCTTTCCCGTGATATTGCCCTTGTTGTTGTTGCTAATGCAATTAAGTAAAGCAGCTTTCAACGAGATTTTTAGAGAAGGAGCGTTGCTGCAGTTAACGGGTTTAATAATAGGACTCGATTTGCTGATTGTAGGAATGGCTGTTGTACTTTTTCCGTATTTGTGGAAAGAATAATGAACGCTGCATGGGTTTGCACGCAAAGACGCAAAAAGGCAATTGAGCAAAGAAAGTTGGTGGCCAGATGCTGCTTTATTCTTTGCGTTAGATTCAAAATATTTTCATTCCTTTTTAAGCTTTACCCTACCTTTGCGGCACTCAAAAAATCCTTTTGAAAGTGAATAAAAGCTGGTGGAAAATAGCATCTTTTCTTTTGTTGGTTTACACCATTGTTGGTGGATTTTTAATGGAGGTACCACACCTGCCGATCCTCAACGAAACAATCCGCAATCTTTATTTTCATGTGGCTATGTGGTTTGGTATGATGATTCTTTTTATGGCAAGTTTTGCTTACAGTATCAAGTACCTGCGGGGTTTTAATTACCGGAATGATATCTACGCTAAACAGTTTGCTGCATTGGGATCTTTATTCGGAATATTGGGCTACACTACCGGCGCCATCTGGGTTTCAGTAACCTGGCTTACAGATCAAAGTCAGTCTATTGGCAGTGTAATGAAGGAGCCAAAATTGATTGGTGCTGCTATTGCGTTGCTAATTTATGGTGCTTATTTTGTGTTGAGGGGTTCCTTTACCGATATTGATAAAAGGGCAAGAATAAGTGCCGTGTACAATATTTTCGCTTTTGTAATGTTATTTCCCAGTATATGGATTATTCCGAGGTTAGTTGGTAGTCTTCATCCTGGTGCGCCGGGAAGTGACAGCGGCAACCCTGCTCTGAATTTTAAAGATGTTGACCTTAGGTTGCGCATGGTATTTTATCCTGCTGTAATAGGATGGACATTGCTGGGCGTTTGGATCGCAACTTTAAAAATAAGACTACAGCTTATGAACGATAAAAGCCTGCTACCCGAAACCCCCACAAAAAAATAGCTGATATGAAATATCAAAAAAAAATAGGTTTATTGTTATTGGTTTTATCAAATGCGGTACTTGTTTTTGCACAGGATAACAAACCCGTGGAAATGGCAGATGTAATGCGTAGCAATGGTAAAATTTATGTAGTAGTGGCCATTTGCCTTACGATATTAATTGGGTTGTTTTTATATGTGTGGAACATAGACAGAAAAATATCCAAACTGGAAAAAGAGTAAACTGCTTTTACCCGACGATTGTTTTTCAAATATTTAATAATTACGAAATGCTGCAGAAAGATAAAAAGTTGAACGGAGCGTCGCCAATGAAGCTTAATAGCAGTACAAAAGCTGAACCTCAAAAAAATTAAATATTCAATAATATTAGCTACTTGCCAGTTGCTATATTTTTACGTACGATTGCTTAAAATTAAAAGAACGATTATGTCAGCACAAAAAGAGTACAGCTTTTTTCAAAGTGTAGAAAAAAGTTTTGACAAAGCAGCCAAATTTACCAAATGGGACAGGGGTTTGCTTGAGCAAATAAAAGCCTGTAATAGTATTTACAGCATGCGGTTTCCTGTTAAATTGGATAATGGCACAATTGAAGTGATAGAGGCCTACCGGGTGCAGCATTCGCAGCACAAAACACCTTGTAAAGGTGGCATTCGCTTTAGCGAAGCAGTTAATGAAGATGAAGTAATGGCGCTGGCTTCGTTGATGACTTATAAGTGCGCTATTGTAAATGTTCCTTTTGGAGGAGCCAAAGGAGGTATTAAAATTAACCCGAGCAATTACAGTGTATACGAGCTGGAAAAAATTACCCGCCGGTACACATCGGAGTTGGTGAAGAAAAATTTTATCGGACCCGGCATTGATGTGCCTGCACCAGATTATGGTACTGGCGAACGTGAGATGGCATGGATAGTAGATACTTACCAGTCTTTGAAGCCGGGCGAAATAGATGCTGCCGGCTGCGTAACCGGCAAGCCGATTACGCTGGGAGGAGTTCGTGGGCGCAAAGAAGCAACTGGTATGGGTGTTTTCTTCGGTGTTCGGGAGGTTTGTAACATGGCGGATATTATGGAAAAGCTGGGATTACCGGTTGGCATTGCCGGCAAAACAGTGGTGGTTCAGGGGTTGGGAAATGTGGGTTATCACAGCGCAAAATTTTTTCGGGAAAACGGCGCTAAAGTAATTGCCATTGCCGAATATAATGGTGCTATTTACAATGCTGATGGTTTAAACGAAGAGGAAGTTTTTCAGCATAAACTACTAAATAAAACAGTGCTTAATTTCCCGGGAGCTACCAACCTGGAAAAGAGTGAAGATGCTTTGGAGCTAGAATGCGACATTTTAATTCCTGCAGCGCTTGAAAATGTAATAAACGCTTCTAACGCTCCCCGAATAAAAGCAAAAATTATTGGTGAAGCTGCCAACGGGCCTTTAACTCCCGAGGCAGATGATATACTGGCGTTAAAAGGCATAGTTGTTATTCCAGATATGTACCTGAATGCAGGTGGCGTAACTGTATCTTACTTTGAATGGTTAAAAAATCTGAGCCATGTACGTTACGGAAGGTTAGAGAAACGTTTTTCTGAAAATATGAATACCCGTATTTTGGAACAAATAGAAGAACTGAGTGGTAAGAAAGTTAGTGAGAAAGAAAAAACATTCATTATGCATGGTGCAGACGAAATAGACCTGGTGCACAGTGGCCTGGAAGAAACCATGATTAGCGCCACCCATGAAATTATGCAGGTGTGGAAAAGCAATCCTGAAATTCCGGACATGCGTACGGCAGCCTACGTAAGTGCCATCAACAAAGTAGCCAACAGCTATGTAGAATTAGGTATTTTTCCATAAAGCCTTAGTAATAATAGTCATTAAAAAACTCCGCTGTTTGGCGGAGTTTTTTATTATTGCATGCAAGCATTTTAACCATATTACTTTTCTGCTATTTGGAATACTCCAGCGTACAATCAAACTTATTTTCTCCTGCGCCCAATTCTTCTGCAGCTGCATTGCTGATGCGGATAAGCAGATCGTTGTTCTGCCTGATGGCAGGTATTACATCCAGCACTTTAGCATAAACGGTTTTGCCTGTTGTTGTGTTGGTAATTTTAACGATAGTGCCCGGGGTTGCCGTGTTGTGCAGGCAATAATATTTGCCATCTTCCCAACCGCTGGTGCTTTTAAAGGTAGCTGCATTTCCATTTTCGGTTACTATGCTGCTCTGCTTTGTTTGTTTATCGTAATCAGGTTTAAAATAAGCCTTGTTAAAACTTCTGCCCGCTGTTGAAGCAGTGGCAGCATTGGTTTTTACTGCCGGGGTTGTTTCTTTCTTTACCGGTTCTGCAACAACAACCGCAGGTACATTTTCTTTTACCGGTGCCGGTACAATAGTTTTTTCTTTAACCGGATTTTTTACCACTGGCACTGGCTCGGCAGCAACAGTGGGCTTTACAGTTTCTTTTACTGGAGAGGGGGTAGGTGCAACAGTTACCGAAACAGGAGCAACAATTTTTGCTTGGCCGGATAGGGCAGATAAAGCTGTTTTTACTTTCAGGTAACCAACTATTAGTTTGGAGCCTTTACCTACTGCATCGCCTTTAATATTGTTCCATTGCTTTAAGGTGGCTACCGGTAAATTATTGTAGGTAGTGGCAATATGATACAAACCTTCTTTTTCTTTCACCGTATAATAAACAGGTACCAATGATTCGTCTGCAGCAGCATCGTTGGCCTGAGAAAAATTAGTAGTTGTTAGTGGAACTTTAATAACCTGGTTTAGGGTAAGTCCTTTTTCCAATGCTAATTTATTAAAAGGAGCAATATCTTTGGGACTAATATTGTATAGCCTGCCAATACTATAATAGTTTTCTTTTGCCGCACTTGTGTGACTAAGATATAGGTTTGGATATGCACCTTCAACCATTAAAGTCTTTTTTTGAGCTATAGTTAGCAGCGGGGACAGCAATAATATGATTAATAAACGCTTCATTTTTTCTTAAATTTTCTCGTTGGCAAAGATGGGTAAAAAATTTTGTTGCCGGCACTATTACTTGTTAAGAATCCGCCACTCTTTGGGATAATAATTGTTGATGCGATTGGCCAAAACCTTCATCCAGCCCAAGGGAAGCTGCTTGTGGGTAATTAATGCCCAGCCTTTTATGCTGCTATCAAATCTAATTTCCTGCCGGCGTAAATATTGTAAAGCAGTTTTCTTATCTGTTTCAATTGCAGGTATTGAAGTATTTAAAATAGTGCTTAATGCCAGTTGATGATCGGGAATTAATTCAGTCCTCATTATTTGTCCCAGCTTTATACCAGCTTTTTTTATGTAAAGATTGGATTGAATAATAGCTACGTCATTTTCCAGCTGCAAGGGTATGGCAAAGGCCTCATCGCTTTGCTGAATAAAATAATTAGCGGCAGTATTTTGTAAAAAGGGGCTCACTACTTCAATGGCCGCTTTACTAAGTTTCTCCCCATATTTTTTCGATAATTGTTTGTTATCGGGAGTATTGCCGTTACCTGTTTTTTTAAATGCGGCAATAAAAAAACCTTCGCCTTTTACTTTGTCTGGGTAAAATCGGTACCCATAAGCATGGTGACGATCTGATTGAGTCTCTACAATGCCCCAGTTTTTATCAATGGCCAATTGACAGCTTTCCATTTGCATGGTTGCCATCAGCCAGTCAGCATTCGCTTCATTTTCGGCGGTTGAATAGGAGCAGGTAGAATAAATTAATACACCACCTTCTTTTAGTGAAGGCAATGCATCTGTTAAAATCCTTTGCTGGCGAATGCTACAACCTTCAACATGTGGCTCGTTCCATTCGTTTATGGCATTGGAATCTTTTCTAAATAAACCGCTTCCACTGCAAGGTGCATCCACTACCATTACATCAAAAAAATTGGGCAAGCGCTTAAAATGAGCAGGATCGTTGTTGGTAACAACCACATTGGCAGCGCCCCATTTGATAATGTTTTCGGTCAAAATAGTCACCCTTGATTTAATCAACTCATTACTTACCAACAGGCTTTCGTTGCTGATAAGCGACTGTATCAAGGTGGATTTGCCACCAGGTGCCGCACACAGGTCTAATATTTTTATGGGTTTAGATAAATCGATTGTTTGTTGTAAGGCCTGCTCCAGAAACATACTGCTGGCTTCCTGCACATAATAAGCACCTGCATGAAAAAGAGGGTCGAGTGTAAAGGAAGGCCGTTCTGGTAAATAAAATCCATTTTGGCACCAGGGTATTTTATCAATGGCAGATGGTTGATCGCCGGCAGCTATAAGCTTCTGAAATATCCCTTCCTTTAATTGCTTAAAAGGATTTAGTCTGATAGAAGTAACCTGCCCGCCACTTTCATGTATTTTTTTGAATGCTTCTTTGTCGAAGCCATGGAGATTTTTAAGCGAATGGAGGAAGGCGGATGGTAACTGCAAAAGATGAAATATTTTAATTGATGCAAATATCTGCAATTAAAATGCAGCAGGTAAATCAGGGTGCATTTTAAATTGTCGCTGGTCGTTCAATACAAACAGACGCAGGGTTTCAATGAGAACGCCCATTCTAAAGCACTAGCTCCCCTTTAGGGGATGGGGGCAATACCGACAATTTAAAATGCACCCGTAAATCAGTTTTTAACCTGTATAGCTACTTAATTATTGCTATTTAACCAGCCATTTAAAAGAAGCCAGTTTTTGCACCGGTCCATCCATAACTCTTTGCTGTTTTTTATATACAAACCAAAGCCATGGCCGCCGGATTGATATAAATGTAGTTCTGCCGGTACCTTATTTTTAATGAGTGCATTGTAAAACTCAATGCTGTTCATCGGACTAACACCGTCATCGTTACTGGAATGAACCAGGAATGATGCTGGCGTTTCCGCTGTTACCAGTAACTCATTTGAGTATTCCGCTTTTTTTTCCAGCGTTGCATTGTTGCCAATAAGTTGCGCTGCCGAACCCTGGTGACCTATGCCAGGCATAAAACTGATAACGGGATAAATCAATATCATAAAATCGGGCCGCAAACTTGTATTGTTCGCATTGGGGATAAGCACTTTTTTAAAATGGGTTCCTGTTGTAGCTGCAAGATGCCCGCCCGCAGAAAACCCCAGCACGCCAATACGACCGGGATTAATATTCCATTTTGCGGCATTTTCCCTTACGGTTTTTATTGCTTGTTGTGCATCCTGCAGCGGACCTATTTCTGTGTTTACCATCCATGTTGAATTGGGAATACGGTATTTTACAACAAATGCCGTAACGCCAATTTCTGTAAACTTCTTTGCTACATCCGATCCTTCGTGTACCGCTGCTTCAATCCAATAACCACCTCCAGGAAAGATGATAACCGCTGTACCGTTTGCCTGGTTTGTTGCAGGCTGATAAACAGTTATTGTGGGTCTTGAAACTTTACTGATGATATCGACCCCATTCTGGAAAGAAGCCACTTCTTCATCAACAGATGGCTTGCTGTTTGGGATACTATCGGGGTATAGGGGAAAGATTGTCTGACTAATCACCTGTTGAAATATTGAGAGGGTAAGTAAGAAAAGAAGCGATATTTTTTTATTCATACATGTTATAAAGGAAGTAACAACCAACAGGATTGATTGTTACTCTAAATTTTAAAAAACGGTTACTTAATTATTTTTTAAGTACTCTTTTTTTTAATTCCTCCACCGGCATATTGTTCATTCTGCCAACGGGTTGTTTGCCCCGATAGGTAATTACTCTCAGCATACTTGCATCTACAGGTACTGTAAGAGGTGCTGTATATTTTGGATAAAAATGATCAGGATAGGAGTTATCGAAGCTGTAATAAATATCCAGCCCTTCTATTTCGGTAGCCAGGCTAACTACCAGTTCTCCTTTATCATTTTTCTTTACCATAAAATCAGCATCATACATGCTGGGTGCATATTTAATTTCTGCAACATCAAATCTTTTAAAATGATCTTCTATTTTTCCGCTAAAACTTTTCCAGTTCTTTTTAGCAGCAGGGCTCCAGGCAATTTCACTAACGGCAAATGAACGTGGCCACGTCATGTACTGCACCTGGCGGTAGTTATAAACCTGCTCTGTCCATAAATTTCCCTGCACACCTTTTACCAGTTTTTCGTTGATGCCTTCAGACACAGGCTCATAAGAATAGGTTTTATTAACCCTGAGTGAAGCATATACTTTTGGCTCCATTATGGCATCGCTTTGCATATAATCAAGATAAACAAACGTTGTGGGGCTCATCACCACCTCATGTCCTTTATTGGAGGCTTCAACACCGCCCTTGGTGCCACGCCAGCTCATAATAGCTGCGGTAGGAGAAACCCCACCTTCTAAAATCTCATCCCAGCCCATCATTTTTTTTCCCTTGCTGTTTACAATTTTCTCTACCCTGTTTTCAAAATATCCCTGCACCTGGTCCATTGTCGTCAGTCCTTCTTTTTGCATGAGTGCCTTTACGGCATCACTTTTTTCCCAAAAGTTTTTAGCACACTCATCGCCGCCTACATGTATGTATTCAAAAGGAAATAATTGAGCAATTTCTGTAAATACTTTATCAAGAAAAGGATATACTTTTTCATTGGCAGGGCAAAGCGTATTATCTATTAAAGCAACAAAATGCGGTCCGCTCCAATCCATAATTTCTTCACCCGAACGAACTTTGTAATTTTCTGCTCCGGGCGTGCAGGACAGCTCGGGATAAGAAGCTACAGCCGCAAGGCTATGGCCGGGAATATCAATTTCCGGTAATACATTTACAAACCGGGCTGCAGCATAGGCAACCACTTCTTTAATATCCTCCTGTGTATAAAAGCCGCCGTAGTTGCGGGGCTCATCAGCACCAATAGGAGTAAAGTCGCCAAAATGACCAACACGTTTTGCATTCCATGCACCAACACTTGTTAGTTTTGGTAATGATTTTATTTCAACACGCCAGCCTTCATCATCTACCAGGTGCCAGTGAAATAAATTTAATTTATAAGCAGCCATCTCATCAATAAAATTCTTTACTTCATCTTTTGTAAAAAAGTGCCGACTTACATCGAGCATGATTCCTCGCCAGCCAAAGCGTGGATAATCTGTAATTTCTATACAGGGGACGGACCATGCAATATTTTTCACCAATTGTTTGCTTACAATTTCTTTGGGTAACAGTTGTAACAAAGTTTGAACGCCATAAAATAAACCTGCAGGCTCATTGGCTTTGATGATGATATTTTTGGGCGTAACAGATAACTGGTAACCTTCTTTGCCCAATGTATTATTGGCATTGGTATTAAGTACCAGCTGTATATTTGCGCTAGCAGCATTGGCTGAAAGTTTAACACTATAACCCGTTGAAGTACTTATTTTTTTCTGCAATTGGATTGCAGCAAATTGTACTTCTTTGTTGCCGGAGGAACTGATATTGATATTTTTGGGCAATTGAAACCGTCCGTTTTTCTGGGACATTTGTACGGGTTCGGGAATGATGGAAATGGATTGTTGTTGACTGAAAGTGCTGGCTGTTATACAGCAACAGAATGCCAGCGAAAGAATTTTTTTCATATTGCGATTGTGATTTTTGAATTAATTTTAAAATTACTTGATTATAATTGATTCAACACAATCTGTAAAAATTAAATCAAAAAATTAAAAAGAAAATATGTCATTACAATTAGATCGTTCTGTTTTTGGTAGCCCCGTAAATGCAGGCAATGTATTAAGTTATGAAGATGCTCACCGGTTGTTAAATGATTGGGTAAAAAATGATCGGCTAAAACTACACATGAAGCAGGTAGCTCATTTAATGAAGAGCTGGGCTGCAGAAAAGGAAGGCTTAAACGAAGCCGATCAATGGCGATGGGAAATGGCGGGCCTGTTGCATGATGCAGATTGGGATCAGTGGCCAGATTTGCATTGTAAAAAAATAATTGAAGAACTGGAAGCCAGCAATATAGACCCGGAAATTATACATGCAATAGCCAGCCACGGGCCCAATCATTTTGGTGTGGAGCCGATAACGCAGATGGATAAAATGCTTTTTGCTTTTGATGAACTAAGCGGCCTAACACATGCCTACAGCTTAATGCGGCCAGAAGGCTATGGAGGCATGGAATTAAAAGGCATAAAAAAACGCTTTAAAGAAAAGGGCTTTGCTGCTAGTGTAAACAGGGAAGAAATTCAAGATGCCATGAACAGGGCAGGTGTGGAACTGGAAAGCATTATGCAGTTTATTGTTGAAAAGCAGGGGCAGGTAAATTGGGGTTAATATATCGCTGTGTGCCTAACTGCACATAGGGTGGTGTGATAGGAGAGCAAGGGAAATGGCTGCTTTTTTAGATTGCTTTGTGGTATAGTAAAAAATAAAAGGGATAACATAGAGTGCCTAAAGTAGGCAATCTATATCATCCCGTCAAGGCTTATTAATATTAGTAGTCAGTTATTTCCGCAGAACTCTCGGGCAGGTGTTCATAATAACCTTTGCTGGCGTAGTAGCCAAAAATTAGCAGGCCAACACAGATAGGGAAAAAAATGATTAGGATAATACTCCATTGCAGTGTGACATTTGCCCGGGTGGCTTCTGTAGCTTTGCCTATTTTTTCTGCTGCCTGCCAAAATAAAAATAAAATAATTGCAGGTGCCAGCAGCATCCAAAGAATTCCCAAAGACTTTTTTAGTTTGTTCATTTTTTTTTAAGTTTTAAAGTTGTGCATTAATCCATTACATCCGTATTAATTTTATTGCTGAGGTAGATGGTACCGATAACTACGCAAAGAATTGCTACGCCAATTGGATACCATAATCCTGCCAAAGGATCTCCACCCGGATGTTGCTCAGATTTAGTAAACTCCACGATGAGCGTTCCCAGGAAAGGTACCAATCCGCCAAAAACACCATTGCCAATATGATACGGTAAAGACATAGAGGTGTACCTTATTTTTGTTGGAAACAATTCTACCAGAAATGCAGCCATAGGCCCATACACCATGGTTACATATACCACTTGTACAAATATCAGCAACACCATCCACCAGAAAGTCTTATTGTCAAGCGACTTCTCAATTACTACGCCGGGCTTTGCAGATTTTTTTTCAACCTTAGTAAATGTAATTCCTTCGGGCCTTGTAATTCCTGCTATAGTTTTTGCTTTTACAATAAAGGTATCAGATAGAGTTGGATCATCTTTTTTGGCAAGCAGGTAACCGACGGAAGTAGTATTACCAGTATAATCAGCAGTAAAATGAATGGTATCTGTTTTTGTATAAGTAAACTTTGCACCATCTGTATAGGCAGTATCATATTTTACAGCCACCAACATTTTCTTTTTATCTTTTCCATCAATGGTAGCAATAGGTTCCGACTTGGTTGTTTTGGCAAAATCTACCATTGCAGTTTTATTGGATGCACTCGTCAATTTAATAAAGCATTTGTAAATAGGAAAATAGGTACAAATACCCAGTAGCATCCCTAACAGCATGATCCATTTTCTGCCAATTTTATCACTCAACGAACCAAAAATTACAAAGAAAGGAGTGGCAAGTAAAATGGCAATCAGCAACATATTTCTTGATTCGCTAAAATTAACTTTACAAATATTTTCGATGAAAGATTGGGCATAGAACTGGCCGGTGTACCAGATAACTCCTTGCCCCATCACAGCACCAAACAAGGCCAGCAAAACCATTTTAAAATTTGCACGGTGTCCAAAACTTTCTTTTAAGGGATTCACTGATGTTTTGCCTTCTGCTTTTACTTTGGCAAACATGGGAGATTCACTCATTTTCATGCGGATGATAATGGACACAATTACCAGCAACAATGAAATCCAGAAAGGATAGCGCCAGCCGCCCCATTCAGATGAAAATTTTTCAATGCCTTGTCCTTGTCTAATTAATAATATAATACCTAGAGCAAGAAACAGCCCTAATGTGGCAGTGGTTTGTATCCAGCTTGTCCAGTAACCACGCCTGTTTGCAGGTGCATGTTCTGCTACATAGGTAGCCGCACCTCCATACTCTCCGCCCAAAGCAAGACCCTGCACCAAGCGAAGGATCAACACTAAGATAGGAGCAGCCCATCCAATGGTTTTAAAACCTGGTACCAGGCCAATAGCAAATGTGGACCCCCCCATTAAAACAAGGGTTAGCAAAAAGGTATGTTTGCGGCCTATCTTATCTCCAAGCCGGCCAAACACGAGTGCACCAAAGGGACGAACAATAAAGCCGGCAGCGAAAATAGCCAATGTGCTTAGTAAGGCAGAAGTGCCAGAATCTTCTGGAAAAAATTGTTTGGATATAATGGTGGCAAGCATGCCGAATATATAGAAATCATACCACTCGATAAGGGTGCCTACGGATGAAGCACCTATGATAAAGCCCATCCCTTTGTCAGGTTTATTGTTACTCATAATTATTAACGGTTGTTTAAAAATTGAATATAGTTGAAAATATAAAACGCATGTTGGTTACTTTATTTGTGGTACCTGTTACTTTTGCATCAATTGCTCTTGTGCCATATTGCGCCTGGGTAAATTCTAATTCGTTTCTAAAACTTATTTTACCACTTATAATATCCAGGCGTGGAGCAACTCTTATCAAATCTTTTATGCCTCTGCCACTTACGCCAATTGCCCTGCCGTAAGCTGCTGTAGCGCCTGTGGTGGCTCCATTAATTACGCTATATCCGGCAAAAAAGCCAGGTACAACTTTTTTTCCTGTACCATAAATATCTATTCAGGCAGCAGTTGTTTTTACGGGTTTATAGGTTTCAATCGATGTGGGTGTTACATTGTAACCTAAATAACCTCCTATCATTACCCAATGGTTTGTGTTTTGTCCAAGCATAACTTGTGTTTTAATCCCCACTTTTTTTGTGGTAATTTTTTATAAGCCATAAAAGTTATTGCGTTTACAGCTTCATTGCTTGTACAAATATTTGGAGCAACCTCATATTTTACATAAGACTCTACCGAACCATATTCCATTTGGCCACCCACCAATAATTTGTCTCCTTTAAATTGAAGGTGCAAATTAAGTTGTGGTAAAGCTGCGTTTAAAGAGGCGGCATTTGTTACATCGGCTGGGTTTACGTTAGCCTCAGCAAACTCTCTTGGCTTGTAGGCTGTAAATGATAAAGTAGTTTTTTTAGTAAGTTTATAGGAATATTTTACTTGCCCTGCCCAACCAAATGGGGCAATAGGAATTCCAGTATTGACACTTACTACACCAGGAAAACATTCAGGAACAAACATTGGATACCAGGTTTGCCCAAGTGTAAGTGCAGACTTTTCTCAATCTAATTTTACCTAGCCATGCCTTAATCTAAACAGGCCAATGTTTACATCCGCCTGCCCAAAAAAATCTCATTCTATTACAGCAGATGTTTTTGCTTTAAACGCATGGGGCCGGTAACCTTTACGCCAAGCCTTGTAAGAATTCCTAAAATATTCAATTGCGATTTTTTGTTGTAATCCAACCCATCACTTTGTATATCCTTATCTTTTGGATACAGGTTTAATTGCCCTTCTCTCACAAATACATACTGTCTGGTATCGAAAAAAAATCATTTCGTACAAAGCCATACAATGTGGTAGAAATAACGGGGGAAGGAGGGATAACTTTTTTTTCCTGTGCAAAAATTGATGTAGCAGAAATAAATCCCATCAAACCAATAATCGAAAACGGTTTTTTAAAGCATATCATTTATATTTTGGTTAAAAACATAAATCAATTTTAAAAAATGTTTTTGCAAAAATGCAATGCAAACTATATTGCTGCTAATGATATAGTTTACAATCTATTTTTCTTAAACCGCTCCCACTTTATCACCATGAATTTATACCCTAGTTCAGTTACGATGCATCCTGAACTTTTAAGCTTTTCTTTTACACTAAAAAAATCCATCAGTTCCATGTGCGTTAATACCTGGTAAGTGGGATGGTATTCATAATTGTCAGGTGCTTTAATGTTATATTTTTTTACCCAGGTCATCACCGATACATGGCTAATGCGGAGTATCCTTTCAATTTCCCTTAAGGGTACCCCAAACAAATGTTATTGCAATGCTTTGAGGACATAATAAGGATCAATATTTTTCCCTTTTTTTAAAACAGTAAATGAATAGCCACATTGTTTACAGCGAAACCGCTGCCGTTCATTGATAACGCCACTTTTAATCACTTGCTGGCTTTGGCATTTGGGGCAGGCAATCTGTTTCATTTATCAAATATAACATCACGTATATAGTTATTTAGCAAACTATAGTTATTTAGCAAGGTTTATACCCGCTGCCTGTTGATTGTTTCTTACTTTTAATCCCTAAAACAAAAAACAATTGCAATGCCATATTCATATCAGATAAAGTCACTTGAACAGTATCACCAGCATTACAAGAAAAGTGTAGAAGATCCGGAAGGTTTTTGGGCATCGATTGCTGAAAATTTTCAATGGAAAAAAAAGTGGGATAAAGTATTGGACTGGAATTTTACAGAACCAAAAATTGAATGGTTCAAAGGAGGCAAGCTCAACATCACCGAAAATTGTATTGATCGCCATCTTAAAACAATGGCAGATAAACCAGCGATCATATGGGAGCCTAATAATCCAGAAGAAAGGGTGAGAGTGGTTACCTATGCCCGTTTACACAAAAGGGTTTGCCAGGTGGCGCAAATGCTGGTAAACAATGGCGTAAAACAAGGAGACCGGGTTTGTATTTACATGGGTATGGTGCCTGAGCTGGCTTATGCTGTATTGGGCTGTGCAAGAATAGGCGCCATCCACAGTGTAATCTTTGGTGGTTTTAGTGCACAAAGTATAGCAGACAGGTTGTTTGATGCCCAGGCAGATTTTATTATCACTTGTGATGGTGCCTATCGGGGCAGCAAAGACATTCCTTTAAAAGCAGTAATTGACGATGCATTAATTGGAAATAGAACTATAAAGAAAGTGATTGTTTATACCCGAACAAGAGTACCGGTATCAATGATTAAAGGCAGAGATGTTTGGTGGGAAGATGAAATGGAATATGCTTTAGAGCAAATAGAGAAAGACGGAGTGGCTTCTTTTCCTGCTGTTGAGATGGATGCAGAAGACCCCCTGTTTATTTTATACACTTCTGGTAGTACTGGTAAGCCCAAAGGAGTGGTGCATACCATTGGTGGATATATGGTGTGGACTGGATACACTTTTGTAAATGTATTTCAATACCAGCCGGGAGATGTGCATTTTTGCACAGCAGATATTGGTTGGATTACCGGGCATAGTTATATTGTTTACGGACCATTAAGTGTTGGTGCCACCTCTCTTATGTTTGAAGGAATACCCACCTGGCCAGATGCCGGCCGCTTTTGGGACATTGTAGAAAAACACAAAGTCAACTGCATTTATACAGCCCCAACCGCCATTAGGAGTTTAATGAGTTTTGGAACCGATCCCATCCAGGGAAAAGATTTATCTTCTTTAAAGGTATTGGGCACCGTTGGTGAACCAATTAACGAAGAAGCATGGCATTGGTACAATGAAAATATTGGCCATAAAAAATGCCCTATAGTAGATACCTGGTGGCAAACAGAAACCAGCGGCACATTAATTGCTAACCTGGCAGGTGTTACTCCCTCAAAGCCAAGCTGGGCAACACTTCCTATGCCTGGTGTACAGCCTGTGTTGGTTGATGAAAATGGAAAGGAAGTAACTGAGGAAGATGAGCATGGCCTACTGAAAGGAAATCTTTGTATAAAAGCTCCCTGGCCTGGTATTTTAAGAACCACTTATGGAGATCATGAACGTTGCCGTACCAACTATTTTGCTACCTACCCTGGTTTATATTTTACGGGTGACGGTGCTTTAAAAGATGCAGCAGGCAACTATCGAATTACCGGCAGGGTAGATGATGTGTTGAACGTAAGTGGTCATCGCATTGGAACAGCCGAAGTAGAAAATGCTATTAATATGCATGCAGGTGTGGTGGAAAGTGCAGTGGTGGGCTATCCGCATGATATTAAAGGACAAGGAATTTATGCGTATGTAATTTACAATGGCCATCACGGTGATGAAAACCTGAGACGGCAGGATATCGGCCTCACCATTTCAAAAATTATTGGCCCTATTGCAAAGCCAGATAAAATTCAATTTGTAACGGGCCTTCCTAAAACTAGAAGTGGCAAAATAATGCGCCGCATTTTAAGAAAGATTGCCGAAGGCGAAACAGCTAATCTGGGTGATACAAGTACTTTGCTGGATCCGGGTGTTGTAGAAGAAATTTTGGGAGGGAAGTTGTAAAACTTTATTAACCCACATTGCGGCTACCCATAGCCAAGTTTAGCGTTGGCAGGGATTTCAATTTTGTTGGACGGCGGTTTGTGTACTACAAATTTGATTTACTTAAAGGTTTTTTATTTTTTGTTGTTTTAGCGCATGGTGGATTCGCCTCAGGTCGTCGGTTGGTTCGGTGTATCGCTTAATTTGTATTATTTTATCTTGACTTTTTTACGCTGTTGTCAACACCGTTTTTTGTATGTATGCTTTTCTTTTTATTTCTTTCCAGTCATCATCGATGCCCGATTGATTTAGCTGATAACGGATGCTGTTTACTAAACTTGTTAAAATACTAAACCGTTTAATAGCAAAAGTTTTAAAAGTAATAAACCAAAATAAACAGGAAAAATATTGACAATCAATAGTTTTATCTGCAATATGGGTTAAAATTAATCGTGGATTTGCGCTGTCTAAAATATTAATTATTCCCGGATATAGATTGCATTAAAACCATTAATGGCAGTGGTGTCGTTAGCAATATCCAATCTGTATTTTCCTTTTTCTAAATAAGGAAGTGGGGGAGTACCACAATAAAGCATGCCTGCATAAAAGGTATCAGCGGCTATTACAATTCTTGCACCTGGATAAGCAATTACTTTTTTAAATGTTTTATATGCTGTTACTGCTCCAGCATCAATGCTGCCAAAGCTAATCTGGGCCGTAGAGGAGAAAAGAAAGTTAGTGGTGGTATTGTTGCTGATTCTTATCAGTACATCATCTTCTTGTGGCTTATTGCAGGAAGTGGAGGTAACAAAAGTCAAAAGCAAAATGGGTGATAGAATTTTCATAACAAATCATTTGTTGCCTGACAGCACTGTGAAATAAATGGTTGCATGCCCTAAACATTTTTTATCTCAGCAACCAGGTTCTGCAAAACCTTTTTTGCATCGCCAAACAACATACTTGTTTTGGGTTGAAAAAACAGTGCATTTTCTATTCCGGCATAGCCTGGCTTCATACTGCGTTTGTTTACAATAACTGTTTTGGCTTGTTCCACTTCTAAAATGGGCATTCCATAAATAGGAGAGGCAGGGTCATTTTTTGCGGCAGGGTTTACAACATCATTGGCACCCAGTATCAGCACTACATCGGTCGTTTTAAATTCGTCATTTGCAATTTCCATCTCCATTAATTTCTCATAACTCACATCAGCCTCTGCAAGCAAAACATTCATATGCCCGGGCATGCGACCTGCCACCGGGTGAATGGCGTATCTTACTTCAACACCTTTTTCTTCCAGTATTTTTTCCAAGTCATGACATACATGCTGTGCCTGTGCAACTGCAAGTCCGTAACCAGGTACAATCATTACCTTATGTGCGTAACTCATTACCATGGCAGTGTCGCTTAAACTTATTTCTTTATAAGCACCTTGTTGAGTTGCGCCGGTACTTGCTGCTGCAGCATTTCCGCCAAATGAACCTACCAAAACGTTTAGTAATGACCGATTCATGGCCTTGCACATTAAGATGGTAAGCAGTGTGCCTGCTGCACCTACTAAAATACCACCTGTCAGCATCACTTTATTATCATACAAAAACCCCCCACAGGCAGCTGCTACACCGGTAAAAGAGTTTAACAAAGAAATTACCACCGGCATATCTGCACCACCAATGGGCAACACAAATAATACTCCATAAATCAAGGCAAAAAAACCAATCATTATAAAAGGAATATAGGATGCCCCGATAGTGGAACGGTAAGCTACCACAGCAGAAACTATCACCAAAACCATTACAATCATATTGACAATATGCTGTCCCTTAAACGAAAAATCTTTAACCCTTCCGTTTAATTTACCCCATGCAATTACACTGCCTGTATAGGAAATAGTTCCAATAATGGCACCCGCTACAATAGTGATATAATGACCGGCAGTTGCCAGGTCTGCAAATGGGGTATCGGGTGCATCGATGTGAAGCTTATAAATATGATAAAACTCTGCAGCAGAAATCAATGCGGCACATGCTCCACCCATTCCATTAAACAAACTCACCATCTCTGGCATAGCCGTCATTTTAACTTTTTTGGCAGCTAGTGTACCTGCAACTGTACCAATTGCAAGACCGCAGAAAATCCATAAATAATTACCCAGCTTATGCCCGTCATCTTCATACAAAAAAATGGTACCGAAAATGGCGATCGTCATACCCGCTGCTGCAATCAAGTTTCCTTTGCGTGCAGTGAGTGGGTTACTCAGCATTTTAAGGCCGAGAATAAAAGTTACCGATGCGATGATGTAACAGAGTGTAAGTATGTTTAATTCCATGGTTTTATTTATTGTACTTCCAGATGCAAAACAAGCATAAATGCCAGGTTAAAATGGTGTAATTTTTTTCAATTATCGGAGTATTGCATTACATTTCTTTGGGAGATGACGGCGTCTTCTTTTTCTTAAACATTTCCAACATTCTGTCTGTAACAACAAATCCGCCCACCACATTTAAAGTGCCCAATATTACTGCAAGAAAACCCAGTATCAATGCCAGGTAATTATCATTTTCTGCTTTGCCCATAACAATGATGGCACCAATAATTACTACCCCATGTATGGCATTGGCACCACTCATCAGCGGCGTGTGCAGTACACTGGGTACCCTGCCAATTACCTCAATACCCACAAATATCATCAGTATCACTATATAGATGATTTGCTGGTTGTCCGAAATCCATTGCAGTATATTTTCCATACTAATTTTTTATAATTTTTTACACTATTATAGCCGTTTTTTGTAAAAGGTAATGGAAGGAACGCTGGTTCACCAGCACATTAAACGATAGCTTTCACCCTTTCATTGGTGATGGCTCCTGCATGCGCAATGCAGGTTCCCTTTACCAAATCATCTTCAAAATTTAAATTCAATTTTCCTTCGTTATTAATGATGAGCTGTAAAAAATTCAACACATTTTTGCCATATAATTTACTGGCATCGCTGGGCATGTTGGCTGGTAGATAAGAGTTGCCAACAATGCTGATGCCATTGTAATTTACGGTGCTGTTGTTTTCGGTAAGTTCCGTATTGCCGCCGGTTGCGGCAGCCAGATCAATAATAACAGATCCACTTTTCATGGCGTCCAGCATTTCGGTTGTAATCAATACCGGCGCTTTCTTTCCCGGTATTTGTGCTGTTGTAATAATGATATCTGCTTTGGCAACACTCACTGCAATGGTTGCTTTTTGCCGCTGCATAAATTCTGCACTTTGTTCTACTGCATAACCGCCAGCGTTGCTGGCATCTGCTGCACCCTCTACTTCAACAAATTTTCCACCAAGGCTCATTACTTCTTCCTTTACTGCAGGCCTTGTATCAAAAACTTCAACTACAGCGCCCAATCTTTTGCCCGTTGCAATGGCTTGAAGACCGGCAACACCTGCACCTAATATCAACATTTTTGCTGGCGGAATGCTACCTGCTGCAGTCATAAACATGGGGAAATATCGGGGGAATAAATTGGCTGCCAGTAATACTGCTTTGTAGCCGGAAATATTGGCCTGGCTGCTGAGTACATCCATACTTTGTGCCCTGGTAGTACGGGGCAGCATGTCCATGCTAAAAATGCTGTAACCCTTTTCTGCCCAATCTTTAATAAGGCCATGATTAAAAAGTGGCTGGTAAATACCGAGCAGAATGGTTGCTGGTTTAAAACTGGTAGCAGGTAGCTGGGGATTGATGGTTAAAATGATATCAGCAGTTGTAAGAATTTCTTTCTGGCTTGCAATTGCCGCACCCGCTTCCTTATATTTTTCATCGCTTGCAAAAGCATTTTCACCTGCACCGATTTGTACCAACACGGTTACTTTCCATTTTTTTAAAGTTGATATATGCTCTGGTAATATGGAGACTCTGGTTTCGGGAAATTGTTCTTTTAATACGCCAATTATCATGTTAAATTGAATTGGGCGCAAGTTAATGTTTTTTGCCTCTACACCCTAAAGGACAAATGACCGTTTATATAATTTCATCTTGAATATTTCCGGCTGCAGTTTAAAACCGAATACTAAAGTGTTGCTTCTCTTTAAACTGTGGATTGATGAAAACAAGCCCGATAAAAAACAGGTCGATCGTAAGTGTTACGGAGGGATGTTGTTGAATATGGTTCCATGCAGCTTCCATTTCTTCACTCCAGTGTATGTCATCAAAAATAAGTATGGTGGAGGCAGATGAATACTGTAGCAATTGATGAAAGTATTCACTGGTGGGTTGTTTGCGGTGATTGCCGTCAACGAAGGCTAAATCTACCTTGCCAATTTTATTCAGCATCGGCTGAAATGACTTTGCAAAATTTCCCAGGGTAAGCTGGATATTGTTTAGTTGTAAATGTTCGAAGTTTTTTTGTGCGATGGCGGCGATGGCGCCGGAGCCTTCAAAAGTAAAGACCTTGCCAGCCTCATTTCCTTTAGCTAAATAACAGGTGGTAATACCCAAAGAAGTGCCCAATTCAATGATGGTTGCAGGATGATAATATTGAACAATACGAAATAATAATTGAGCAAATTTTTTCGGCTTTAAAGAAGATGCGGCAATGTTTTTAATGATTCTTTTATTTGATTTCATTACAGCAGAGCCAGCACCAAAATCTTCCACCTCTATTACCTCTTTATTTTGAAGTAATTGCTGCCGTTGTTGTTCTATTGCCGCATAGCAAGGATATCTGATTTTATCTCTTAAAACATTTTTTATAAAATCAAATACAAAAGGAGAGTGCACACCATGTCCTTTTCCATTACTGGCAGATAGGTAGTAATGGATGTATTTTTTTGTAAGTTGAAATGCTGAAAACAAAGTAATAAAATGAAAATGAGAAATAAGGAATGTAAAGTATTATTTCAACTACCTCTTTTTCCATTTTTGAAAACTGTAAGCATATGCATGTTTTTCATCTGCCGAAAAATCCTGGGTTGATTCCAACTCCCAATTAGCTTCATTAATTAAAGGGAAAAAAGTATCTCCCTCCATTTGTACATGTACCCTAGTAAGGTAAATAATATCGGTAATAGACAAAGCCCACTTATAAATTTCTCCCCCACCAATTACAAATGCTTCTTTACAATTGGTTTCGGCAGCTTTTTTTAGTGCGTCTTGTAAATCCCTTGCTACTGTTACTCCCGCTGCTTCCCAGTCTGCCTGCCTGGTAATTACTATGTTGATGCGGCCGGGCAAAGGTCTATTTACAGATTCAAAAGTTTTTCGTCCCATAATAACCGGCATACCCCAGGTGGTATTTTTAAAAAACTTTAAATCGTTGGGTAAATGCCACAGTAACTGGTTGTTTTTACCAATGGCATTGTTTTCGGATGCGGCAACTATTAGTGAAATAATCATGGTGCAAAATTGAACTTTCTAACGGTAACGGGCAATTATTTCCTACGGTGGTATTGGCATTAAAAAAAAATGGTATTGTAAATTTAATGTTGGCTTAAAGTGGGTACAAAAGTATAGATTAAGCCAACATTAATTTTTATGTTGAAAAGAAATGTCTGATGCAGTCTTTAGATTTGCCATCAATAAACGGCGCCATTTAGAGGCAGTGCGATTAAATATAAATCTGGATAAATTTAGCTGGTATGTTTTTATTAAACTGCCACCTGTGCTTTTATCCCGGGATGGCACAGGTAATTTACCAATTCAAAATCTTGGAACTTAAAGTAGAAAATATCTTTCACTTCTTCGTTTATTTTCATTGTAGGTAATGGAAAGGGTATACGGGTAAGTTGCAGGTTTGCCTGTTCAAAATGATTACTATACAAGTGTGTATCTCCTCCGGTCCAAACAAAGTCTCCCAGGTCCATATCACAAACCTGTGCAATCATCATAGTGAGTAACGCATAAGAGGCAATATTAAATGGAACGCCTAAAAAAACATCTGCACTCCGCTGGTATAGTTGGCAGCTTAATTTTCTTCTTCCGTCAGCAGCAGGCGCTGTGTAAAACTGAAACAAACAATGGCAAGGCATCAGTTTCATCTTAGGCAGGTCAGCAACATTCCAGGCGCTAATAATAATACGGCGGCTGTCAGGGTTTGTTTTTAGCTGATGAATCACGTCTTTTACCTGGTCAATTTCTACGCCATCGGCTCCTTGCCAGCTGCGCCATTGTTTGCCATATACGGGTCCCAGGTTGCCATTTTCATCGGCCCATTCATCCCATATTTTTACATTGTGCTCTTTTAAATATCCAATATTAGTATCACCGTTTAAAAACCAAAGCAGTTCGTAAATGATACTTTTAAGATGACATTTTTTGGTGGTTACCAGGGGGAATCCTTCTTTTAAATCAAAGCGCATCTGGTAGCCAAAAACACTCCGGGTGCCGGTACCGGTGCGATCGCTTTTATCGGTTCCCTTATCAATAATATGTTGTAATAAGTGTAGGTATTGTTGCATGGCTGCAAAGTAAGCTACTATCACTTAAAGGGAAAAATAACAGGGATATTTTTAGTCACAGGCTTGCATCAGCCTGCAAATAGGCTGGTAGTTTATAAAGAATAATAGAAATAAGATTACTTATTTAATTCGCAAAGTCAATCTGCTGAATAGGTAGTCTCTATTTTCTTTTTTTTCTTGATAAAAAAAAGAAACAAAAAAAATCAAGGCTGCATAAAAAAGGCTAAAAATTTAAATGTTTGTCTAAAATGAAATTAGCTCAAGCTGCAGCATATTCCCGAGCAGGTGTGCAACTTACAGGCAAAAAGCAAATCCTGTCATTGGTAACACCAATTTCATTTTTTAACGACAATCATTTAAATTTTCTTAACGTCCTGGATGAACACCGTTCGGACGGGCCTTTTTTATAAGGCCAGTCCAATGCATGCGAACTAAATCATTAATCCTAGATAGAAAATCAAGCAAAGACAAAAAATGCTACCCTGTTTTACAGCTCATTAAAAATCATACTCCCTTTTAAACATGTTTACCCGTATGCCGGCTGTAAGTAATGTGCTGCTGTTTGTGCC